>JAEUHW010000320.1 GCA_016793245.1 Planctomycetota bacterium
GCCCGGGGGCTTCCCCTGCGTTAAACGGCGGCCCCCCCCCTCCCCGCTGGGGGGGGGGGCGCGCCCGCGACTCGGAACGCCTCGCGGCGCGGATCACTTCTTCAGGCGCGCGTGGATCTCCGCGAGCATCGCCTTCATCTCGGCCATCTCGGCGTGGAGCCGCGCGATCTCGGCTCGCAGCACCGCGATCTCGTGCTGCGCGTGCGCGTCAGGATGTGCCGAGCCCGGGGCGATGTCCCCGTGAGGAGCGGGCGTCGTGCTCGGAGCGACGGGACCGCGGCTTGCGATGCGCGGGCGCAGAGGAGCCGCGGGTGCCATCGGAGCCCCCGGCACGACCTGGATCCCGCGAGGAGCATCCGGAGCCGCCGGAGCCGTGCCGAGCGGGAACACGTAGGTGAACTCGCCGTCCGCGCTCGTGGTCTTGAGCTCGATGCGATCGCCGGGCTTCTTCGCCTGCACGGCCTTCACGACCTGCTCGGCGGTCTCGACGGCCTGACCGTCGATGCTGCGGATCACTTCACCGGCGTTGATGCCGATGCGCTGCGCGGGGCTGCCGTCGACGATCGAGGAGATCGCGACCCCACCTTCGGCGGGCTCCAAGCGCACCCCGAGGAACGCGCCGCCGGGCTGGTGCGCCGGGCGAATCTCCACGGCTTCGTCCTGTGTGGCCACCTCATCGGTGACGTCGTCGAGATCGATCTCCATCTCGGCGACCTCCTCGACCTCTTCGCCTTCGCCCATCTCCTCGAGCGCCTTCGCGCGATCGCCGAGAACGACCTTGGCGAAGACTTCCTTGTCGCCGCGGCGCAGGCCGAGCAAGCCCTCGTCGCCGGCCTTGGTCTTCTCGAGGAAGGCGCGCAGATCATCGAGGTTCGCCACCTTGGCGCCATTCCAGCTCACGATGATGTCGCCCGCCTTCACGCCGGCCTTCGCGGCCGGCCCGCCCTCCATCACCTCTTCGACGGAGAGCGGTCCCTGCTCGGCGTTGTTCAACGTGACGCCGAGCCAGCCGTGCGGCGCGGCGACGGCCGCCGGAGCGGCGGTGGCGGCGAGCAGCAGAGCGAGGCTCGCGGGGAGGAAGTTGCGGCGCGGAGCGAACATGCGGAGTCCTTGGGTTCGTTAGCCAGAAGGGCGGAGATCCTACCGCGGCGGAACGCCTGCTCCACCTCGGGAGCACGGCGCCGCAGCGCGAGGAAGTCCAAGACCACCGCGCGAACGCGGCGGAACGGGCGGCCACCCCAGTACGGCCCACTTCGCGCAACGTTGGCGCAGAGTGCGCTCGCGCGAGATCGGTGTGCTGCGCTACGCTCCTTCGATGCTCCACCAGGTGCCGCTCGCTAGCTCCGGGTCCCCGCGTCGATCGTCGGCGCCGCGTTGAGATGGAGCGCCTCCGCTCGAAGTACTCCGACCCGCGCCTCGTCGCGCGCTACGACCTGCGCTACGCCGACTTCGCCGGCCGCCGCTCGAACGCGCGCGTGCTGCGCGCCGTGCGGCGAGCGCTCGAGCCGCTGCCGTCGGGCGCGCGCGTGCTCGACTTGCCCTGCGGCACGGGCCGCCTCTTCGAGCTCCTCGCGACGGCCGGCTGGCGCCCCTGCGGCGTCGATCGCTCGGTCGACATGCTGCGCGCGATCCCCGCGACCGCGCGCCGAGCGCGAGATCGAGCGATCCCGTTGGCGGCGGCGGACGTGCTCGCGCTGCCCTTCCGCGGAAAGTGCTTCGATGCGGCGGTGTGCCTGCGCTTCCTCCAGCTCCTCGAACCCGCCGAGCGCGTCGAGGTCCTGCGCGCCCTCGCGCGGGTGACGCGAGGGCCCCTCGTCGCCGTCTACTCGCCGCACCACACCTGGAAGGACGTGACGCGCGCGCTGCGGCGCTGGCTCGGCGTGAGGAAGAAGAAGAAAGAGCGCGAAGCCTGGATCCCGTGGCGAGAGATCGAGGCCGAGATCGCGGCCGCGGGGCTCGTCTGCACGAGGCGCATCCACGCCTGCCGCGGCCTCGTCGATGCGGTGGCGCTGCGCTTGGAGGCACCGCCCGCGCGCTGAGGTTCGGAGACGGAGCAAGCAGGGCTCGCGCACGGGCAGCAGCGCCATCAAGGCGCTGCGCCATGACACATCGGAGAGGCTAGCAGCCTGTTGAAGAAGTCATCCGGGCTGGAGAACGCGCCTCGGTCGCCTCGCCTGCGTTGCCGGAACCTAGCTGAAACACCCGCTTCAGCGCCGGTTCCTGCGCCTTGGCGAGACGCCCGATGCATCGTTTCCAGCCTCGAAGCACTTCTTCAACAGGCTGCTAGGGGCTCGAGCTCTGCTCAGCCTCTCCGTCGGGCTCGGCCGCGCGCGCGAGCTGCGCGGCGGCGAGCTCGAGCGCGCGACGCGCTCGGAACTCGTCCCCGTCGAGGAGTGCCGCGCGTGTGCCGCGCAGCGCTTCCTCGGCGCTCGCCAGCTCGCGCCGTCGGGCCGCGGCGATGCGCGGCGATTCGTGCGAAGCGCAGTTCGCGCGCTCGCGGCAAGGCTCGAAGCGCCGCCGGATCCAGGCCTCGAGCTCCGCGGCGCGCAGCGCCTCGGGCGCAGCGGCTTGCTCGCGCAAGTCCGTCGCGGCTTGGCGCAGGAACGCGTGCAGGCGCGCTTCGTCCTCGGCGCTCTCTTCGCGCCAGACCTGCCGCGCGCGGCGCAGCGCCGCGCATCCGACCAAGAGGAACGCGAGGCCGAGGAAGAGCGCGGCGCGATCGCGCAACTCGCTCGGCCAAAGTGCCCCCTCGCTGGCGACGACCTCGAGGAGGCGCCAGGTCCCGAGGATCCAGAACGCCCCTCCGAGACCGTGGTCGATCTGCGCCTCGCGGCGACGCAGGGCGATGCCGGCCATCGCTCAAACTCCCAGGCGCGAGAGCTCGAGCCAGGCAGCGGCGCCGAGCGCGCCCCCGACCTCGCCGAGGAGCAGGCCCGCCGCGAAGGGCAGCAACCAGCTCCGCACGTCGCCGCCGGCGAAGAAGCGATCGGCGACGACGCGGAGCAGAGCGCCCAAGCCGAGCGTGAGCGCGAGTCCTTGCGGCAGGAGCAGCCCCAGGCCGGCCAGCACGCCGAGCCCCGGGAACCCGACGAGCGCCGCGGCGCCGCCCGCGAGCGCGCCCGCCGCGAGCCGCGGGGTGGAGAAGTAGAGCTCCGGCAGATCGGACATGCGCCGCGTCAGGGCTTCGAAGTCGAAGGCGCGCGGCGAATGGAGGTAGGGATGGTTCCAGGCGATCCAGCCCACGGCGAGCACCACGACGGCGGGCGCGACGAGCCCCAGAATCAAGCGCAAGCGGATCTGGCTCGCGGCAGGTGCGCCGACGATGCCTCCCGTGCGGAGATCTCGACCGAGATCGGCCGCGTGCGAGGCGGCGACTACTCCGGCGAACGCGGCGAGCGGTCCCGCGAGCGCGGTCGCGCCGAGCTGATGGAGGCCCGCGGCGGCGACCGCGCCGAGCACGGTCCACGGCAGGAGCTCGCCGACGCCGGCCATCAGCAGGCTCGCGACCGCGGCGAGCGCGGCCACGGCGAGCGCGAGCAGCGCCGAGCGCAGCGCGCCCGCGAGCGACGGGGCAGCGGCCGTCGTCGTCTCCGCTGTCGTTCCAGCCACGAAGACGCCGGGCGCGACCGAATACAGCTCCCCCTCCGGGATCGCCGCCGGAAGCTCGACCTGCTGGCCGCGATCGTTCGTGCACACGCCCGGCGCGAGCTCGGGGCCGAGACCGCGACGCTCGTGCAGGTTGCGGAGGGCGCCTGCGGCGGGCTCGAGGACCTGCAACTCACCCGCGGAGAGGTAGGCGCCGGGGACCAGAAAGCGCGGCTCGAACCGGCGGTCGGCGGCATGCACCATCAAGCCGCCGGACGCTGACAGCGCGCGCCAGGAACCATCCGCCTCGATCCGGACGCGTCCCAGCTCCGCTCGCGCCGAAGGCGCGAGGAGCTGCTCGACCCTGAGCCGCGGGGGCGTATTCGAGGCGAGGTCGCCGTCCTCGAGCGCGACGCAGCGGATGCCGGGCACGAGGAAGGCGAGCCGCGCTTCGTCGGCGCGCCCCGAGGGATAGCGCCCCGGGAACAGCTTCCCTCGGCTGCGCTGCAGCAGCGCTTGGTGCTCGCGCCCATCCGTTCCTCGCCAACGCAGGGGAACGTTGGTCGCCTCCGCGACATCGACGAGCGCCGTAGCCACCTCGGCGCCTGCGGTGGCACCTGCATCAGAGGGCCGCAGCACGATCTCGAAGGCGTCGCGCCACGTCGAGCCTTCCTGAACCTCGACGAGGCGCACTCCGAACTCGAGCTCGCGCGGGCAAGCCGCGAAGGCCGACACTCCCTCGAGCGCTTCGCCCGCGCGAACCCGACCGTTCGGGAGTTCCAGCGCGACACGCGTCGGCGCCGCCGAGCCCCAGCGCTTCTCGGGCAGCTCGACCACGAGCCCCTCGAGCGGACGATCGTGCCGAGAGGCTCTGATCGGGCGCTCGCGAAAGAGACCGAGCAGGGCGCCGGGTTCGCCTCCGATGCGGCCGGCCCCGAGGGGCAGGAAGCGATGCTGCTCCCAGCGTCGAAACACGCTGGCCGTCGGCTGGGAGCTCTTCCCGGGCGGAACGGAGTTCGGCCCGCAGATCACGTGGAACTCCGGCGTCCCCGCCGCCGCGTTCGCCGGCACGGCGAATGGCGTCCAGAACGGGACCCCTTTGCCGACATCGAGGCGCGCGAGCTCCGTCGTGCGACCGTCGCGCTCATGGAACAGGCGCAGTTGGACCCCGGCGTCGTCGCGCACTCGGGCGGGTTGATCCAGTGGGACGCCCTCCGTTCGCAGCAGCTCCGCTCGCACGCCGGCAGGCAACTCGAGACCCACGATGCATGTCCACGGCTTCGCGAGGAAACGCAGCGGCTCGGCATCGATCGGCTCGCGGCCGAGAAGGAAGAGTCCCGCTCCCTCGGCGATCCCCGGTCCAGCGGGCAGCGCATTCCAACCTGGACGCAGGCTCTTGCCGTCCACGCTGGCGACGCGCTCCCACGCCGACAGCACGAGCTCCTCCTCTTCGTAGATCCGTGCGATACGCGGCGCGAAGAGCAGGAAGCGACCCGGCTCACGCAGCGCGGGCGGGTTCACGCGGAAATGCCGCCCCAGCTCGAGGGGCAACGACGGATCGGCGACTTCGCTGGGATAGAGCGTGAGCTCCGCGCGAACGCCGTCGGCGAGGTCGAGGAGGATGGGCTCGGCGCCGCGGCGCGGCACGTGGTCGCCGAGCGAGCGCCGCTCGAGCGGACCCTCGACCACGGCAGCGGTGAAGGCGCCGCTGCGATCGCGTTCTTCGAGCTGGAAGTACGCCTCCGGAAGGACGCGACCCGCGCGGTAGGCGGTCAGCGGCTCGACGACGGGAGTGAAGTATGCGCTCGCGGCGAACGCGGCGAGCGCCAGCGCGGCGAGCACGCTCCAGCTCACGCCGCGCCGCACGGTGTCCCAGCCCGCGCCGCGCAGTCCGCCGAGCACGGCCAGGACGGCGGCGCCACCGAGCAAGCCGAGCGCCAAGGGCGCGAGCCACGCCGGGGCGTCCGACGGAAAGCGGATCCAGCCGCGTTCGAGCGCGTGCGGAGCCCACACCGTGCCGGCGAGGAAAGCAGCCGCGGCGAGCAAGAGCCCGCGAGCACCGACGAAGATCCCGAGCGCCAACGCCGCCGCGGAGCAGAGCAAGTCGACGCGGATCGAGGCGTCGGCGCCCAGGGCCTGCCCGAGGTTCAGCACGCGCAGCTCGCCCCAGGAATCGCGCGCCTGCGGAGGCCAGAGTCCCCCGCAGGAGAGCGCGGCCCAGGCCCCGAGCGCCGTCCCGCTCAGCAGCGCGGCGCGCGGCAATCGCCCGCGGCGCGGTGCCTCGATGACCTCGGCGACGGCTTGGCCACTCGGAAAGGGAAACGCGCTCGGTCCCCGCGACCATCCGGAGAGCGCCGCGGCGGTCGCGCCGCCGACGAGCGCCGCGCCGAGCGCGGTGAGCGCGAGAGGCAGCAGGCCGGATTGGGCCGCGCCTTCGCGCATGACCCACGGCACCACCAAGAGCGCACCGGGGAGCGCGCAGACCCAGGTCGCCGCGCACATCTGGGCCGCGTTCACATCGAGGAGGCCGATCTTCCGTCGCCAAGGAGCGAAGAGCACCCAGCTCAGCGCGGCCGCCGCCGCCGAGATGGGGAACCAGAGCTGCGTGCGCAGGCCCGCGACACTCAGCCCGAGCAAGGCCGCGAGACCGAGGAGGGAGCCGACGGTGAAGGCGAAGAAGCGAATGGCGGAACCTGAACTCATCGGCGATGGCACGGGAGATCGGAGCGCGGGATCCTACCTGCCGATCCACGGCTCCGCCCGCTCGTCAGGGAACCGCCGCACGCCGGCCTTCGTCCTAGGGCTTCGTTGCCCACTTTAGGGGCGCCCAGATCCCCCGCGACGGGTACGATCTCGTGCCCTCCCGCCTGCCGTCCTCGCCGCTTCACCCGCCACGGGCTGCCCTTGCGCTCGTCGGTCGGTCGGCGCGTGTACGGAGCGCGGAGTTCGTCCTTTCAGCTCTCCGGAGGTCCCCTTGTTCCACACCGCACCGAAGGCCCTCGCGGCCCTCGCCGCCCTCGGTCTGCTAGCCGGCGGCGCCAGCGCCCAGTCGCGCTACATCTCCTACAACATGAACGGCGCCCAAGAAGTGCCGCCGAACTCGAGCACCGCCACCGGCTCGGGCTCGCTGATCTTCGACGCCTCGACCAACACGCTCAGCGTCTCGGTCACGACGACCGGCGTCGTCGGCGCGGTGGCGGCGCACGTGCACCGCGGCGCGTTCGGCGTCAATGGCCCCGTGGTCTTCGGCCTCACCGGTGGTCCGGACAACTGGACCGGCTCGGGCGTCCTCAGCGCCGCCGATGTCGCGAACCTGCGCAGCGAGGGCCTCTACGTGAACGTGCACAGCGGCACGTTCCCCGGCGGTGAGATCCGCGGGCAGATCATCCTGCCGCCGATCGTGATCAACGAGTTCCAGTACGACGACAGCGGCACGGATGACCGCGAGTTCGTCGAGCTCTACAACCGCACGCCGTTCCCGATCGACATCACCGGCTGGCGTATCGAGTGCGCCGACGGCTCCACGGTGCCCGACAACAACCCCGACTTCGTGCTGAGCGGTCTCATCCCTGCGAACGGCTACTTCGTGGCCGGCTCGGCGTTGGTACCGAACGTCACGCAAGTGGTCGGCACGACGAACCTGCTCGAGAACGATCAGGAGACGATCAGCCTGCGCGACAACCTCGATGTCATCCACGACTCCCTGGTCTACGAGCGCAACAAGAACGAGAACCCCGGCACGTTCCCGACGGGCCGCGCGGAGGGCGAGGGCATCTGGGGCAACCACCAGAGCATCGACCTGCACGAAACGTCGTGGGCGCGCGTGAGCGACGGTTACGACTCGGACAACAACCGCGACTTCGCTCTGCTCACGATGACGCCCGGCGCGAACAACAACGCCTCCGCGATCATCAACTACAACGAGAACTTCGATGCGCTGATCCTGGGCAGCAACGCGCCCAACTGGAACGGCAGCTTCAAGGAGCCGGTGATCATCGACCCGACTTTTTCGGGCGGAAACAACCCGACGGCGCTTCCGGCTTCGCCTCAGGGCGGCCAGGCGATGGTCGCCTGGGACACCTCCGGCGGCGGCAATGGCTCGACGCTGCAGTCGCAGCCCTTCGATGCGGTGAAGGCGGAAGGCTGGTTCTACCTGCAGTCCACGGCTCACCCGACCGGCAACGTCCCCCCGATGCGCGAGACCTGGGCGTTCGGGGTCATGGGCACCGGTGACACCTTCTTCAACGATCCCGATCCGGGTGCAGGCCTCGGTGCTCTCACCGCGAACGGCAACACCGGCGTCTCGTGGATCTACCAGATCGGCGACGGCAGCTTCTCTCCCGCCGCGGGAATGCTCTACCTCGTCGACCACAACGACGGTGGCTGGGGCGCGATTTCTAACACTCCCGCCAACGTGCTCGCGGCGATCCAGATCCAGACCGGCGTGAATGACGGCTGGCAGCGCCTCTCGATCTCGGTCTGCCGCGGCCAGGTCTTCGCCCGCTTCGGCGGCACGGTCGGCGTCTCCGACGGCCAGCTCTTCACCGGCACCACGCAGGTCGGGCGGGGCATGGTGTACCTGGGCTACCGCGAGTTCGTCGTGAACAACGCGACGCTGACGCCCCTCACCGTCGATGACCTCCGCATCCGCGCTCTCAACGGCAACGGTGGATTCGTCCCCTACGGTGTCGCGGCGCCGACCAACTCGGGCACGCCGCTGCTCGGGGCGAACGGCTGCCCCTGCATCGGCAGCACCGGCTTCGCGCTCGAGCTCTCGGGCTTGAAGCCGAACGCGCTCACCCTGCTCGTCGGCGACTTCCTGCCGCTGAACCCGGCGATCAACCTCGGGCTCCTCGGCGGGAATCCCGCCGGCGAGGTCTACGTGCTGGGCGGAGCGCTCAATGTCGCGTTGCCGACCTCCGGTGCGGGCACCGCGAGCTTCCCGGCCGCGATCCCGCTCGATCCGACGCTGCTCGGCGGCCAGATCACCTTCCAGGACTGGGACCTCGATCTCACGCTGCCCTTCGCGCTCCCGATCGGGACCTCGCGCGCGCTGACGACGATCATCCAGTGATCTCGAAGGCCGCATGAACGCCCGCGCGTGCGATCGCTCCGGCGATCGCACGCGTGGCGCCTTCAGACCGCCACCGACCTCCGCGCGTCTTCGGACGAAGATCGAAGCGCGAGAAACACCGAAGGCCGCTCTCGCATCGCGATGCGAGAGCGGCCTTCGGTGTTTCTCGAGGCGACGATCGATCCTCGCCACGGCGGTGTTCGATCGCACCACCTCTTCGGTATCACAGGCTCTTCGGTATCACAGGCTCTTCGGTATCGCAGGCTCTTCGATATCACAGCGCTCGGATCGAGCGCGATGCCGGGGGGGGGATTTGAACCCCCACGAGACTAGGTCCCGCCAGCCCCTCAAGCTGGTGCGTCTGCCAATTCCGCCACCCCGGCTCGGGAGTTCCACGCGCGCGAGCCAGGCCCGCGCGCGGGAAGGGCGGGGATTGTAGCGATCGTTCGCGCCGGGGGAAGGAGCCGACCGAAATTTGCGGTCCGGTCGCGCGGAACCCGCCCCGGAAGGCCGAGCGGCCCGGCCAAACCCATCAATCGTGGGCCGGGCGCAGGTCGATCCCGGCGAAGAGCTGGAAATCGACCTTCAGCGGGTCGCGGCTCACCGCGAGCACCGAGAGCATCCCGTGCGGTACGAGCCGCGCGTAGCCCGCTCTTCGCTCGAGGATCAGCTTCGTCCGCGGCACGAGCTCGCGCTGCGCTTCGCGGCGCAGCTGGTCGATGCGCTGATCGAGCGCGGACTCCTTCTCCGGTGGGACGCTCTTCCAGAGGCGCTCGAGCGGGAGGTTGTCGCGGTAGATGTGGCCGAGGGAGAGCTCCTCGCACGCGCGCTGGAAGAGACGGCGCTGCTCGGCGGGGTTGTCGAGCTCGGCCTGGATCGCGAGCTCGAGCTCGGCCTCGGAGGTGAGCCGCTGCTTCGCGATCTCCCCGAGCTCGACACCGCTCCAATACGCGAACAGGCTCGAACGTCGCTCCGAGTCGAGCTCGCGGCGCAGCATGGTGTCGAAGATCGGGTTCGCGTCGAGGCGCGGCCGGGCCATCCTGTTCGCACGCGTGCGCGCCGGCAGGATCGCCGCCTGAGCGATGTCCTGGGCGAGCATCATGTGGTTCGCGAGGACGAAGAGGTGGATGTCGTTCCTCACCTTGCGCCCGCGCGAGCGACGCGAGGTTCGCGCTTCATCCGCGCGCTTCTCGATCTGCTGCTCTTCGTAGAAGGGCACGACCGCCGTCACGATCTCGCCCGGGCCCGGGATGCTCGGGTGCCAGTACTCCTTCAGCGTGTGCTGGCCCGCGACCTCGCTCGTCACGTGCACGTCGAGCGAGCGCGCCGTGTCGTTCGGGTCGGCGGAGAAGCGGAGCTGCTGGAGGAAGGTCGCCACCGTATCGCGCACCTCCTCGGGCGAGCGCTCCTCGATCCAAAACACGAACGCCCAAACGGGAGCCGCATCCTGCGGGCGATAGAAGCTGGGGATCTGCTCGCTCGACTCGCTCGCGTTCTGCTGGCGCATGTCGGGATAGTCGTTCTGGCGCAGCACGAACATCCCGCGACCATCGCCGTCCTTGGCGAAGAGCTGGGCGAGACGGTCGAGCAGCTTTCGCAGACCGAGATCGCCATCCTCGCCGTCGAGAACGATGGGCCGAGGGAGCTGATTCTCCAGCGCGCGTTGCTGCAGCTCGGTGCGCTTCTCGAGGAACGCGGCATCGCTGGCGCGGCCCACCGATTCGGCGTACTGCCGCGCGAGGCGCGCGGCTTCTTGCGGGAGCTCGTTCATGCGGCGCGAGCGCAGCGCCTCGACGGCGCGGTTGTAGCCGCCGAAGTTGCTGTCCCCCGTGATCGCGGCGTGGAAGACGCGGTTGATCTCCTCGCGGTCCCAGTCCTCGCCGGGCTTTCCGCTGGGCGCCAAGCTGCGCTCGACGAGATGGAAGAGGCCCGAGAGATCCCCTGCGAGATAAGCGAAGAGCGCGACGTCGTCGGGCAGGATGCCGGCATAGGTCGCGATCGACTTCTCGATGTCGTCCTGGCTGACGGGCGGCACCGAAAGCGAGTCGTCGAGCTTCACCTTCAGGAAGGCCTCGCGGTCCTTCTCGATGTTCGAAGGCGAATCGATCCCCGTGCCCTCCCCGTCCTTCACGTCCTTCAACTGCACTTGACCGCGCAGGCGCAGACCGGAGTAGCCCGTGCCGAGGCTCAGCGGATCGCGGCTCGCGCGCAGATAGCCGGAGACCTTGTCCACGAGCTCGCTGGAGAAGATCTGGCCGATGAAGCGCCCGACCAGCGTCGACGTCGGCGCCTCGGGCGGCGCGGGGATCGGATCGACCAGGCCCAGCGCGGCCATGACCCCGCGCGGCCGCAAGATGAAGAAGGCCTCGCTGACGTCCTCGTCCTCGGAGGCGCGCTCGCGCTCCATCATCTGGTAGTCGAGGTTGCCGGCGCGGAAGGAGTCCCGCGAGGAGCCGGCCTCGCGGGTGAGCTTCTGGATCTCGGCGAGGTAGGTCGCGTCGTTCGCGACCACGACCATGTCGAGGAAGCGCCAGAGCAGCAGATCGCGACCGTGATAGATGCCCTTCAGCACGAAGTGGTCATCGACCGGCTCGATCGAGAGCCCCGGCGCGAACGAGCTCGCGAAGCCCCACTGCACACCGCGGTAGGCGAGCTTCGTCTTCCAGCGCACGCGCAGGTGCAGCGCGAACTGGGCGCCGGCGAGCAGGTCGTCGAACGCGCCTTCTCCCGACGACGCCGCCGCGCTTTCACGAGCCCGACCGGCGAAGGCGATCTCTTGTCCGCCGAGGTTGAACACGAGATCGATGGGCGCCTTCTCGAGCTCGGCCACGACATCGTCCAGGAAGCGCTCGAGCCCGCTCTCGACGACGCGGCGCTCGAAGTCGCCGGTCGCGCGGAAGTCGGCCCAGAACTGCGAGTCGCGGAGCGGCGGGAGGAAGTGCGGCTCGTACCCCTCGCCGAGGTCATCCTCCACGTTCTTCTTCAGGAGGAAGAAGTGCACGTCGCGCGGGATGTAGGCCGTGAAGCCCTCGGCGCTGCCCTCGAAGACGTTGACGACGAAGATGCAGAAGAGGAGTGAGAGCACCGCGAGGATGCCGCCTCCCCACAGCAGGACCTTCTTCCAGAGGCCAGGCGCCGCAGTGGTCTTGGAATCGGGGCGGCGGGCGAGGGCTTCGCGCACGCTGCCCTCGACGGTCATCCGGGGTTTGGCCATGGATCGCGGAGGGTGAGGAAGAGAGAGAGTCGGAGAGAAACGCAGGGAGCGGCAGCGAGAGCGGGAAGCGCGCGGAGCCGATCGCGAGCGCGCAGGGCACTCGCGCCGGGCGCGGCGAAGCCGCGACGGACGCGCGGGCGAGCAGCCGTCTTCCCCGGGGTTGGCTCCGCCGACTCCTCGAGCTACGGACTGCCGCGCTGCGCCGCCGCGACAGCTCTGGTATCTTGCCGCGCTTTCCCTGCCCCTCGTAGGTCTTTCCCGGGCGGAAGAAGGCCGCATGAACGTTTCCCAGCGCGCTGCCGCGATCGAACCCTCTGCCACTCTCGAGATCGCCGCGAAGGCCGCGGCGATGCGAGCGCAAGGGCGCGACGTGCTGAGCTTCAGCGCCGGTGAGCCCGATTTCCCGACGCCGCCGCCGGTCTGTCGAGCGGCGATCGAGGCGATCGAGAAGGGCCACACGAAGTACACCGCGACCGCGGGCCTGGTCGAAGTGCGCCAGGCCCTCGCGCGATACCTCGGGGACAGGAAAGGCGTCGCGATCGACCCCGCCCGCGTTCTCCTCACGGCGGGCGTGAAGCCCGGGGTGTATCTGGCGCTGCTCGCCTGCCTCGATCCCGGCGACGAGGTCCTCGGCATCGCGCCGTACTGGGTGACCTATCCGTGGGCCGCGAAGATCGCCGGCGGGACCTACCGCGCCGTGCAGCCTGGCCCGGGCATGCGGCCGGATCTCGACGCGCTGCGCGCGGCCGTGACGCCGCGCACGCGCGCGCTGCTCATCAACTCGCCGAACAACCCCTCGGGCGTCGTGTACACGGCCGAGGAAGTCGCCGCTCTCGTCGCGTTCTGCGCCGAGCACGGGCTCTGGCTGCTCTCCGACGAGATCTACGAGGACCTGGTCTTCGGCGGCCGGAAGCACGTCTCACCGCTCTCCGTCGGCGGCGCGGCCGAAGATCTCGTGGTCCTGCTCTCGGGCTTCTCGAAGTCCTACTGCATGACCGGCTGGCGCGCGGGCTACGTCGTGGCTCCGAAGAAGCTCGCGGGGCATCTCTCCGACGTGCTCTCGCACATCTCCGGCAACATCACGACCCCGACGCAGCACGCGATCCTGGAGGCGATCCGCAGCGGCGGCCCCTATCTCGCGCACATGCAGCGCGAGTTCGAGCCGCGGCGCGACGCGATGGTGCGCGGCCTGCGGAGCCTGCCCGGGGTGCGCTGCCCCGAGCCCGAGGGCGCCTTCTACGTGCTCGCCGACTTCTCGGCCCACCTGGGCGGGATGTGGAAGGACGACGCCGCGCTCGCCCTCGCCTTCCTCGAGGAGGCCGAGGTCGCCGCGGTGCCGGGCGCCGCGTTCGGCGCACCGGGCCACGTGCGCTTCTCCTACGCAACCCCCGTCGAGAACATCGAAGAAGGGATGAGGCGCCTGCAGCGCTTCTTCGCGCTGCAGCGGTAACACCGCAGCGCTTCTTCGCGCTGCAGCGGTAACACCCCAGCGCCTCTTCGCGCTGCTCGCGGGCATCGCCCCCGCCGAGCTCGCGATGGCGCGGCGCTACGAGGGGATCTCGTAGGCGTTCTTCGCGCGCGGGAAGACCTGCGCGCAGATGCGCTGGATCTGCCGCAGCACGGCGCGATCGCGCGTCGAGGCCAGCACGTAGAACTTCCAGAGGTTGCGGTACGAGCGCTCGAGGTCGGAGAGGCGCGGGATCGACTCGGCGTAGTTGGAGAGCGGCTCCAGCGTCCCCTGTCCCGGCCACGAGACGTGCGTCTGCGCTTCCTTGAGCTGCATCTTCTTCGCCGGGCAGTAGAGCACGATCTCGACCTCCGCGCCGGTCGCCATGCGCACGAGCTCGGCGATCTCGGCCTCCTTCTGCGCGCGCGCCTCGAGGCCCTTCGTCGTGAAGTAGAGCTCGACGAGCTCGGCCTGGATCTCGCGGTTCTCGGCGTAGGAATAGACGCAGACGCGCTTCAGGAGCTCGCGCCGCCGGAAGCCCTCCATCAAGCGCTGCACGCGGCGGCGGATCTGCGGATCCTCGTAGCGAGCATTCGCGAGGCGCTCGACCGCCATCTCGTCCGAGAGGTGGAAGAAGTCCTCGGCCTTCAGCGCGCCGCTCGTGACCGCGTGCTCCGCGGCCTTCGCGATCACCGCGCCCGCGAGCACCTTCGCGTGGTGGTAGTAGACGCGCTCCGAGAAGTAGTAGCGCGCCTCGAGCATGCGCACGATCTCGCTCACCACGTCCTCGCGGAGCTGACCGCGCTTCACGCAGTCGATGTAGAGCTTCTGCGTCGCGCGATCGATCTTGAAGTAGTTGATGATGCGCCGATCGTACGTGAGATCGAGCCCGGTGAAGTACGCGTCGCGCGCGAGGTAGTCGAGGATGTCCGAGCAGATCGTGTCGGAGACGATCTGGCGCCAGGAGGCGGGGACCGCGGGCAAGCCGGGTGTCCCCTCGGGACAGAGGATCGCGAGCACCTCGTCGCGCAGGCGGAGCTCGGAGAGCACGCGCCCGACGCCGGTCGAGAGGCCGAGCATCGCCTGGAAGCGCGGCGCCGTGTCGTGGCGCTCGAAGAGCCGCGTCTGGTCCTCGATGTTGTGCCCGAACGGGATGTGCGTGATGTCGTGCAGCAGCGCGGAGGCGCGCACGATCCGCGCTTCCTCCGGGCCGATGCCGAGGCAGCGCGCGGGCTCCTGCTCGGCGTTGCGGTTGATCGCGTCGATCATCTGCTGCGCCATGTGCAGCGTGCCGATCGAATGCTCGAAGCGCGTGTGCCGCGCGCACGGATAGACGAGATCGGCCGAAGCGAGCTGCTTGATGCCGCGCAGGCGCTGCATCTCCGGCGTGTCGAGGATGCGACGCTCCTCGGTGGTCAGATAGATGTCGCCGTGGACGGCGTCGCGGAGGACGAAGCTCTTGCGGGAGGGCATGAAGCGGGCGGCCGGAGTTGGCGCAGCAGATTAGCGGCTCTGCGCCTCCGCGTCCCGCTCTTCCCGCGCCGCTTCCCACGCGAGCAGCGCGCGCTTGCGGTCCGGCCCCCAGCGATAGCCCCCCAGCGCCCCGGTCGAGCGCAGCACGCGATGACACGGGATCAGGACCGCGACGGGGTTCGCCCCCACCGCCGTCCCGACGGCGCGCGCGGCACGCGGCGCTCCCACGGCCCGCGCGAGCTCGGCGTAGCTGCACGCCGCGCCGCTCGGCAGCGAGAGCAAGGCCCGCCAGACCTGCACCTGGAAGCTCGTGCCGCGAACGTGCAGGCGCAGAGGCTCTCCCGAAGCCGCGCCGGCGAGCCGCGCTTCGAAGGCGCCGACGCCCTCGTCGTCGCGACGCCATCGCGCGGCCGGCCAGCTCGCGCGCAGCGCCTCGGCCAGGTTCTCGCGGGAGCGCTCCTCCGCGGCGAACGCGAGCGCCGAGACGCCGCGCTCGCTCCACGCCACGGCGAAGGAGCCGAACGGCGAGCGCCCGAGACCCCAGCGCAGCGCGAGCCGAGCCCCGCCTGCGCGCCACTCGGCGGGGCTCATCGCCTCGATCGAGACGAACGCATCGTGCAAACGCGAAGGCGTGGAGAGCCCTGCGTGATGCGCGGCGTCGAGCACGCTCGCGCCGCGCGCCAACGCGCGCTTCGCATCGCCCAGCGCGAGGAGCTGGAGGAAGCGCTTCGGCGAGAGGCCCGCCCAACGCTGGAAGGTCCGCTGCAGGTGGAACGGCGAAGTCCGCAGCGCATGCGCGAGATCGTCCAAGCTCGGTCGCTCGGCGCGGTGTTGCTCGAGCCAGCGAATCGCCTCGGCGACGCGCTCGTAGTCGGCGTGCATCGGGTGCGTTCCTCCGTCGGGTTCGCGCTCAGCTTCGCGCGGCGCAGGAACGGATTCGACCCGGATCTTGCTCGCGAGGGTGCTACTGGACCGCGGTCGTGACCAGCGGTGAGAAACTCCGCACGAGCGGCGCCCCGCCGCTCTCCACCGTCCACGCGAACGCCATCGAGTAGAAGGTGAATCCCGAGAGCAGCGGGTCGGGCGGCAGCGGAACATCGACGCGCGCGCGACCGTTCGCGGGAACGACGCCGCTCATGCCGGGGATCAGCAGCGTGAGGTCGAAGACGACGTCGGGGTTCAAGCGCACGTAGGCGCCCCCGAAGAAGAAGCCCGGGAAGTAGCCTGCCGAGCTCGCCATGGTGTAGAGGCGCCCCACGTCGGCGGGCGAGTAGAAGCGGTAGGAGACGATGCCGCCCGGAGCGCGTGTTCCTTCGACGGCGAAGTACGCGTTGGAGACGTTGGCGCTGTTCTCCGCCGCGGGCGTGCCGCGATCACCGCTGCCGTAGAGGTTGACCGCGCTCGCGAAGTTCGCCGCCGCGGCAGCGGCGCTGCGATCGATGCGCTCCGCGCTCCGCCCCGCGCTCCAACCCCAACCGCTGCTGCCGTAAGCGACGCGATCGAGCACGCTCCCGCCGCTCGAGCGCAGCTCGACGACGTCGCTCGAGTTCGCGAGGTCGAAGGAGCCGAAGGGCAGGACGAGGTCCGCCTGCACGCCGCCGTTCTCGGCGGGGAAGCCGTTCCGCGCGATCACGAGGTAGTGATCGCCCGCGAGCAGGAACGGCGTTCCGATCGTGAAAGCGAGCCCTTCGGTCTGCCCGTGCACGGCGAGGCCGCGCGTCTGCCGCGCTCCGCTCGCGATACCGCCGAGCTCGATCCACTCGCCATCCGCATCGACGACCGCGGTGGGATCGGGATGGAGCTCCGTGACGACGACCTCGCCGGCCCCGAGGGGCGCCACCGCGCCTTCGTCGCACATGACTTCGGTCGCGCGCCGCCCGGGCCAGGAGATGCGGTACTTCGCCCCGTCGGTCGCGAGCTCCAGGTTCTGGCCGGTGACGACGGGGCCGATGTTGCCGGTGCCTTCGGTGGTGCCGAGCAGCAAGGTCGCCCGCGAGCGCGCGACGATGCGATTCACCGTCGTCGTCGTCGGATGGCCGTAGGGGTTGTTCGAGCCGCAGCTCACGATCGAGACCTCGGGCGCGGTGGTCGCGATCCACGTCGCGTTCGTCGAGGTGTTCGAGCCGTGGTGATGCACGAAGTAGACATCGAGATCACCCACGACCGGAGCCACCGCGCTCTCGACGTCCGTCGTGCCGTTGCCGCCGCCGGTGAGATCGCCGGCGACCCAGAAGTCGAAGCTCCCGTACTCGACGTGCAGCCCCACCGAAGCGCTGTTCTCGAACTGCGCGGAGCCCGAGATGTCGACGGCCGGGCGCGAGAGCACGTTGCCATTCACGACGACGCAGCGCGCGGTGGCACCTCCGCCGAGGTCGATCACCGTTCCCGGAGTGATGGCCGTTCGCACGCTGCTCACCCGCGCGACGTAGCGGTTGAACGCCGTCGTCGAGGGCATGCTGCCGAAGGTGCCGCGATCGTAGGCCACCGTCGGGCGGAACCCCGCGTCGACGACCTCATCGAGGCCGCCGATGTGATCCGAGTGATAGTGCGACGCGACCATCGCGTCGAGGCGCGTCACGCCGAGGGCGCGCAGCGCGGGCACGACGACCGCGGTGCCCATGCCGTCTTCGCCGCCGTCGACGAGGAGGGTCCGCCCGGTCGGACCGATGATCAACGCGGCATGCCCTTGGTCCACGTGGAAGGTGTGGATCCGCAGCTCTTGCGCCGACGCAAGAGCAGCGGTGAGGGTCGCAGTGCAGAGAGCGAGCAGCGCGAGCGAGCGCTGCGCGAAGCGGAGGCAGGGCATGGGCGGCACGGGGATCGCGGGGAGCGCGGATTCTAGTCCGCCCCCCCGCGTCCGCGCAGCCCCTGCTCGTCTTCCGCGGCTCGGAGCGTGAGCAAGGACTGCTCACGAACGAACTGCAGCGCCGTCAGGCGCTGCGCCAGCAGAGATCCGAGAGGCTGGCTGCTCGTCTCATGCTCAGCCGCTCAGAGGTCGCGCTTCGTCGCGAGCGTCTCACCCGCTGCGCCGCCGAGCGCGCTCTCGACCTTGGCGAGCAGCTCGGGCTCGACGCCCTCGGCTCCCTGGTTGGTCAACTTCCGGTACTGCGCCCAGTGCGCGCGATTCGGCATGCCATCCGGATCGGGATCGAGAACGGCGAGGGCGAAGAAGGCCGTCGCCCGATCGTTCGGCCGCGCGTCGCTCGTGTGCACGAGGGTCTCGAAGTGGATCCGCGCCGAGGCGTCGTCGCCGTCCTTCATCGCGGCGAGACCGCGGCCGAAGCCCACGCGCGTCTGCAGGGGTCCCGGGACATCGAGCGCCGCGAGCAGGCGACGCACCTCGGTGAGATCGGCGTCCGGAGCGTCGGGCGGCATCTCGACCAGGTCGAGGCCGTGATCGACGACGCGCACGCCTTCGGCCTGGCTCTCCGCATTCAACACGGGCAGATCCCGCTGCACGCGCGCGTAGTCGCCTTCGTCGAGCGCCGCGCAGAGCGAAGTGACTCGCGGGTCGCCGTTGGACGCGCAGCTCGCGAAGAGCGCGCCGAGGCAGAGGATCGAGGCGTAGGAGGAGATTCTCATGGTCGGACTCCAGTGCATGGGTTGTTTCGAGTGAGGTCTGCGCGCGCTCAGCGCGCGCCGTGCACGGCGTCGATGCGCACGCCGTAGATCTGTTCGCGTTCGTCGCTGAGGTAGCGGAACTCGATGCGCTCGAGCTGCGACCAGAGCTGCACCGCGGGAGCTTCCTCGCGGTGATGGCGCAAGTGCTCCTGCGCCGCCGTGGCGACCGCCGCCTGCTCGCGCGTCGTGCCGAGCACGAAGACGCTCCAGGTGCCGCGATCGCCGCCGTGCGCAGCACGCGCGCTCGCGATCGACTTCTGCAACGGATCGGGGAGCTCGGCCATCACGTCGTCGAGCGCATGCGCGTAGCCGAGATTCAATCCGCGCGCGACGGCGAGGCGATCGAGCTCGACGCGCGAGAGAGCGCGCGCGTCGAAGCGCTCGCCGCGGCGCACGAAGTGAACGAAGCGCTCGCCACCTGCGTGCGCCAAGACCTCGCCACCGAAGAGCTCGAGGTAGGAGACGAACGCACGCCCGAGCGGCAGATCGAGCACGTAGAGCTGCGGCAAGCCGTGATCGCTGCCCGCGGCGCCGCGGCGCGGATCGCGCTGTGCCGCGGCCTGCGCTTCGAAGCGCTTCCACGCCGCGGCGAGATGTCCGCCGCTGCTCGCGACCTCGTCCAGCCGCTCGCGCAAGAGCTGGCGCTCGCGCTCGCTGGCCGGCAGCTCGGGCTCGCGCTCGACCTCGGGCTCCGGCTCGACGACGGGCTCGCTCGAGGACTCGACCACGGGCTCGACCGCGGGCTCGGGCGTCACTTCCGCGAGCTCGGAGGCCGGCTCGGCCGGCGCCTCGGGAACCTCTTCTGGAGCGAGCTCGCTCTCGAGGCCCTCGATGGCTTTCCGCTCGCTGTGATCCGGCGTGGGCTCCTGCGGCGACTCGATCGGCATCTCCGTCGGTGGTTCGGGCGCAGGCACCGGCTCCGCCTGCCCCTCGCGCGCCATGGCGGTCTCCACCGCCGCGCGCACGAGCTCCGCGCGCATTTTCTCCAGCGCGCCGACATCCGCGGCGAGCTGCGTTCCGCCTGCGGCCGCCTCGCTCGCGCCGTCGCGGGCCTCGATCAGCCCGAGGTGAACGGGGAAGAGCAGCGCTCCGTGCACCACGGCCGACAGCGCGACCGCGGGCAAGAAGCGCCCCCACGAGCCTGCGCCGCGATACGCGCGCGCTTCGATCGCGGCAAGCTTGGCCTTGCTCATCGCCGCACCTCGCTCGCGTTCGCCGCGCGCCCCAGGAGATCGATGCGCTCGAAGCGCTGCTCGCGGAGCAACGCGAGCAACGGCAAGAGATGCTCCGCGCGCGCGGCTTCATCGGTGTAGATGCGCGCGATCGCCGGAGCCGCGGCTGCGGCGCGGCGCGCCAGAACCGCTTCGAGGCCGCGCAGCGCGTGCGCGCTTTCGCCGAGCGCTTGCTCGTCGGCATCGAGCCTCCCGTCGGCGAAGAGCACGAGGCGCAGCGGCTGCGCTGCGTCCTCATCCGAGCTCGGTTCGCCGCGATCGAGCTCGGGCAGCCGCACTTCCACGCGCGGCTCTTGGCTCTCGCTCTCTTCCTCGGCGAGCGAGGTCACCAGGAAGAAGGTGATGAGCAGGATGAAGAGAACGTCGAGGAACGCCGCCGAACGCGGCGCCTCGCGCTCGAGGCCACGTCGAGAGAACTTCACGAGGAGCTGCTCCCTGCTTCCGCCCGCAGGTTCTCGCCGGCGAGATCGAGGCGCCGTGCGAGGCGCTCGACCAAGCCTTGGAACAACCGCTGGAAGAAGAAGCCGTAGAGAAAGACGAGCAAGCCGAGCACCGTGGTGTAGAGCGCGACCGAGAGGTTCTCGATCACGCCCTCGCGGTGTCCGCTCAGGTAGTGCGGGAAGACGCCGAGCACGCCGACCACGGTGCCGAGGAGGCCCAGGTTCGTGCTGAGCTGCGTCAGGGTGTCGAGCGCGAGGAGGCCTTGATTGGCTCGCGCGAGCGACTCTTCGCCTTCAATGCGAGCGGCGGCCTCGCCGCGCAGATGCCACGCCGCGAGGACGCGCGCGACCGCGTCGCGCGAGCGCGCGTGCCCTTCCCAGGGCACGCGCTGCGGATCCAGGACCGCGAGGCGATCTCCGCTGCGGCGGAGACCGCAGACCGCGCACAAGAGCTCCCGCCGGAAGAACCAGAGGCGCTCGAGCACGAGCCCGGCCGTCGCGACGGAAAGCGCGAGCAAGGGCCACATCAGCGGCCCGCCGCGCGCGAAGTGAGTGCCGAGGTCGATCACGGCGAGAGCTCCGTTCAGCGCTTCCATCGCAGCCCCTCGGCGACCTCGCGGCGCAAGCCGGAGATCTCCGAGCCCGTTCCGAAGAGCTGCTTGAAGAGCGCTTCGACTTCGGGCGCGACCGCGTCCTCGCGTCCCCCACCGCTGACCTCGGGGATCAGCGCGGGGTGGATGCCGCCGACCTCGAAGCTGCCTTCGCTATCGCGTTGGCGCTCATAGCGCCGGCGCTCGGACTGCTTGTGGCCGACGAGCTTCTCGAGCTTGTCCTCCGCTTCGTCCATCTGCACCGCGGCTTGCTCGGAGCGGCGGACGTCGCCGCGCAGCGCGAGCACCTCGCGGATGTCGCGCACGATCTCGCGCTTGCCTTCTTGCACGAGGGCGTCGGCCTCCGCGTGGCGACCCGCCGCGCGCAGCTCGCGGTACTCGCCGCTCTGCTCGCGTAGCCCTTCTTCGAGGAACGCGAGCTCCTCCTTCTTCACGCGCTGCTCCTCGATGCGGCGCTGCTTCTCGCTGGCGACGAAGCGCAAGGCGCGCTCCTCGGGCTGCGTGGAGAAGAGGAGGTCCTTCTCGGCGACGGCGCTGCGCGCGCTCAGCGTGCGGAGCGCATCGGCGCGCGGCGGCTTCGCGCGCGGCGCGCCTTCTTGGCCCGCCCCGGCCGGAGCCGTGGAGCTGATCGGCGCTCCGCTGGTGGTCGCCGCGGCCGTCGTGGCTGCGCCGCTCGGCTTCGCCGCGGGCCGCGGCGCGGGCTCCTGCATCGCAGGTGCGACGCAGAGAACGAGACTGAAGATGCTGGCATGCATGGGATTCACCTCGGATTGGGTTCGGGTCCTTCAACGCTCGGTGCTGGGTCGTCTGCGGCGTTCCGCGCTAGTCGATGCTGTCGAGGAGCGTGCGAGCGCGATGCATCACGTTCTCTTCGCGTGCGGCGGCGTCCGGAGCCGCAGCGCTGCCCTCGACCGCCGTGGGCAGGCCGCCGAGCTCGGAGAACATCTGGAAGATCTCGAGCGAGAAGAGATCGTTGATCCGGTCGAGCTCGTCGGAGAGCTCTCCGAAGCCCTTGCCGTGGAACTCGTCGAGCACGCGGTAGAGCTGCGCGTAGTCCTCGATCACGGCGAGGTTGTCGAGCTGGCGCCGCAGGTAGGAGAGCTTCAGCGCCATCGTGCGCGTGAAGGCGTCGTAGCGCTGGAAGAAGGAGTCGACGCGATCGAGCGCGTGCAGGATCACCTTCTGCTGATTGCCGATGCGATCCTGGAGCGTCCGCATCGAGACGCGCATCTTCTCCATGAGGTTGCGCTCGAACTGCAGCGCCTCGAGCTGGCCGACCGAGCGCTCGAGCGCCGACTTCTCCTCGGGGGAGAGATCGCGGGTCTCGCCGAGCGCCATCAAGCGGCGCAGCTCCTTCCGTCGCGCCGCCTCTTCGCGCTGGAGCTCGCCCTTGCGCTCCTCCAGGTGCGCGTCCTGCTCTTCGTTGCCGGAGGCGATCAGCTTCCGGATCACCTGGGCGCGATGCGTGAGGACGTAGCGGTTCTCACCGACCTTCAGGATGGCGTCGGTCTTGCCGAGCACCTTCTCGAACTGCGCGACGCCGAGCTCGAGCAGTCGATCGGCCTTCTCCTCCTGGGAGAAGCCGCCGGTCTTGATCGCCTCGACCTCGGCCTTGTGAGCGTCGAGATCGCGCGAGAACTCGCGCAGCTCGCCGACGTGCTTCGAGAGCTCGCCGGCTTCCTTGGCGAGGACCTTGGTCAGGTCCTGGATGCGGCGGTAGCGGCCGTTGTCGCCTTGCGCGGCGACGTGCGGCGCGGCGATCACGAGCATCGCGCACGCGGTCAGGACATACGGGGAGCGCAACATGGGTGGTTCCTCGATGGGGACCGGAGAAGGGAAGTCGCGCGTTCAGCGCGCGGGGAAGAGTTCTTGCAGGAGGCGCAGCTCGTCGGCGCTGAGCTCCACTTCGGCTTCGCGCGTCGCCGCGACCGGCAGCTCGACGCGCAGGCTCTCGTCGATCGGGATGGCGCCGCGCTCGCTGCCGTAGCGGCGCTGCTCGCCTTGCTTCTTCTCGATCAAGCGGCGCAAGCGCTCGTCGGTGGCGTCGAGCTCGGCGAGATGTCCGCTCAGGCTGACGCGCGTTCGACGCGCATCGACGAGGGCCCCGAGCTCGCGCAGCACGAGCGGACGATGGCTCTGCATCCAGCGCTCGCGCTCCGCGCCTTGCTTCAGCGCGCGATACTCGGCGGAGAGCTCGCGCAGCAGCGCCTCGCGCTCGCCGTCGCGGCGCGCGAGCTCGCTGTCCAGCGCGCGCAGCTCGGTGCGACGCGTCGCGTTGTATTCGAGCGCGCGCGCTTCGCTGGCACTCGAGAAGAGGAGCCGCGCCTCGGTGTCCTGGATCTTCGTGCGCAGCGCCGTGAGGCGCGCTTCGAAGGGCTTCGCCGGTGCGGCGGTCTTCTCAGCGCCTTCGCGCGACTCCGGAGCCTCGGGAGAGCGGCGCGCGCCGAGCGAGCTGCGGCCGACGCCGCGCTGCAAGCTGGTGCCGCCGAGCGAGCGATGCGCGGCGAGCTCGCGTTGCCAGAACTCAGCGGGCCCGCCGCTGCTCTCTTGTGCTCGAGCCTCGCTCACGACGAGCGCGGCGAGCGCCACGCCGAAGGTCATCCACGCGCTGATTCGCTGCATCGCATTCCCCTCCACGGCGCGCAGCGATCGAGCTCATCGCGATCGACGCACGCGGCGCAGGGAACGGCGCGCAGAGAGTCAGCAGAACACGCGAGTAAGAAAAGGAAACGCGCGAGAGCGCGCGCCGCATCACTTGCAGCGCACGCTCTCGCGCGTGTGTCCTCGAACAAGGTCAGCGGTGCAAGGCGAGCCCGCAGAGCTGATACAGCACGCGCGCGCCGACGTTCCCGTCCCAGTCTCCCCCGCTCTGCGCCTGGCCTGGCGCGACTTCGACCAAGTCGAAGCCGATGCAGCGGCGACCGCTGCGCGCGACCGCGCGCAAGATCTCCACCGTCTCCGGATACGAGAGACCGCCCGGCACGGGCGTCCCCGTATGAGGACAGAGCGAAGGATCGAGGCCATCGATGTCGAACGAGACGTAGATCTCCTTCGGCAGGTGGCTCACCAGCTCCTCGACGATCTCGAGGAAGCTTTCGCCGCGCGCGCGGCGCGCGAACACGTCGGCGTCGAAGTAGGTCTTCACCCGCTCGCCCTGCGAGCGCGCGAACTCGACCTCCTCCTCGCAGAAATCGCGGATGCCGACCTGCACGAGCTTCGAGATGCCGCGGATCTCGTGCAGCGTGTTGTAGTGGATCGAGGCGTGCGACCAGCGGTAGCCCTCGTAGGCGCGCCGCAGGTCCATGTGCGCGTCGAAGTGCAGGATCCCGAGGCCGGGATGCTTCTTCGCGCAGGCTTCGATCAAGGCGAACGGCACCGAGTGATCGCCGCCGACGACGCCGGGGATCACGCCGGCCGCCAGCGCGCGCGCGGCCCACTCGCCGACGTAGCGGTTCACGCGCTCGCCGAGCGCATCGACCGCCGCGACGTCTCCGCGCCCGTTCGCCTCGACGCCGGCGCGGCTCCACTCCCGCACCTCCGCGGACTCCTCGGCGAGGTGGACGCCGCGCTTCCAGAACGGTCCCCAGAAGCGATCGTAGAGGTCGACCTGATGCGACTCCTCGAAGATCGCGCGCGGGCCGTCGACGGTGCCCTGGCGATACGAGGTCGTCGCCTCGAAGGGCACCGGCAGCAGCCAGCAAGCGCTCTGCTCGGGAGAGAACGGCAGGCCGAAGACGCCGCTGCCTTCGGCGGCGGCGGCGTTCGGATCGAAGCTCGCGAGATCGTCGTGCGCGCTCATGGACGCTCCAGGAGAAGGGCGATGCCCTGGCCACCGCCGATGCAGGCCGAGGCGACGCCGATCTGCGCATGCGCGCGGCGGAGCTGATGGCAGAGCGTCAGCGCGAGCCGCGCCCCCGTCGCTCCGAGCGGATGCCCGAGGGCGATCGCGCCGCCGTTCACGTTCACCTTGTCGCGATCGAGGCCGAGTTCCTTCTCGCAGGCCAGGTACTGCGCGGCGAAGGCCTCGTTGATCTCGAAGAAGTCGACGTCTTCGATCTTGCGGCCCGTGCGCTCCAACACCTTGCGTATCGCCGGCACGGGACCGATGCCCATGATCTCGGGCGGCACGCCGACCACCGACCACGCGCGGATCTCGGCCCAGATCTCGAGGCCGTACTCCTGCGCCTTCCGTGCGCTGGTGACGATCAGCGCGGCGGCGCCGTCGACGATGCCGCTCGCGTTCCCCGCCGTCACCGAGCCGTCCTTGCCGAACGCGGCGCGCAGCGCGGCGAGCTTCTCCGCCGAGGTGTCGGGCTTCACGTGGTCATCGGTCTGCACGGTGACCTGCCCGCGCCCGGCCGGCACGACGATCGGCACGATCTCCTCGGCGAAGATCCCCGCTTCCACGGCGTGCGCGCCGAGGCGATGCGAGCGCAGCGCGAACTCGTCCTGCTCGCTGCGCGAGATCGCGTGCTTCTTCGCGAGGTTCTCCGCGGTCTGCGCCATGAAGAACCCGCAGAAGGGATCCTTCAGCGCCTCGAAGAGCGTGTCCGTGAGCTGCGGCGAGGAGCCGAAGCGGATCCCCGCGCGCTGGCCGTACATCGCATGCGGCGCTTGCGACATGTTCTCCATGCCGCCGGCGAGCACGATGTCGGCCTCGCCGTCGCGCACCCAGCGCGCCGCCTGCACCAGCGCCTCGAGGCCGGAGCCGCAGAGGCGGTTCACCGTGAGCGCCGGCACGGGGATCGGCACGCCGGCCTTCAGCGCGACGTGCCGCGCGCCGTAGAGCGCGTCGACCGAGCTCTGCAGCACGTTGCCGAAGCAGACCTGGCTCACTTGCTCCGGGATCACGTTCGCGCGCTGGAGCGCGCCACGCGCCGCGTGCGCTCCGAGCTCGATCGCCGAGAGCCCGGCGAGCAAGCCGTAGCCCGGTGTGCCCGCATACTCGGCCATGGCGGTGCGAGCACCGCCGACGATCACGACAGCGTCAGGATTCATGTCGATCGCGCTCCGCGCGCAGTGGGTCCACGCTTACTGGTTCTTGAACTCCGCCTTGCGCTTCTCGAGGAACGCGCGCATCCCCTCGCGCATGTCCGCGCTGGAGGAGATGAGGCCGAAGAGATCCGCTTCGAGCTCGAGCCCGCTCGCGAGATCGGTGTCGGCGCCGCGGCGGATCGCGTCGAGTGAATAGCGCACCGCGATCGGCCCGCGCGAGAGGATCGTCTCCAGCATCTTCCGCGTGCCGGCCATCAGCTCGGCAGCCGGGAACACGCGATTCACGACCCCGACGCGATGCGCTTCGGCCGCCGGGAAGTGCTCGCCGGTCAAGATCCACTCGCGCGCGACGCCGGGGCCGGCGATGCGAGCGAGGCGCTGCGTTCCGCCGTAGCCGGGGATGATGCCGAGCGAAACTTCGGGGAGCCCCATGCGCGCCGTCTCGGAGGCCGTGCGCAGCGTGCACGAGAGCGCGAGCTCGAGGCCGCCGCCCAGCGCGAAGCCGTTGATCGCGGCGATCACGGGCTTCCCGAGGCGATCGATGCGATCGAGGAGCTCCTGGCCGCGCTTCGCGTTGCGCTGACCTTCGATCGGCGTTTGCTGTGCGAGCTCGGAGATGTCCGCGCCGGCGACGAAGGCCTTCTCACCGGCGCCGGTGAGGATGACCCCCTTCACCTCGGCATCGGCAGCGAAGCCCGCGAAGACGCAGGCCAGCTCGCCGATCGTCTCGGCGTTCAACGCGTTCAGGACCTTCGGGCGATTCACCTGCACGACGGCGATGCCGCCCGACTTCTCGACGATCAAGTTCTGCGGGTTCATCGGTGCAACTTCCTCGGGCTGTGCGCGCGCGAACGCTGCGCAAGGAACTCCGGAAGCGAAAGAAGGGCGCCG
>JAEUHW010000446.1 GCA_016793245.1 Planctomycetota bacterium
TCGGGATCGAGCCAGCGCTCGCCGAGCGTCTCGTTCACCAGCACGAGGTACTGGATCGCCTGCTTCGCGGCGCGGATGCCGCCCGCGGGCTTCATCCCGATCACCTTGCCGGTCGCGTCGTGGAAGTCGCGGATCGCCTCCAGCATCACCAGCGTAACTGGCAGCGTCGCGGCGCTCGGCACCTTGCCCGTCGAGGTCTTGATGAAGTCGCCGCCGGCGTGCATCGCGAGATCGCTCGCCTGACGCACGCGGTCGTAGGTCTGCAGCTCGCCGGTCTCCAGGATCACCTTCAGGTGCGCCGGGCCGCACGCCTCCTTGATCGCGGCGATCTCGTCGAAGACGAGCGCGTACTCGCCGGCGAGGAAGGCGCCTCGATCGATCACCATGTCGATCTCGTGCGCGCCGTGCTCGACGCACCAGCGCACCTCGTCGAGACGCAGCGCGAGCGGGCTCTTGCCACTTGGGAACGCGGTCGCGACCGAGGCGACCTTGATCGAGCTGCCGCGCAGCGCCTCCACGGCGACGGGCACCATCGACGGGTACACGCACACCGCGGCGACCGAGGGAACCGCAGGGCCGCCTTCCCACGGCCGGCGCGCCTTCGCGCAGAGCGAGCGCACCTTGCCCGGGGTGTCCATGCCCTCCAAGGTCGTGAGATCGACCATCGACAGCGCGAGCTCGAGCGCCCAGCGCTTCGATTCCTTCTTGATGCTGCGCTTCGTGAGAGCCGTCGCTCGCTCCACCGCACCGACGGTGTCGATGTGAGGAGCCGAGGCGACGATCTCGCGAGCGCTCTTCGTGGCGAGATTCATGCGCGGGAGCTTATGCGAAGCCGAACACGCGGTGCCAGGATCGATTTCCCCAGAGGAGGTAGGTGGTGCTGGCGAGGAAGAGGAGTGCGGCGACGACGGGGCTGTGGACCGCGAAGACGTAGACGGAGAGGGCGACGGGGACGCAAGTGGAGAGAAGCGCGCGAGCGACGCGCCAGGGGACGCGCGAGCGGAGCTCCGCTTGGAACCAGCTCGGCACCTGCTCGAGCGGCAGGAACGCGAGCAGGGTGAACCAGAGCGTCATGTAGGGCCCGGTGTCCATCGTGTGCCAGGTGCCGACGTGGAAGGCCACGGCTCCGGGCAGGTAGAGCCAACACAGGCGCGGGAAGAAGAGGATCAAAGGGAACGTGCTCTGGAGCGCGAGCGCCCCGGCGCTGAGCAGCATGCAGAGCTCGACGCGGCTGGTGAGCAGCTCGGCCCAGACGTTGTCGTGGCCGAGCATGATGCCCTGCAGCGAGTAGCCGTTCGCCCAAGCGAGTCCGGAGATCGCGAGCTTCGACCAGCCGGCGAACGCGTAGCCGAACACCGCGCTGATCTGAGCGAAGCGCAGCGGCAACGCCGCCCACGGAGCCAGGTCGCTCTCGGCGGGCTCGCCTCCGCGGCGACGACGGCGGAGCCACGCATCGATCGACCACGCGCGTCCGGTCGGCCCCGCCCACAAGGCGAGCAAGGCGAACGCGAGCGCCACCTTGTCGTGGTGCGGCTTGCCGAAGCCATAGATGAGCCCGGTCCAGTAGAGGAACCCGAGCGCCAGGGCGAAGCAGGTGACGCGCGTCCCGATCCCGAGCGCGACCAGCACCGGCAGCACGATCATCGCGCCGTACAGCACCTCCGCGGCGGCGAGCCCGAGCGGCGGCCAGCCGAGCACCTGGAAGAGCAGGATCGGCGACCACCAGAGATGCGGATCGCCCGCGTCGAGCGCCGCGGCGTCGCGGAAGACGACACGCGCCGTTCCGATCACGTCCTGCAGCACGAGCAGCGCGAGCGCGATGCGGAAGAGCGCCAGCCGACGCAGCGAAGCCGGCGCGAACCAGAAGCGATCCCAGGCGGCGAGCAGCGCGCTCATCGCGACTTCTCCGCGAGATGCTGGTACGTCACCAGGGGAGCGACGGCGATCGGCCCGCGCGCGGTGAGGACGCGACGCTGGCTCACGACGGAATAGCCGGTGAGGTGCGAGCTCGGGTTCTCGCGCGCGTAGCGATCGACGAACGCGCGTTGCGCTTCCGGAGTCCCGTGCACGAGCGGCAGCAGGGCCGCCCACGCGCCATCGCCGTGCAGACCGGCCTGCGTGAGGTCGAGCTCCCAGGTGGCGATCTCGTTCTGCGCGAGCAAGGCGGGCTGATAGACGCGCTCCCCCTCGCGATAGACCTCGGTGTACATCGTGAACCCGACGAACGGCCATGCGCGCGCATGCGGCACGATCGCCGCGAGGATCTGCAGACCGATGCCGAGCACGAGTCCGGTCGACGCCAGGACCCACGCGATGCGGCGCGGGCCGAACGGCCCTGGTCGCGCGTAGCGCGCGCAGAGAGCGAGCCCGAGCGCGAGCAGCGCAGCGGCCCCGCAGCCGAAGAGCGAGAGCGTGCGCTTCGCGAAGCGCGGCGGCACCGGCACGTGAACGCGCACGACGATCGGCTCCGAGGAGCGCAGGTCGCGATCGAAGCTCGCGATCTCGAGGGCGTGCTCGCCGGGCTCCAAGCCCTCGATGACGGGTCGATCCAGATCCAGCGGATACCAGAGGTGATGCCGCTGCGAGCGGTAGCGCAGCGTGCAGCCGAGCTCGGGCTCGACCTCGAGCGCGAGGCGCCCGTCGGGAGCGAGCTCGACGCGCTGGCCTGCGCTCCAAGCCTTCCCCCCAGCGCGCACGATGCGACAGCGCGGCGGTGCCTCCGCATCCGGACGATAGACGTAGAGGCCGCTCGCCGCGCGCAGGAGCACGCGCCCGTCCTCCATCAACGCCACGTCTTCGTAAGGTCCGGGAGGAACCTCCACCCCGGGCTGGAAGACGCGCGCGAAGAACTGCCGCGTATCGACGCAGGCGAACGCCTCGCGCGTCGCGATCCACAGTCGCCGTCGAGCGTCGGCGTCCGCACCGACGATCCGCCCCTCCGGGAACCCGTCCGTACGTTCCACCGGATCGAGGTGCACGACCGAGGGATCGATGACGAAGAGCCCGCGCTCCGCGAGCACATAGGTAGTGCTCGTGGGCTCCGCCGAGAGGCGTCGCACCGCCCCGGGTCCTTCGGGCAAGGTGCAGAGCATCTCCTCCGCAGGTCCCCCATCGACGCGGCGCAAGAGACGCCCTCCGTCGACGGAGTACTCGGTGCGCGGGTGCACGAGCACGCGCGTGCGCTCGGGCCACGGCGTCTCCGCGGGTGCCACGCGGAAGAGCGGCGTCTCCTGCGCACCGCAGGTGCCGGCGAGCAGCGCGAGGGCGAGAGGGAGGGCGTGGTTCACAAAGCGGAGCAGAGTAGCAGGCCGCTCCGCCCCACGCCTCAGCCGGCAGCGAGGGCCTCGATGCAGAAGTTTTGCAACACGTGAGCCAAGGCTGCCGGCCAGACGCGCCCCAGGAGCAGGACGAAAGACCCGAGCACGAACCCCCACGCCGCATGCTGAAGAGGCGGCCAGAACCCCTGATAGCTGTGCATCGCGCCGAAGACCAGCGAGCTCCAGAGCAGCGCCTGCCCGGCGCTGCCGGTGAGCTGCGTCAAGCGCCGCAGCAGGTAGGCACGGAAGAAGAGCTCCTCCGCGACGCTGACGCAGGTGGTCCCGATCAGCCCGATCACGACCAGCGGCCATGGCCCTACGATCGGCGGTCCCGGTCGTCCGTCGTAGAGGGGCGGGAGCGTCGCAACCATGTAGACGAGGAGCACCGAGATGGCATAGCCCGCGCAGAACACGAAGACCCCGAAGCAGAGATCGAGGCCCGGGACGATGCGCGGCATCGAGAGCTCGGCCCAGCGCTCCCCGCGGAAGCGCCGCGTCAGCGCGAGAAAGGCCAGCACCTGCAGGAGGTAGAGCGCGTCATGGGGCGCGACGGCGTACGCGGGCGCGACGCTCGGAGCGCCCTCGGGCCAGATCGCATCGAGCAGCGGATAGAGCGGCGAGAGGCCGACGAAGAAGAGCAGCGCCGTCGCGAGCTCGGCCCGCAGGTGCGGCGGTCGCTCGAGGGTCATGAGGCTCCGGCTGCTTCGTCCTGGCCCTTCGACCCGAGCACCGGCCGCGGCGTCTGGCACTGCCAACAGAGCTCGAAGCTCGCGTCGTTCTCCTCGCCGCAGGAAGCGCAGACCCAGGCCGTCTGCTCCGACGACTCGGCTCGCGCGCGCGCGAGCATCCCGTCCACGAGACACCGCGCCCGCTCCGCGTCGCGCAGGTCGAGCAACGCGACCTGCGGCGCCACGCTCGGCGCCAAGCCGAAGTCGCCCTGCGCCATCTGCAGCATCTCGTTCACGATCACGGACTCGATGCCTTCGTCGGCGAGGAGCGCCCGCACGAGATGCGCTTCCATCGGGTTCTTCGCGACGTGGATCACATGCATGGCGTTCTCTCCGCGCCGGAGCTCAACGCCGTACGACCACCGTATTGCTCAGTCGGCAGGGCGGCACGGCACTCGCGACATCGGAGAGCGCCTGCACGGCGACCGTCCACGGCCCCGGCGGCAGCGTGAGCGGCAGGAGCAGCGTGCCGCCGACGACGGGGAACGACAACGAGAAAAAGGCTCCCGAGAAGGCCACACCGGCGAGGCCGTCGCACAGCGCGAGGTTGGCGGGCTGGCTCAGCGCGGCGTCGACGAGCAGGATCGCGACCGAGGCTTCCGGGGCTTCGAGACGCAGGGTCGCCTCGCTCTCGCTGGACGCGCGGAAGTGCAGCGTCGCCGGAGGCTGCAGCGGATCGCGCCCCATGTTGAAGCCGGGCAGCGCCGTCAGCGGATCGATGCCGCTGCCCACCGCGGGTGAGCTGGCGCGCAGACCTCCGGTGCTGGGATCGAACTGCGGATCGCCGCTCGAGTTCGTCTCATGCCAAGCGAGCAGCGAGCCGTCGGTGGCCAGATTGCTCCAGACGAGATCGATCGGCGCGAAGCTTCCCGTGAGCGCGCTGGAGTTGCGCGAGCGCAGGATGTTGTTCCAGAAGCGGATGGTGCCTCGGTAGGTGTCGCGCCGGAGCACGACCCCATTCGATCCGCCTTCGATCTCGTTGTTCAGGAAACGCAGGTCTTCTTGCGAGCTCGCCAAGCCGAGATCGACGCCGACCTCGCAGCGAGTGATCGAGTTCCGCTCCACGCGAAAGCTCCAACCCTCCGGAGTTCCGTACACGACCGTAGCCGGCGTGATCTGGAGGCCGACCGAGCAGAGGTCGATCGTGTTGTCCTCGATCACGAGCTTCGCGAGCGTGGTGTCGATCGAGATGCCATTCGCTTCGCGCGAGTAGCTTTCGACCCGATTGCCGGCGATCGCGAGCCGCGGAGCTGCTGGGAACTGGCCCGTGATCGCTCCGCGGATGCGGATTCCATCCCACTGGTAATCCGTAAAGATCTCGTTGCGCTCGACGCGCACGTCGGCGCACGGGAGAGCGTCCAGGGAGAGATACCCCAGCACTCGATTCTCCGCGACCGTGAGGGGCTGTTCCCCTCGAGCATCGATCTGCAGCCAGGTGGCGAAGTTGCGCTCCACGCTGCACGCGGAACGGAGCGCGCCCGCGGATTCGAAGCCCATCCAACCATCGATCACGTGGTTGTCGTGGATCTTCGCCGTGCCGGGACCGCGGACGATCAGCGGTCCCTGCTCCGTCCGATTCGACAGGACCTCGAGGTAGCCATCGGTCGCGATGGAGAGCCAACCGAACCAGGTGTGATTGCGCTGGCAGAGCGTGGAGACGGCGCTGAGCTCCGCATCGAACGAGCGGAACCTGTTGTCCCGGATCAAAGCGGTGGCGGCGAGGCATTGATCGATACGGAACTGGTAATCGCCCCAGTTCCTCAGCACTTCGAGATGCCGGCCCGGCGCCGAGAGACGGCGCAGAAGGGCGGGTCCGTAGAGAACGTTGTCGTAAAGCGACACCATCAGGACATCGTGATGCGCCGAGATCGAGGAGCTCAGGCATGCGACGTTCAATGCGCCGCTGATCTCGCAGTCGCGCATCGTCAGCAGGCACCGGCCCCACCGCGTCAGCCCGCTCACCTCGGCGAGCTCCATGCGGAAGTCGCCCCAGAGAGTGCAGCTCTCGACGAGGAGATCGACCGACTCTTCGGGCCCGAGGACATCCACGGCGATCGCCGGCGTTCCCACGAGGCGCAGGTTGCGCGCGTAGCCGCGCACGCGCTGCGCGCGATCCGCCGGCCCCTCGATCACGAGGCAAGGCAGCGGATCGGCGTCGATCACCGCGCCATTCTGCGCATCCCAGGTCTCGAGCGAGATGCCTGCCGGGACGCGGATCGGGAAGCTCTCGCCGGGGCTCGAGGTGTTCGCCGTGCCGCGCACGAGCACGCGGTGCCCCGATGAAGGCGCCACCGTGGCCATCGCGTAGGTCAAGGTGCGCCAAGGCGCGACGATCGTGCCCGCCGCGCCATCACTGCCGGCGTCGAGATCGACGTAGAAATCGGTGGCCCGTGCGGAGCTCGAGCAAAGAAGCGCGGCGAAGGCGAAGCTGCGGAGGAGAGACATGACGACCTCGGCGGAAGGAGCGCGTCGTGAGTCAGACCCAGTCAGAGCGAATCCGACCGCTGGCATCCGACTCCCCCCTCCCCCTCCCGTCCATGCGCCAATGGGGGGAGCGCGTGCGATGCGTGCCCCTCGCGCATGCGCTGCGCCACTCGCGCCGGGCACTCGAACCAGGAGGCGAATCCTCCGGTCGACGAGCCGGGCAACTACTT
>JAEUHW010000014.1 GCA_016793245.1 Planctomycetota bacterium
CGCTGACTCGCTCGACCCTACCGCCGCGCGGGCGTGGAACCCCGTGTCCATCGACGTCGTTCTCGCGTCGACGTCCGATCGCACCCAATAGCATGAGTTTCGGAGCCCCCGCCTCCCGCGGGCTCCGAAACGGCGCACGACTTCCATCGACGAAGCGGAGCCGCGCCCGCAGGCGCAGCAAGCGACGTGAACGACGCGCGACGCTCCGCGATTCTCGTTCGCGCCGTTCGCGCGTCGTCGCTCGCGCGCCATCGACTTGGTACGCCCGCGTCGGGCGCGGCGCTTGCTTCGCCGTAGGGCCGGGCGTAGCGCGTGCGCGGTCTTGCGTTCGAACGCCTCGCGCTCCTCGCTCCTCGCTTCTTGTCTTCCGCTTGACTCCGGCAGCGAGGACGTCGCGATCGAGGCGTGTTCTTCCGTGCGAGTGACTTGCTCGAGAAGGCGGCTAGCTCGGCCGCTCGATGATCGGCTGCGAGGTGAAAGTCAGGTACTCGAGCTGATCGAGGCCGCGCTTCAGGAGCCCGTAGCCGACGAGGAGGGTCACGAGGGAGGAGAGCGCGTAGCCGATGCCGTAGCTCCAGACGCCCGCTTCGACCGACCAGAGAGCGCCGGCGAAGTTCGTGAGGAAGAAGACCAGGGTGGTCAGAGCGGCTTCGCGCTGGAAGTCGAAGTACATCTGGATCAGCAGCACGATCAAGAGCAGCACGTGGAAGAGCGAGGCGAGGCAGGCGGCCCGGAAGATCATCGTGGTCACGTCGGGCACATCGAGGGGCTTCAAGATCCACGGGGCGAAGACGATCGCGAGGAAGGTGATCGCGCCTTGGGTGCGGAGGAGCCCTTGCACGCCTTCGAAGAGCATGCGCAGCATCTGCCCCTTGCGCTCCAGGATCACCTTGTAGGGCATCCCGCCGATGATGCCGCCGAAGTAGGCGCGGTAGCGCTCGTAGAAGTTGGTCTCGACGCGCACGAGGTTCACGGCGAGGGCCGGGATCACCGTGAGGTAGGCGAGGAAGCAGGCGGTGTCGTAGAGCGGATGGAAGCGGAAGAAGCGGTTGGGGCCCGAGCCATCGACGACCCAGAAGACGACCTTGTCGATCCACAGCGCGGCGTTCGAGAGCAGGCCGACGACGACGAGGTTCTTGTAGCGTACGAGGCAGCGCCAGGCGCTCCAGTCGCGCTGATCGCCGTGATGTAGCTCGCGCCCGATCTGGAAGACCATCATCGCCAGCGTGAGCGCTTGCCCTGCGGTGTACATCGCGAGCAGGCCGACCAGGTCGATGGACGTCGCGGCGAAGAGGGTACCCGTGAGCGAGACCAAGGCGCCCATCAGATAGGAGCGCAGGATCTGCGCGAAGTCCTTCACGGCGCTCAGCCAGATCAGCGCGATCCACGTGAGGGAGATCACGACGTAGAGGCTCACCGAGACGATGGCGAGCGCGATCGGCAGGCCGGCGACCCAGCAGAAGAACGAGCCGATCACGATCTGCAGCGCGCCCAGCGCGGTGCAGGTCGAGGTGAAGGTCGGCAGGATGCGGTCGTAGCGGTGGCTGTAGAGGTCGTCCGCCACGCGCCGCGTCACCGCCATCTGCGCGACGCCCACCACGATCAAGCTGTAGGCGAACGCGTAGGTGATGATGCTGCGGAAGAGCTCGTAGTCGGACTGTCCGATCAGCTCGGGACCGAACACGCTGAGCACGGCCAGCGTGACGATCGTCATGATCCAGGGACCCGACGAGATCATCCCCGCCGCGGCGTAGCCCTTGATCTTCTGGAGGACGCTGTCGCCCTCCACGAGGCGCCGCAGCTCGAATCCGATGCCGGCCATCGCGTGCTTCCGGCTAGGCCGGATCCTCCTCGTCGCGCTCGGAACCGAGCTCGTGGATGTCTTCGTCGTCCGGCTCGCCGAGCGCCGAGCACGAGAGCGGTAGATCGCGCGAGAACTCTTCGTCCTCGAGCTCCAGCCAGCCCTCCTCGTCCTCGTCGCTCGCCTCCGCTTCCGGCTCGTCGAGCTCGGCGATGACCTCGGGATCGGGCGGCACGCTCGCCGGCGGACCGGCGAAGCGGATCTCGCCCGCGCCCTCCGGCGCGTTCCCGGCGAGCTCGCGTAGTCCGAGGTGCGATTGCGCCGTCGCGTTCTCTGCCGCGCCCCCTGCGGGATCCTGAGTCGACTCGTCGAGGCAGATCAGGTCCTGCTCGAGCTGCGAGATCTCTTCGCCTTCGCGCTGGAGCGCGGAGCGCAGGCCCTGCACGTCGTCGGCGAGCTCGAGCATCAAGTCGTCGATGAGCTCGAGTCCGAGCTCGGTGTCGCGTCGGGGCGATGCTGCCCGTGTCTCGATCGCGGCATCATCGGCGCCGAGCGCTTCGCAGGAGAGCGGGAGATCGGCGGGGACATCGTCCTCGCCGAGCTCGAACTCGTCGTCGCTCGTCGCGAGCTCGGCATCTTCGTGCGTGCTCGAGGCGGGCAGCCTCTGCACCGCTTCGATGTGCTCCTCGGCAGGCGTCGGCTCTGCGTCTTCTTCTTCGTCGTCGAGGCTCAGCTCCTCGCTGCGGAGCGGAAGATCCGCTTCGAGCTCCTCATCCCCGAGCTCGAGCGCCTCGACACTCGCGTCGAGTCCTTCTTCCTCGCTCTGGCTCGGCGGAACGACAGAGCGCGGCGCGGCGAGTCTCTCGTCGCTCTCTCCGCGGTCCGCGGCTTCCTCTTCGTCGCCCTCGCCGAGCACGTCGCACGAGAGCGGCATGTCGCGCGGCAGCTCTTCGTCTTCGAGCTCGAGCCACTCTTCTTCGTCGTCGCTGGTGCCGCTCGCGTGCGGCATCTCCGGCGCGAGCGCGCTCGAAGCCTCGGATCCCTG
>JAEUHW010000024.1 GCA_016793245.1 Planctomycetota bacterium
CAGCAGCAGATCCTCTTCGGCGCCTGGCTCGCGATGTTCGTCGGCCAGAACTTGCTGGAGGGTATCGGCAGCGAATGGGCAGCGACCGCGCTCCGCCTCGTGTGGTTCGGCGTCGTGCTGCTGCTCTCCTGCACCGTGCCGCTGTTCAATCTGCTGCTGTTGCTGCACCCGCTGGGGCGTCATGCGCTGGACGATCGACCGCGCCGCGACGCGCTGGTCTTCGGCGGCGCGATCGCGATGCTCGCCGGCGTCGGCGCGCATGTCTGGCTCACCGACACCGCCTGGTCGCAGATCGGTTGGATCTGGTTCGTCTTCTTCCTGCTGCCCGTCGCCGGTCTCGGCAACTTCGAACCTGGCAAGTCCCGCCGCATCTTGCAGCTCTTCTGCGCCGCGACGCTGGGCTTCTTCGTCTGGTGGAGCGTGCACTTGGAGTCGCTGATCGCCACGCACCGCGTCGATCGCGACGCGCCGCGGGGCGGCAGCGCTCGCGCCTTGGTGCGGAAGGATCAGCCAGCGGTTAAAGAGCACCTCGGCCTTTTCGGGAACCTGATCTTGATCACCGCGCTCAGCACGTGGTTCGTGATGCTGGCACCGAAGGGTGCGGCGGGTCGGCGCTAGCGCAGGACATCTTCGGGGGGAGCGCGCCTCAACGCGCCGCGGCGAGCTTGACGCGCACCACGTCTCCCGCGGGCCAGTCGAAGTTCGCGGTGAGCGTGGTCTCACCTGCGCGCTCTCCGGTGGAGAGCGCGTAGGTGCCTGCGGGTAGAGACAGACGCGCTCGACCTCGATCATCCAAGCGCAGCGTGCGGCCTCGCGCGTACATCTTGAGCTCGGGCTCTCCGGATTCGAGGCGCAGCAGGACGGAGGCCATCGGGCGATCCGGGACACGCTCGACTTCGATCTCTCCTGCGTGCAGCTCGATCGTGCCCGAGAGCTCGTGCGTCGATCCACCGCGCACGTCGAGGTCGCGATGGAAGACGTGATACCAAGTGCCACCACCCCCGATGGCGAAGACGAGCTTGCGACCGGGCAAGACCGCGGAGTGAACGGCAGAGCCCTGCGCATCGAGTCGCGCTCGTTGCAGGCGCCTGTCGAAGGGCGGGCCGGCCGTCGGATCGGGAGCGGCTTGGAGCGTCAACGTGGTCGTTCCCAGCTCTCCGCCTTCCGCTGAGAGCCGAGCGCGCACTTCGGCGGGAGCGAAGGCCGCGAGATCGAGATCGCAGCGCAGCTCCGCTCCCTCGGCGAGGGTCAGCTCCTTCAGGTTGAACGCGGTGCGTCGGAGCGCGACGCGATCTTCTAGGGAATCGGGTTCGCTCGGATCCGAGGAGAAGGCCACGGCGAGGCGATAGCGACCCGCGATCAAGTTCTCGAAGCGAAAGTCGCTGCTCGCGCCGAGGAAGGTCGTTCCCACGAGTACGGCATCCCAGTTCTGCGGCGCGTAGTTCGGAGTGACGAGAGGGGTCTTGCTCTCGATCGCGCGGAAGAGCTGCAGCGCGACGCGCTCGCGGCGAGCATTCTCGGGCAGGCTTGCGCGACCGAAGATGCTGCCTGCCGCGGGCAGCTCGAGCACGATGGGTTCCGGAGCTACATCGGCGACAACGAAGATGTCCTCGTGGACGGCGCAGCTCGGGCAAAGAGAAACCCTGCTGCTGAGTTGTTCTCCTGGACCAAGGGATACGGCGATCGCGACCCAGCGTCCCGGCGGCACGCCCTCCAGGCGGAAGCTCCCGTCGAGGGCGGTCTTCACGCTCGCAACTTCTCTTCGCGTGGAGTCTTCATTGCCGGTTCTCCAGTTCGCACGCAAGAGCAGCGAGTCGGGACCATCGTCGATCAACGCGGGTCGGAAGAGCAGCACCTCGACACCTGGAGCCGGCTCCGCCGATCCCTGTCGCCGGACCAATCCCGTGATCGCGACGCCTCGGTGAAGCTCGACGATCTCCGAGCGCGTCTCGCTGGGTGCCACGTTCTTCAGCTCGAGGATCTGCGCGCGATAACCCTCGGCCTGCAAGACGAAGCGGAACTCGCCCGGGCACACACCGTTCAGAACGGTGCGACCTTCGGGGCGCGGCTTCTGCTTGCGAGCCTTCTCGAGATCGTCATTGCCGTCCGTCCGGCTGCTGTAGCTCTTGCCGTCGGGCATCGGATGGCCGTGCATCACGAGCTCGAGCGCGTACTTCTCGATCGGAGCTCGAGTCGATCCATCGATGACCAGGAACTCCAGCGTGCTGCTGCCTCGCAGCTCGGGCTCGACGACGCGGGGGCTCGGCTCCACGCGGTCGAGGGACCAGCGCTCGAAGCGCGGATCCTCGATCTCCAGGCGGTAGAAGCCTGGCTCCAAGTCGACGAAGCGGATCTCGCTGCGGTTCGGCTCCGCAGGCGCGGCAGCTCGGAGCGCACCGCCCGAGTCGAGCAGATTCATGTGCCGCGGATCGGGATCCGGCATCAAGTCCGGCACATCGGCTCTCACGACGATCTCCCGCCACGGATCGCGCGTTCCCTCCTGCCGCAGCTCGAGCTCGCGCACTTCGCCCGCGGCGAGCTCCACGACCGCCGTAGCGAGCTCGAAGCTGGGATAGCGGGCCGTGACCTTCCACTTGCCCGCCGTCAGGCCGACGAGCTCGAAGCGCTCCGATGGCGTGTCGCTCTTCTCCGCGCTCGTGGAAGGCACCCACTCGATGCGCTCGCTGATCTGGATGGCGTTCAGACTGACGGTCCAGTGCTCGCGGATCGGCACGCCTCGGAAGTCGAGGAGACGTCCGCGCAGCGTCGCCCCGAGAGCCACCGTGATCTCGCCCAGGTCCTCGCGCGAACCAGGCGGCAACGACTGCCATCGCCACTGGCGCTCCGCGTAGCGCGGATCGAGCAAGGACAAGTGGAGCGTGAGCACGCGGACATGAGGCACGGAGATCTCGAAGCGTCCGTCCGCATCGGTGCGGAGATCCATGGGCGCCAAGACCTCGTTCTCCCGACGATCCGCGCGTGGGTACCAGCGCTTGAGCCGGAACGCGACCCCCGGCACCGGCTTGGCGTCCGCGTCCACGCAGCGTCCGAGGAGGACGATGTCGCCGCTCGCGGGCTCCTCAGGCGTCGCCTCCTCCGCGCTCGGCGCCGTGCTGCGCAGCGTCTCGCGTTCCTCGAGCGACCCCATCGCGGGCTCTTCGTCCGGGCGCGTCGACAGCTCGGCGATGGAGTCCCCGTTCGTCCTCTCGCTGCTGGAGAACAGCGACAACCAGATCGCGAGGAAGACCGAGGCACCCAGGGCGAGCGCGAGCGCGAGCACGAGATGACGACGTTTCACGGTGACCTCTCGGGATAGCACGGGTGTGTACCAGGATACGCAGGCACCCCGTCCGCGGAAACCAAAGGTACGGTGCCAGAGCAGCGTCTCAACGGCTGACACCGTTGAGACCGTGCTCTGGCACCATACGTTCGGTTTCGTGGGGGCGGTGATTCGAGAGGGGATGGCGCGATCGGGCGCTCAGTCCTCGATCTTCCAAGCGGCGAGCCCGCGCTCTCGCGGGCGCTCCGCGACGACGAAGAACGAGCCCTCCGGCAACGCGGCGATCGATGCGTAGGCTCCCGCGCCGAGAACGCGCGGCACGGGCGAGCTCTCGGCGGACGGCGAGTCCAGTGAGGCGCAAGCGATCATGCCGTCGTTCTCCCAAACGGCGAGCGCGCGCGAGCCGCGGGCGGCCACGGCGGCGTTCTTGCCCTGGCCGAGCAGGAGCTCTCGTGTCGCGCCGTGCGTCGCGTAGATCAGGCTCTCGCGACGCCAGACGCTGATCGGCAGCTCGCTCGCGCCGAGCGCGAGGCCGCCGCCGTCCATCGGACACGCGGCGAGCTTCCAGCGGTTCGTCCCGCAGGGCTCGACCGCGGCGAGCTGGTGCGCACTCGGGCCGAGCGTGCCGACGAACATGTCGCGATGGCCGTCGATCTGATTGCGCCAGAGCACGCGAGTCGCGCCGTCCGCGCCGAGGGCGATCGACGGATGGCAGCACTCGCAGATCGTCTTCGAAGGCGACGCGTAGATCGGCACGTCCTTCTCGAAGGACTGGCCGCCGTCGGTCGAGCGCGCGGCGAAGAGCTTCATCCCTTGCGGCTCGCCGCGAGGATCGAGCCAGACGATCACCACGCGATCTCCGTGGGCCGCCATCGCGTGCAGGCCTTCGGCCGCGCTGCCCGCGCCGCCGTTCACCTGCACGGAGCTCGACCAGCTGGTACCTCCGTCGGTCGAGCGCCGCGCGTAGAGGTTGCCCGAGCCGACGACCTTGCGCTTCTCGCGATCGAAGCGCGAGGCGATGTACGAGACGACCAGCGCCTCACCGGCCCACGCGATGCGCGGACCGCGTCGCATGCCGGCGGCAAGGTTCGGCTCCTCGCCGAGGAGCCGCGGTGAGCTCCACTCCGCGCCAGGGGAACGCACCGCGACGTGGATCGCGCTCTTCGCACCGACGAAGGCGAGCGCGAGCGCGCCGTCTTCGCGCACCGCGAGCTGCGGCTGCGCGAGCGCGCCGAGCTCCGCGAAGAGGAGCTGCGGTATGGGAGGAGCCGGCGTCGGCGGTGCTTCTTGCGCGGAGGCGCAGCTCAGGAGCGCGCCGAGCCCGAAGGCGCAGCGGAACGAAAGGGGAAGGCGCATGTTCATGTCGTGTGGAGGGCTCGGAACGGGGGAGTGGTTCGTGCTCAGCGCCCGCCCGCGGGCACGTGATCCTCGAGGTAGCGCGTCAAGCGCGTGTAGAGGTGCCGCGAAGTGTTCGCGCCTTCGCTGATCGAGTGCGTCCGGTTCGGGTAGATCTGCATGTCGAAGGGCTTGTCGTGCCGGATCAGCTCGTCGACGAGCGCTTCGCAGTTCTGGTAGTGGCAGTTGTCGTCGCCGGTGCCGTAGACCAGGAGCAGGTTGCCCTGCAGGCGATGAGCGTGCGTGATCGGCGAGCCGTCGCGATAACCGTCCGGGTTGGTCTCGGGGAGGCCCATGTAGCGCTCCTGGTAGATCGTGTCGTAGTAGCGCTGGTTCGCGACGAACGCGATCGCCATCGCGGTCTGGTAGAGCTCGGGGTAGCGGAAGATCGCGTTCAGGCTCATCGATCCGCCGCCGCTCCAGCCCCAGATGCTGACGCGGGAGGGATCGAGATAGGACCAGCGCTGTTGGAGAGCGCGGAGCGCCGCGGCTTGGTCCTGGGGCGCGAGGATCCCGATCTGGCCGTAGATCGACTTCCGCCAGTCGCGCCCTCGCGGAGCCGGCGTGCCGCGGTTGTCGATGCTGAGCACGACATAGCCGCGCTGCGCGAGCATCGTGTGCCAGAGATGATTCCTGCCGCCCCAGCGGTCGAGCACCGTTTGCGCGGCGGGCTCGCCGTAGACGTGCACGAGCACCGGATAGCGCTTCGACGCATCGAAGTCGGGCGGGCGGAGGATCCAGCCATCGAGCTCCACCTTCTCGCCCGGGCGGTCTTCCGGCTCGATCGCGACGCGGAAGAACTCGCTCGGACCTCGGCGGAGTGCCGCGAGCTTGCGCTTCAGCTCGGCGTTGTCCGTCAGCGTGCGCACGACGCGATGGCTCGGGAGCTCGACGAGTGCCACGGTCTGCGGCGCGTCGAAGCTGGAGGCGCGATGGATCGCCCAGCGCCCGTCCGGGGAGATCTGGTAGGCGTGCGTGCCGCGTTGCTGCGGAGTGATGCGCTCGGGCGCGGCTTCCGCCGAGCCGTCGAGGCGCACGCGGTAGAGGAAGCGCTGCGTCGGATCCTCCGGCGACGCGAGGAAGTAGACCCAGCCACCTTCGGCGTCGATGTGCTGGATGCTGACGACGTCGTAGTTGCCAGGGGTCAGCAAGGTCACCGCGGAGCCGTCGCGCTCGACGAGATAGAGATGCCGCCAGCCGTCGCGTTCGCTCACCCAGGTGAAGCGCTTGCCGGAGTCGAACCAACGCAGGTCGTCGCACTCCTCGACCCATGCGCTGCCCTGATCGACGAACACGGCGCGCGAGGTTCCGCTCGTTGCGTCGGCGAGGAGGACCCGGCACTCGTTCTGCAGGCGATTGAAGTGCTGCAGGATCAGCTCGCTCGAGTTGGCCGCCCACTCCATGCGCGCGACGTAGTGGTCGCTGGAGTGTCCTTCGATGTCGATCCAACGCACCTCGCCGCCCTCCGCGGCGATCGTGCCGATGCGGCAGCTCGGGTTCGTCGTCCCGACCTTCGGGTAGCGATAGCGGAAGACCTCGGAGTAGAGGCCCGCGAGGTTGTCGATCAGCCGGAACTCGCCGACCTGCGACGCATCGATCTGCCAGAACGCGAGGCGTTGGCCATCGGGGCTCCAGCGGAAGCCATCGCGCAGGCTCCATTCTTCTTCGTACACCCAGTCGAAGGTGCCGTTGGTCAGCGTGTCCGAGCCGTCGTGCGTCAAGCGCGTGATCTGCCCGTCCGCGAGGCGCTCGACGTAGAGATCGCCGCGATGGAGATAGGCGACGCGCTGTCCTGCGGGATCGAACTTGGCGAACTGCAGCCGCGCCTCTTCGAACCCCGCTCCGAGCTGACGCAGCGCGCCCGTGCGCCGATCGAGGACCCAGTAGTCGCCGCGCGTGTGCTGACGCCACACGCGGCGCGTGTTCGTGAAGACGAGGACCTTCTCCCCGTCCGCCGAGAAGCTGTAGTCCGCGATCGGCAGCGGCGCCGCAGCGCCCTCCGGCACGAGCTGGCGCGCCGCGACGACGATTGTCCGCTCGCCCGTCGCCGGATCGTAGCGCACCAGATCCTGACCCTTCCGGTCGGAGCTGCGTTCGAGCGTGGCGAGACCGTTGTCCTCCAACCACCAAGCCGGTCCGAAGTCTTCGGCCGCGAAGGTGCCGTCGAAGAGCTGGTCGAGTTGGATCGAGCTGTTCGCCTCGGAGCTCGACGAGCTTCTGGCGAGCTCCACGCGCTCCGGGCCGGAGGAGCAGGAGGAAGCCAGGAGCAACGCGAGCAGGCGGGCGTGAGAGCGGATCGAGGTCACGAGCTGCACCAGGGTCGGGGAGCGGAGTCTCCGTGGGCGCTAGCGTAGCCTGCGGCTCTGCCCACGCGCGACGATTCTCACCCTGCGCACGCTTGCACCCCCGAGGAACCGAACGTACGGTGCCAGAGCACGGTCTCAACGGCGTCAGCCGTTGAACCAGCAAGCCTCTCTCCGGTCGGTCTCGACGGCGTCAGCCGTTGAACCAGCTCATGTAGCAACCGGACAGAACTGCTCTGGCACCGTACGTTCGGATTCGATCGATGATCTTCTCGTTGCTGCTCTACGGGATCTCTTGGCAGGAGCCGCTCCGACCTTCGGAGCCGCGCTTCGAGAAGCAGGTGCTGACGCGCGAGTTCGTCGCGGAGGGCTGCTGCGGCGCGGACTTCGATCGCGATGGGCACGTGGATGTCGCGGCGGGGCGCTATCTCTGGTTCGGGCCTGACTTCGCGCAGCGCGCGGCGTTCGCGGCGGAGCGCGAGAACGCCGGCGGACCATCGAAGACGCCGTACGATGCGGCGAACGGATACTCGGACTACTTCCTCGCCTTCGCGCACGACTTCGATGGCGACGGCTGGACCGATCTCCTGATCTACGGACTGCCCGGAGAGCCCGCGCTCGTGTTCCGGAACCCGCAGCGCCGCGAGGGACTCTGGGAAGCGCACGCGATCTTCGACGTGCCCGACGGCGAGTCGCCCGATCTCCTCGACCTCGACGGCGACAAGAAGCCCGAGCTCCTGGTGCACACGAGCGGACCGCTCGCCTCGCCCGATGCTCCACCGGGAACCGGCGGTCGCCTCGGCTACGCCTCGATCGATTGGAAGCAGCCCTTCGGCAAGGCGCGCTTCCATCCGATCACCGAACGCACGCCGGAGAACGATCGCCGCTACTTCCGCTACACGCACGGCTACGGCGCGGGCGACGTGAACGGCGATGGCCGCGTCGATCTGCTGCGCCCCGAGGGCTGGTTCGAGCAGCCCTCAGCGTCGAGCGAGCCCGCTGCGGAAGAGCGCGCATGGCGCTTCCACGCCGTGCCCTTCGGCCCGCCGGGCGCGCGCGGCGGCGCACAGATGCACGCCTTCGACGTGAACGGCGACGGGCGGAACGACGTAGTGACGACCTACGATGCGCACGGCTACGGCCTCGGCTGGTTCGAGCAGCGCGCCGATGGCAGCTTCGTCGAGCACGTGATCCTGAGCGCGACCAAGGAAGAGAGCGCCGAGCGCCCTTGTTTCAGCCAGCTCCACGCTCTCGCCGTCGCCGACATGAACGGCGATGGTCTGCCCGACCTCGTCACCGGCAAGCGCTTCTGGGCGCACGGTCCGAGCGGCGACGTCGATCCGGGCGGACCGGCGGTGCTCTATTGGTTCGAGCTGCGGCGCGAAGGCGAAGGGCGCGCGCGCTTCGTGCCGCACTTGATCGACGACGACAGCGGGGTCGGGACGCAGGTGACGACGCTCGACGTGGATCGGGACGGCAAGGTCGATGTGCTCGTCGCGAACAAGAAGGGCGTCTGCGTGCTGCGCCAGCGCTGAAGCGCGGTGTCAAACCGAGAGCACGTACATCGTTCCGATGTTCGACTTCGTCTTGGCGCCGACGGCCTGCTGGATGCGCTCGATGAGTCGGGGCTCGAAGACGTTCAGGCGCGTCTTGTCCGAGTAGAGTGGCGTATTCGCATCGACGATGAAGATGCAGCCGTTCGTCGCCTCTTGCTTGTGGAAGTCGACGCGCACGCGACCCGAGCTGTACCAGCCGAGGCTGTCGGCGATCATCAGTCCGTAGTAGTGGATGTCGAAGTTCGTGTTGCGATAGAGAGCTACCGGACGCTTGTGCCAAGCGCCGAGAATCCTCTGCGCCGTTGGCTCCGTCCACATGTTCCGCTCCGCGATCGAGAGCGGGCGCTCCAGCAAGGCCGCGTCGAGGAGCTGGCCCTGCTTGTCGAAGACGACGAGCGCGTCGTTGTTGTCGAAGACCATCGTCGCTGACGTCGTGCCCCGCGTCGTGACGCCGCCTCCGAAGACGACCCGGTCGGCGTTCTTGCCCTCGTAGTAGCTCGGCAGGAATCCCTCGCCTCCGCCCTTCACGTAGAAGAATTGCAGGCCCTTGGCCTTGGTCTCGACCGGATGCTTGCCCTTGCTGATCTGCGCGATCAACGACGACCAGTAGCTTCCATTGCCGATGTCGACCGCGCTCGTGGAGAGATCTTGCGCGATCAGCGCGTCGCGGACCCGCTTGCGAAGCGCCTCCGGGGAAGTGGAGTAGGTGTGCGCGTTCGCCAGCTGGAGCATCAGCAAGCCGGTTCGGATGGGATCCATGGTCGTGCTCTCGGAAGGAAGTGGGCCGAGGCGCAGACGTGGCTCGGCGAGTAGGGGAGTCCCGTCGAGCCCCCCGGCGTTCGCCACCCTGCGAGCTGCTGGCGCGCGTCCCTTGGCAGGGCCAGCGCGAACGGTCAGGCTGTAGCCCCTTCGTACCGCCAAGAGCCTCCGCCCTCATGACCTCGCCCGCGCTCCGTCACTCCGCCTCTGTTGCTCTCGCTGCTTCTCTGCTGGCTGCGACCGCTGCCGCGCAATGGCCGAGCACGGCGAGCCCGAACCTCTCCGTCGCCGACCGCCGCGGCGAGCAAGTCCTGCCGAAGATCGCCGCGACGAGCGACGGCGGCTGCTACATCGGCTGGTTCGATCAGTTCTCGGGGAACTACGACGTGCGCCTCCAGCGCCTGGATGCCCGCGGCGTCGAGCTCTGGCCGCGACAAGGGATCCTGATCAGCGCGAACCCGCAGAGCAGCTCGCTCGTGGACTGGGATCTGCTCTGCGACCGCGACGATCACTGCGTGCTCGCGTTCACGGATGCGCGCGCGGGGAGCGACCTCGATGTCTACGCGTATCGCGTCGACCCGAGCGGCGTGATGGTGTGGGGCGCGAACGGAATCACTCTCTCCAACAACTCCGACTACGAGCCGAGCCCGAAGCTCTGCGAGACCAGCGACGGTCACTTCGTGTGCGCGTGGGCGAACACGGGAGCCGCCGATCTGCGCGTGCAGCGGATCGACCGCGCCGGGAATCTCCTCTATCCCGCGAACGGCCGCAGCATTCCGGGAGACGCCGGCGCGGTCCCGGCCTTCTGCCGCCTCGTCGCGGCCGACAACGGCGGGTTCATCCTGAGCTGGGTGCGCGCGCTCGCGTTCAACGGGCTGAAGCACGTGCACGCGCAGAAGTTCGACGCGGCGGGCACTCCGCTCTGGGGCGGCGGCACGCGCCTCCCGATCTTCGACCAGGCCTCCGTCCCCATCGCGCATGAGCCGCGACTTCTCGCCGATGGCAGCGGCGGAGCGATCTTCGCCTGGCACTTCGCACTGGGGCAGAGCTTCTCGGTGCGCGCGCAGCGCGTGCTCGCGAACGGCACCGAGGTCTTCCCGCACAACGGCGTCGATGCGTGCACGAACGCGAGCAGCAAGTTCGACCCCGCGCTCGCGTGGCACGCGCCGAGCCAGAGCCTCTTCGTCGCGTGGAACGAGCGAAACCTCGCGCAGTCGCAGTGGGGGATCTCGGTGCAGAAGCTCGATGCCGCGGGAACGCGCCTCTTCGGCGGGAGCGGTCTCGTGCTGCTCCCCGTGAACGGCGTCGTGAAGTACGCCCCGGTCTGCGCGCCGGTCGGGGAAGGCGCTGTCTGCACCGTGCTCGAGGAATCGCTGGGTGGTCTGAGCGACAAGCTCCGCAGCTTCCGCGTGAGCGCGGCGGGGCAGCTCGTCTGGAGCACGCCGATCGATGTCAGCCTCTTCGCGAGCGACAAGCTGCGCTTGTCGAACACGGTGACCCCGAGCGGTGTCGTGCTGAACGTCTGGACCGATCTGCGCCAGGACAACGGCGACGTCGTCGCGCAGAACCTGAACCCCGACGGCACGCTCGGCGACGCCACGGCGACCAGCACGCCGTACGGCTGCAGCGGCAATCCCGCGGGCAGCCTCAGCGCGCGCGGTCGCGCCGCGATCGGGACGCAGCTCGAGCTGCGCATCGACAATCCGCTCGGCACGCAGTCTCCCGGCTCGCTGGCTCTGCTCTTCCTCGGCACGCAGCGCGATCCTTCGCCCTGCGGCACGCCGCTTCCGGGCTTCGGCATGAGCGGTCCCGGCGCCCTCGGCGAGAGCCTGATCGACTTCGCCGCACCGTATACCTTGCTCACCGGTGGCCCCTGGGGCGGCGTCGGACAGCCGGTCGCGTTCGCGCTGCCGGTGCCGTTCTTCGAGGGCTTCGCGGGGGCGACGGTCTACGCGCAGGGCCTGATGATCGATCCTGCGCCCCAAGCCGTCGTAGCGCTCGGGCTCACGAGCGCGTTGCGGATCCGCGTAGGCTTCTGATTTCGCGCCGGCTCGCTGCCAACGGGTCGCGATGCCCTGCTCGGCTCTTGCAGCGGGAGAGGAAATCGCGCGTTCAAGGGCCTCATTCCGCCGCGATCAACCCGCTCTTCACTCCCGCGCCGGCCAACGCCGAGACGTAGTCGATCTGTTGTAGCCGAGCGACATCCGGACGCGTGGACCAAGGCGCGTCATCGCTGCGGCCCGCGAGATGCCGCAGGGCCTTGCGGTATTCCTTCTTGCGATCCGCCGGAATCGGCAAGCCGGTGCAGAAGCCGAAGAAGAGGCCTTCGTTGTTGGCTTGGGCCTCCATCCGACCTGCCGTGGGATCCATGGGGTTGAAGTAGGCGTACCGCAACCCGAAGCGCTCCGCTGCGGTCGTCCACTTCCAATCGAGGACGCCCATGACGAAGCCGCGTGAGAAGCCCGTGAGGAAGCCGCGCTGCGTCGCTCGCTCTCTCGCGGCCAGATAGCCCGCGCCGAGCGCCATGTAGACTCCAGCGGCGACGACGATCGTGATCCCGATGATGCCGAGGGCGCCGAGCCCTTGAAGGGATGCCGCCCGCGATGCTCCGAAGCCATGATAACCGCGGGAGAACGGCTGATTCGGATGGAAGCTGATGTAGCGCCAGAACGGAGAGATCTTCGAGGCACCTTGCCCCCAGATGCGCAGCCGGACGGCCTCCGAGATCTCCATGGACTTCATGAGGGAGAGGTCCGCTTCGAGGGAGATGAGCGCGCGCGCGATCAGGGGACCGAGATCCAACGACATGGGTCCAACTCCTAAGCACTCGATCGACGAGGTGCCGCGATGTTCGGCGTGTCGCAGATCGACGCGTTGTCAGGATTCCACCCCGCCGCAGCTCGACGCCTGATGTCGAGGCAGAGGGTGCCACCTGCACGAGTCCGGTGCGCCCGCCTCCCGTTCGCGCGCCCGTTCGAGAGGAAGCCCCGCACCTCGGCGAGCCAGAGCGCCGTGTCGCGGATGAGGGAGATCCGCAAGAAATTCATTCACCGCTGCCCGAGCGCTTCTCCAGGAGAGGCGAAAGGGAGTCGAGCCACGACTTCCCCGAGACGATCATGACGATCCTTCCCTTGCTGCTCCTGCTCTGCTGCGCCAGCCCTCTCCCCGCCCAGCACCTGCTCTTCGAGGAGCGCTTCGATCAGGGCATCCCGCGCACGTGGTCGCAGATCCAGCTCGGCTTCGGCTCGGACCTCTGGTTCGTGGGGAGGAACCCCGTCACCGCGAACCCCGACGTCTATCACGAGTACTTCTGCAATCACGGGACGCTGTTTCGCGACAACCGCTTGGTAACGCCCGCGCTCGATCTCCGCGGCTTGACCGACGCGCTGCTCACCTGCGACGACTACCAAGCGCTCCCGACCTGGCGGCTGCGGAACGCGATCGAGGTGTCGGTCGCCGGTGGCCCGTGGGTGACGATCTTCGAGGTGACTCGCACGACGAGCGGGGCTGCGACGATCGCGGTCGACCTCGGCACCTACGTCGGGCGTGCCGGCGTGCGCCTCGCGTTCCACTACCAAGGCGACATCGCGAACGAGTGGCGCCTCGACAACGTACGCGTCACGACCTCGCGTCCCATACATGCCGTCGACGAGCTGCGCTCGAATCGCACCGCGACCTTATCCGTGCAGGGCGCGCAATCGGGGAACCTCACCGCGATCTACGTCTCGCTGCAAGGCGGAGGACCGCTGCCGGCGCCCTTCGGTCTCGTGCATCTCTCGTGGCCGATCGAGCTGCTCTCGGCGCAGTTCGCCGACCCGCAGGGCGGCAGCTCGATCGCGGTCCCGATTCCGCGTGGACTCCCCGGGCTTCAAGTCTGGAGCCAGGCGCTGGAGTTCCGCGGCGCGGAGCTCGTCTGGTCGAACGCTCTGGCGCTCGAGGTGCGCTGAGCACGCGGTACGGCGTGGTGCGCGGCGCGGGTTTGCCCGGGATTCTCGAGTTCGCGGTCGCCGTGTGCGCACGGCGATCTGCCGACGCGTCGCCGAGTGGTGTACGCGATGCTTCTCCCTTCGGCGCCGCGGTGAAGCAGCTGCGGAGCGCGCTCACGCCGACGAGCGCGAGAGCCAAGAGCAAGGTCGTGCGGGAGGAGAGGCGCATCGCGGAGGCATGGTAGCGCGATGACCTGCGCTCGCGGAGCTCCATGGTGCCAGGGCCCGCGAGCCTGGCCGCGAGTGATTTCCCGTCAGAACCGGACCGCGAGAGGCAAGGTAGGGGCGAGCCGCGCGTGCTGCGCTGCGATGTTCCTCCCTCGCCTCAAGGATCCTCTCCTGCCATGTCCCTGCGCCACCCCGTCGTTCGTGTCCTGATCGGCCTCACCGGCCTCGTCGCGGTCGTGCTCGGCGTCCAGCAGCTCCTCGGCTCCGATGCGCTCCCCACGCGCGAGGACGCCGCCCGCTCCGCTCGTGAAGCCACCGCGGATCTCACCCCGTGGTCGAGCTCGTCGCGCGGCATCTCCCTCCGCGTCCCGAAGGACTGGGAGCAAGAGCAGCCGTCGAGTGGACCGCTGATCCTCAAGACGAAGACCTTCCGCGGCATCGTGAACTTGAACCTGATGTCCGAGGACGTCGCCGCCGGGACGATGCTCTTCGAGTACGTGAACCGGAACGTCGAGCAAGCGCTGGCCACGATGCAGCAGCAGAAGATGTCCCCGGTTCGCGAGTTCGAGCTCGAAGAGAAGCTCGAGGTCGGCGGCGCTCCGGGGATGACGATCTGCATGAGCTACTCGCTGAGCGATCCCGCGCTCGAGGTCCGGGCCACGCAGGCCTACGTGGTGCACGGGAGCCGCGCGTATGCGATCACGCTGACGACGCCGAAGGATCTGCACGCGGAGTATCAGGGGCTCTTCCGGGCCATCTTGGAGTCGGTGCGCTTCGCTTCGTGAGCTCGAGCCGGGTCGAGAAGCATGCTCGCTCTGAGGAGCACCAACATCACTCGCAGGCTTCGGCGAAAGGTATCGAGCTTGGCTTCGATCTAGCCTGCGTGCAGCGATGTCGTCGCACCGCGCCTGCGGCAGCCCTGAGCTCTCGCGAGGGGCAACGACGACGGTGTCGCTCACGTTCCCCCGAGCAGCGCCCTCACATCGCCCCCGATCCGCTGCGCGATCTCGTCGAGCGGCAGGTCGTTGCGGTCCGTCCCGAAGGGCTCCTCGATCTCCGTCGCGAGCAGCTCCAGGCCCATCGTCGCGAAGAAGCTGAACATCGAGGCGATCACCGTCGCGTAGCCGAACTCGCGCACCAAAGCGAAGGGCATGATCAGCGCGTAGAGCACGACGAACTGCTTCACGTACGAGCTGTAGGAGAAGGGGATCGGCGTGTTGCGGATGCGCTCGCAGGCGCCGCAGACATCGTCCAGCGCGGAGACGAGCGGGGTCAGGGCTATGATCGCCTCGCGCGGCAAGCGGCTCGCGGCGATGTCGGCGTGGAGCTCGCGCGAGAGAGCGCGTACGACCTCGTTCGGCTCGTGAGGGCCGGAGAAGTCGCGCGGACGGCGCAGGTGCGCGGCGAGCGCCGCGGGGAAGCGGGCGAGGAGCGCGGCATAGTCAGCACGCCGCGCGCTGTCGCGCGGCAGCATGGCGTCGAGCGCATGCGCGAGCGCGCGCGAGGTGTTCACGAGCTGGCCCCAGAGACGGCGACCTTCCCACCAGCGGTCGTAGGCCGTGTTCGTGCGGAAGACGAGCAGCAGGCCGAGGATGATGCCGAGGACGGAGAGGATCGAAGGGCCGAGCGGCACCGCGACGCGGATGACATCGGTCTCGAGCCAGACGATCAGCGCGGCATAGGCGCCGGCGCCGAGCACGTCGAGCGCCAGGGTGCGGAACACGGGGCTCCGCGGGAACTCGACGAGGATGCGGAGCCAGTGATTCGGGTCGTAGGAGATCATGCCGAGCGGATCAGGGCTGCGTGGGCGATCCCGATCACGCTGGCATGGAGGAGCGCAGCGCGATCGCGGAGTGCGGTGGGGGGAGACTGCACTCCGCGTGCGCGTGGTTCAAGCCGCGGTATGGAGTGCGCGGCTACGCGAACGGCGTCGTCGTCTGCACGACGACGTGATAGTAGGCCCCCGGCGGCGGGCACTGCGCGCAGGCCGCCACGGGGAGCAGCCAGTTGTAGAAGACCTTCCACTGGCCGTCGATCCAGACCCACTGGATGCAGTGCGGCTCCGGCGGCGGATCATCGAAGAGCATGCCGGTCTGCAGCGCGTTGAAGCTCTGCGTGGCGATCACGGCGAGCTCTCTCGCGCGCTCGGCGCCGAGGAAGCCGTCCGTGGTCGACTCGACCGGTTGGAACACGGGAGAAGTGAGCAGCGCCTCGAAGGCCGGGCGCTGCGAGCCGACCATGGCATCGAAGTACTGCTGGCGCAGCGCGGCCTCCGCGGCGGCGTTCATGTGGCGGTAGCTCCCGAGCGAGGACTCGAGAAACTCCACCTTGAAGCCGAGGCGGACCTGGGTCGTGGAGGGCATAACCGGGGACTCCTGGGGTCATGGGGAGGAGTCGCCCCCGCGCAGAATCTAGCGATCGACGGAGCGTGCGCAGCGGAAGCCCACATCGGGCGCCGCC
>JAEUHW010000035.1 GCA_016793245.1 Planctomycetota bacterium
CAGCATGACCTGCAGCGCGGCCGCGCCGTTCACGCGCGGCAGCCGAGCCCCTCCGCTCTCGTCGCGGAGGAACCAGCCGCCATCGAGCGGGCGCAAGCTCGCGACGCGCGCCGGTGCTTCGGCGCCAAGGCGCACTTCGCAAACGTTCTCCGAACCGGCGCGCACGGGCGCGTCGAGCAGCCGCACGACGCGGCCGCTCACCGAATGGAGCAAGTAGAGCTGGGGCATGCGGAGCCGGCCGCCGGGGGAGTCGGCGGAGTGACAGGGTTCACCCGAGGTGCGCGAGGCGCAAGCCGCCCCGGGAGCGGTGCCTACGATACGGGAGTTCCGGCGGGGCGACCGAGGGTTTTCCGAGAGTCGCGAAATCGCCGTTCGGGGCGGTTCAGCCGGTCGTGGCTCGCTGGATCTCGGGGCTCAGATCGGCGCGCCGCACGAGGCCGTCCGAGAGCGCGAACGCGCGGCGGAGCTCGTTCTCGAGCTGGCGCACGTTGCCGGGCCAGGGGAACGCTTCGAGGGCCGCGAGCGCCGACTCGTCGAGGGCGAGCTCGCGCTGCGGCGCGTCGCGCTGGGCCTGGCGCAGGAAGTAATCGGCGAGCAGGCGCACGTCGCCCGCGCGCTCGCGGAGCGGCGGCAGCGGCAGCGAGAGCACGTTCAGGCGGAACCAGAGGTCCTCGCGGAAGCGCCCCTCGGCGACCATGCGCTTCAATTCCCGGTGCGTCGCGGCGATCACGCGCACGTCGACCTTCGTGTCGCGAGTGCCGCCGACGGGCCGAACCTCGCCTTCCTGCAGCACGCGGAGGAGCTTCGTCTGCATGCCGAGCGGCATGTCGCCGATCTCGTCGAGGAAGAGCGTGCCGTGGTCGGCGCTGCGGAAGTGCCCGGGCCGGTCCTTCACCGCGCCGGTGAAGGCGCCCTTCACGTGGCCGAAGAGCTCGCTCTCGAGCAGGTTCTCGGGGATCGCGGCGCAGTTCTCCGAGAGGAACGGCGCCTTCGCGCGGGGACCGTGGAAGTGCAGCGCCTTCGCGAAGAGCTCCTTCCCGGTGCCGCTCTCGCCGAGCACCAGCACCGGGAGCTGCGTCGGCAGGATCTTCGCCAGCAGATCGAAGGCCTTCTTCATCGCTGGGCTGCCGCCGAGGATCCCGTACGCGCCGGGGAACTCCCCCACCGGCGTCGCGACGCGCGTCCTCACCGCGGTCTTCGAGTCCGCGAGCGGAGCCGCGAGGGCCTGCGCCGCGGCAGCGGAAGCGCGCGCGGTGCTGGCCCACAGCGCCGCTTCCCCGCGCTGCGCGAGCTGGGCATGCAGCGTGGCGAGCACGGCTTCGACGGCCTCGTTCCCGCGGCGCGACGCCTCGAGCAGGAGCTCGCTCGCGCGCGCGCGCAGATCGTCGTTCGAGGCCTCGTCGCTCATCGACCGCGCTCCGCGCTGCGGAGCTGCGCGTACTGCAGCAGGAGCTGCTTCTCGCCCGAGCGATCGAAGTCCACGACGATGCGCGTGCTCGGGCGCTGCCCGCGATACGCGACCACGCGACCGGCGCCGAAGTGCGCGTGCAGCACGCGTTCGCCCAAGGCGAAGCCGCCGAGCTCGGGCTCGACCTCCTCTTCGAACTCGCGCACGGCGCGCGCGCCCCACGCGCCATCCGCGCGCCCGCTCTCGAACTCGGAGAGGAAGCGCGAGGGCCGCGAGGGCACGTAGCCGCCGTAGTGGAAGCGCTCGCGCGCATGCGAGAGCACGAGGATCTTCCGCGCGCGCGTCATGCCGACGTGCATCAAGCGGCGCTCCTCCTCCAACGCGGAGGGGACTTCGGCGCTGCGCGCGTGCGGCAGGAGGCCTTCCTCGCAGCCCACGATGATCGCCGCGTCGAACTCGAGCCCCTTCGCGGCGTGCAGCGTCATCAAGGTGACCTTCTCGACCTGCTCGTCCCACGCGTCGACGTCGCTCAGCAACGCGACCTCGCCGAGAAACGCCGGGACGCCGCCCTCGTTGCGCTTGTCGAACTCGGCGGCGTACGCGAGGAGCTCCTCCAGGTTCTCCTGGCGATCGTCCTCCAGGTTGTCGCCGAGGCCGCTGATGAACTCGCGATAGCCCGTGCGCTGGATCACGCGCTGCAAGGTGTCCGCGGCCGAGAGGTCGAGGCCGTCGCGCAGCTCTTCGATCAGCGCGCCGAACGCCTCGAGCGCCTTCCGCGACGCGGCCTTCAGATCGGCGATCGCCTCGAGGTCGCCGAGCATCTCCGCCATCGGGATCTCGCGCTCGAGGGCGGCCAAGCGCAAGAGCTCCACGCTGCGCTCGCCGAGCTTCCGCGGCGGCGTGTTCACCACGCGCAGGAAGGCTTGATCGGCGGCGGGGTTCGAGAGCAGCGCGAGATAGGCGACGAGGTCCTTGATCTCCTTCCGCTCGAAGAACTCGAGCCCGCCCACGATCTGGTAGGGAATCGCATCCTCGCGCAGCGTCTTCTCCAGCGCGCGCTGCATGAAGTTCGCGCGGTAGAAGATCGCGATCTCGCGCGGCCGGATGCCCTGCGCCTGGAAGCGGCGGATCGCGCGCGCGACCATGCGCGCTTCCTCGAGATCGGTATCGCTCTCCGCGACCTCGACGGGAGCGCCGTCCTCGGCCTCGGTCCAGAGGCGCTTCTCGAAGCGCGCGCGGTTCCTGCGGATGAGCTCGGTCGCGGCGGCGAGGATGTTGCCGCTCGAGCGGTAGTTCTGCTCGAGCTTGATCGTGCGCGCGCCCGGGAAGTCCTTCTCGAACTCGAGGATGTTCCGCACCTCGGCGCCGCGCCACGAGTAGATCGACTGGTCCGGGTCGCCGACCGCGCAGACGTTGCCGTGCGCGCTCGCGAGGGCGCGCAGCAGACGGAGCTGGATCGCGTTCGTGTCCTGGTACTCGTCGACGAGCACGTGGCGGAAGCGCCCGGCGTAGAGGTCGAGCACCTCGCCGTCGGTCTCGAGCAGGCGGACCGTCTCGAGCAGGAGGTCGTCGAAGTCGAGCGACTGCGCGACGCGGCGGCGGCGCTCGTACTCGGCGTAGAGCTCGTGGAAGAGCTTCTCGGGGCGCGCGAGCGACTCTCGTTCGGCGCCTTCCGCGGGGGCCTCGCCGCGGTTCTTGCAGTGCGAGATCTCCGCGCCGATCGCGGCCGGCGTGTGATGCTTCGGGTCGAGATCCTTGTCCTTCAGGATCTGCTTCAAGAGCTGCGTGCGATCGTAGGTGTCGAGGATCGTGAACTGCGGGTCGTAGCCGAGCCGCTCGCCCTCGCGCCGCAGGATGCGCGCGCAGGTCGCGTGGAAGGTCGCGACCCAGACGCCGCGCCCGGGCAGCAGCTCCTTCACGCGCTCGCGCATCTCGCGCGCGGCCTTGTTGGTGAAGGTGATCGCCAGGATCCCCCACTCCGGCACGACGAGCTCCTCGATCAGGAACGCGATGCGCCGCGTGATCACGCGCGTCTTGCCGGAGCCGGCGCCGGCGAGGACGAGGAGCGGGCCTTCGCCGTGCGATACGGCTTCGCGCTGGGGTTCGTTCAGGCCTTCGAGGATCGAGCTCACGGGGAAAGGGCGGCGATTGTACCGGCGCTCCTCGCCGCTACCATGACCGACCTTCCGCTCCGGAGTCCTCTGCGCTCGTGATCGTCGCCATCGGGATCGATCTGGTCGAGGTGGCACGCGTGCGCCGCGTGCGCGCGCGGCACCCCGCACGCTTCGACGCGCGCGTTTTCACGGCCGGCGAGCTCGCGTATTGCGGCGCGCAGGCCGACCCGGCGATCCACCTCGCCGGACGCTTCGCGGCGAAGGAAGCGATCCTGAAGGTCCTCGGCACGGGCTGGGGCCGCGAGGTGGCCTGGCAAGAGGTCGAGGTCGCGCGCGCGGCGAGCGGCGCGGTCGAAGCGCGCTTGCACGGCGCGGCCGAGGTCGCGGCGCGCGCGCGCGGCATCGCGAAGCTCTGGATCTCCCTCACGCACACCGCCGAGCACGCGATGGCCGTCGCGATCGGCGAAGCTTGAACCGCGACGCCGAGACCGCCTGTCGATGCCCACGATCCGCGACGTCCCGCTCTTCGAGGTGCTCGCCTTCGCCGCGCGCACTTGGCCCCAGCGCTGCGCGCTGAGCGCGCTGCCGCCGCCGCAGCGCGCGGCGGAGGCCCCATCCGAGCTCACGTTTGCTGAGCTGCTCGAAGCGACGCTGCTCGCGGCGCGAAAGCTCTTGGCGCTCGGCGTGCGCCCCGGCGACCACGTGGCGCTGTGGGCCGCGAATCACGTCGAGTGGGTCGTGCTCGAGTTCGCGCTGGCGCGCGTGGGTGCGGTGCTGGTGACCGCGAACACCGCGCTCGGCCGCGACGATCTCGCCTACCTGCTGCGGCAGTCGGAGACGCGCTTCCTCTTCGCCGACTCGCGCGTGAAGGGCCACGACTTCCTCGCGGTGCTGCGCTCGCTCGATCGCGCGAGCCTGCCCCACCTCGAGTGCCTCGTGCTCTTCGAGCGCGACGAGCTGCCCGGTGCCCTGCACTGGAGCGCGCTCGCGCCGGCTCCTGCCGACGCGCTACCGCCGCCGCCGAGCGATCCCCTCGCGCTGGTGAACATGCAGTACACCTCGGGCACCACCGGGTTCCCGAAAGGCGTGATGCTGTCCTCGCGGAACATCGTGAACAACGCGTGGACCTGCGGGCAGATCCTCGGCCTCGGACCGGAGGATCGCGTGCTGGTGCAGGTGCCGCTCTTCCACTGCTTCGGCTGCGTCGTCGCGGTGCTCGGCGCGTTCACGCACGGCGCCTCGATCCATCTCGTGCCGTGGTTCGAACCGCAAGCTTCGCTGCGCGTGATCCGCGAGCGCGCGATCACCTGCGTGCACGGCGTGCCGACGATGTTCCAAGCGCTGCTCGACCATCCCGCGGCGCAGGAGAGCCCGATCCGCAGCGTGCGCACCGGCATCATGGCGGGCGCGGTCTGCCCGCGCTCGCTGATGGAGCGCCTGATCCGCGAGTGGAACGTGCGCGAGATGACGATCGGCTTCGGCCTCACCGAAGCGAGCCCGCACGTCTGCTACACGCCGCGCGACAGCGATCCCGAGCTGCGCTGCGGCACGATCGGGGTGCCGATCCCCGGCACGGAGCTCCGCCTCGTCGATCCCGACACCGGGCTCGTCGGCGAGCGCGGCGAGATCCAGGTGCGCGGCGAGGGGATCATGCTCGGCTACTGGAGGAACGAGAGCGCCACGCGCGAGGCGATCCTGGAAGGGCCGTGGCTCCGCACCGGCGACATGGCCGAGCGCCTGCCGAACGGCTTCTATCGCATCGCGGGACGCCTGAAGGAGATGGTGCTCCGCGGCGGCGAGAACATCTATCCGGCCGAGGTCGAGGAAGCGATCCGCCATCACCCGGCCGTCGCCGAGGTCGCGGTCTTCGGCGTGCCCGACGAGCGCCTCGGCGAGGAGCTCGCCTGCGCGATCATCCCGCGGCCGGGAACCTCGATCACGCTGGAGGAGCTGCGCGCGTTCCTGCGGGAGCGCATCGCCCGGATCAAGGTGCCGCGCTTCCTGGAAGTGGTCGAAGCGCTGCCCCTCACCGCGAGCGGCAAGGTGCAGCGCTTCGTGCTCACGCGCCGCTGGAAGCGGCCCTGAAGCTCCGCCGCCGAACGGCGGAGCTCCGCGTGCGGGACTCGCGTTACGCTCGGCTCACTTCTTCGAGGAGCCTTCGAGCTTCTCGACCAAGTCCTTCGCGACCCGCGTCGCCGCGTTGCCGTCGTGGCCGCGGTATCGGATCTTGAAGTCCTGGTCCAGGATCACGATCGTCGGCCAGCCTTCGACCTTCCAGTCGTCGGCGATCGCCTTCTTCGCGCCTTCGGGTTGGTTCTGGAAGCTGCGCCAGTTGAGCTCGTTCTTCGCGATCGCCGCCTTGGCGACCTCCAGCTTCTGATCGGAGTTCACGCCGATCAGCGCGAACGGCTTCGACTGCATCTCTTTCACGAGCGACCGCTCGTGCGGGTACATGGCCCGGCAAGGGCCTCACCAGTCGCCCCAGAAGTCGAGGAAGATCACCTTCCCCTTGTAGTCGCTGAGCTTGAACGCGACGCCGTCGATGTCGACCCCTTCGATGTCGGGCGCCACGGCGCCGTCGGCGAGCTTCTCGCGCAGATCGACTGCGCCTTCGAGCTGAGAGCGCAGACGTGCATCGGAGACCTTCTCGGCTGCGGCGAGAACCGCCGCACGCGAGGCCTTGTATTCGACGGAGTCCAGCTCGGCGCTCTTCAGCACCGCCCCGTGGACCGCGAGCGCTACGTAGCCGCGGACATCGCCGTTCGGATGCTCGGCGAGCTTCGCCCACAGTTCCTTCGCCCGCTCTTCGCCGAGCGCGCGCGAGAGGTTCGGCAGCAGCATGCCCAAGCTCGCCCACTGCGAGCTCTGCAGGTGCTCCGCGGCGAGCTGCTCGAGAGCCGTGAGGCCCTTCGAACCCTTGGCCACTCCGCCGAGCTGCACCATCTTCACCAGAAAGAGCGCTCGATCCTCGCCGCTCGCCTCCGCGCTCCAACCGCCCAACTTCTCCACGAAGAGGGCGTAATCGGGGCGCATCGCCATCGCGCTTATGATCTTCGGCGCAGGCCGACCTTCTGCCGCGGCCTTGCGGGCCTCCTCGGCCTGCTTCTCGCGCTCCGCCGCCTGCTCCTCACGCCACTTCTTCGTGAACTCCGCGATCTCCTGCTCCAACTGCGCGATCTTCTCGAGCGCAGCGGGAGAGGGCGCGGGCGTCGCCGGAGCATCGGCCTCTTGGGCCGCGAGTCCGGTGCCGAGGCCGAGCGTCAACGCCACGGCCCAGCGCAATTTGTGCATGACACACCTCCAGAGGGAACCGGGCGAACTCTACGCAGACCGGGCCGCGATCAGAAGCGGAGCTTCGAGAATCGCGACCCGAGCACCGGTGGCGGGGCGAGCGAACGGCCAGAACGCAACGTTCTGCGACGACCGATGCGGAGGCCCCATAGGCTGTGCCCCGCCGTGCGCACGCGCTGAGCCGATTCCCGCCGGCGGGCGAAGTAGTCGATACCGTGCCGAAGACTCCACGGAGGGGCCGAAGCGAGAACGACGTGCCAACTCGTGGCGAGCGAGGGCGTTCGAACGCGCGTTCCACGACGACCGCTCCGCCAGCCCTCCGGCGAAGCAAGCGCCGCGCCCGCCGCGCGTGAAGGACGTCGAACCACACCGCGCGTCGAAGCGTGCCCGACGTTGAACGCGACTCGAACGCAAGCGCGGCGGTCACGTCGCTCGCATCGCCTCCGGATGCGGCTCCGCTACGTCGATGGACAGCGTGCGCCGTTTCGGAGCCCGCGGGAGGCGGGGGCTCCGAAACTCATGCTACGGGAGAGATCGCACGTCGATGCGAGAACCGCGTCGAGAGACATAGGTTCGTCGCCCGCGCGGCGGTAGGGCGACAGCTCGGCTCTGCTGCCCGGCGCGACCGAGAAGCGAACAACGTCGCGCAATCGAGCTTCCAACCTTCTAGGAAGCGGGCGACGCAAGGCTCAACAGTTCGAGTTCGACTTCCGTCAGCTTGGCGGCAAGCGGAAGGGTGCGGGGCGGAAGCCGAAGAACGCCGAGCCCGGCATGCCGCACCGTCAGCG
>JAEUHW010000093.1 GCA_016793245.1 Planctomycetota bacterium
GCCCAGGTGAAGGTCTCCGCGGAGGAGACCATGAGCTCGTCCATCAGGAACACGACGGGACCGTCGTGCTGCCACGAACCGCTCGGCGCGAGCGTTCCGTTCGAGCCGTTCGCGACGGCCTTGCGGAAGAGCCGTCCGCACATCGCCCAAGCGCTGGCATCGCTGCCGCCGCCCATCGCGCGCCCGTCGAGCAGCAGCGCGTCCATGCCGCGGAGCGCGTCGAACGCGGTGTCGAACGCGCGCTGCGTGGGTTCATCCATCGAGCCCGTGATGCCGAGGTAGCCGACCTTCTTCTCCGCGAGCTCGGGGAGCCAGCACGACGCGGCGCCGTCGGCGCGCGCGAAGCCCGCGGGCCGTCGCGCGGCGTCCAGATCGAAGGCCTTGCCTCCCGGTCCCCAGCGCGGCAGCTCGACCGCGCGCGTCTTGCCATCGGGGAGCAGGAAGGTGCAGCGGAGCTGCTGCTTCTCGCCGAAGGGCAGGAGGCGATTGCCGAGCGAGGCGTAGAGCGAGTGGTCGCTCGAAATGCCGAGGATGCGCGCGATGCGCTCGCGCTCCTCGCCGAGCGCGAGCCACGCCGGCCGCTCTTCGATCGCGAGCAAGAGGCTCCCGGGCACGATCGCGGCATCGAGCGCGTGACCTTCCATCCTCCCGCGCAGCACCCACTTGCCGCCATCGAAGCCGAACCAGAGCCCCGCGCCGTAGAGCCCGTCCCACTTGCTGGGCAGCCCTTCCTTCACGCGCGAGCTCAGGATCCCGCTGTGGCTGTCCTTCAGCATCGCGAGCAGCTCCATCGCGAGCAGGACACAGCTCTTCTCGTCGCGGCAGGCCTCGATGCGCGGACGCAGGGCCTTCACCGCGGCGGGCCAGTCGATCGCCTTCCCCTTCGGCATCGCCGCCCGCTCTTCGATCGTGCGGATCAGGAACTCGAGGTCCGCGCGGTGCGATGCACCTTCCTGCGCGCGAATGGCCGGACACGTGAGAGCGAAGCCGGAGATCAGAGCGGCAGCGCTGCGCGAGATGCGGCGCATGGGTTCCTCCGCGAAGTGGCGGTACCGTTCGGCGCCTCAGCATGCCATCATCCGCGCCCTGCGTCGCCCCGCGCCGTCCTCGCGACGAGAAGAGCCAAGCCATGGAAACGCTGCCCAATCCCCGTCGCCTCGCCGTCCTCATCGACGCCGACAACGCCTCTCCGAGCACGACCGAGGGCCTCTTCGCCGAGGTCGCGAACTACGGCGTCGCCATCGTGAAGCGCATCTACGGCGACTGGACCACCCCCAACCTGAAGACCTGGAAAGAGAACCTGCTGGAGCACTCGATCCAGCCCATCCAGCAGTTCCGCTACACGGTGGGGAAGAGCGCCACCGACAGCGCGATGATCATCGACGCGATGGACCTGCTCTATCGCGCGAAGCTCGACGGCTTCTGCCTGGTCTCCAGCGACAGCGACTTCACGCGGCTGGCCTCCCGCATCCGCGAGGAGGGCCTCATGGTGATCGGCTTCGGGGAACGCAAGACCCCGCGCGCCTTCGTGACGGCCTGCGACCGCTTCGTCTTCGTCGACATCCTGGCGCAGCCGCGCTCCGAAGGCGCCGAGGGCGAGGAGAACAGTGGTCGCGCCCCGAAGCGCACGACGAAGGAGCTCCAACAGGACAAGGACCTGATCGAGCTCCTGCGTACCTCGGTCGAGGCGATCGCCGACGAGGACGGCTGGGCGAACCTGGGCGGCGTCGGCGGCAAGATCGTCTCGCAGCAGCCGGACTTCGACCCGCGCAACTACGGCTACTCGAAGCTCACGCAGCTCTTCGAAGCGACGAAGCTCTTCGACATCGACAAGTCGCCCCACGGCGAGCACGGGCAGTTCGCGGTGTTCGTCGCGAACCGGGAGTGAGCGAAGTCGGAACGAGATCCTCGGTCACGCGCGGCGACGGAGCACGGTGAGGGTGGTGGAAGCGCGAAGCCAGCGCCTCCGCCACCCAACTCCTCACCCAGGTCACTCCGATGCGCTCCTTCCTCCTCTTCGCCCTCCTGCTCCTCGCCCTCCTGCCCGCCGCCCCGCTCGCCGCCCAGACGACCGGCTTCCCGCTGGTGAACGACCTCACGATCAACGGCTCGATCCCGGGCTCGACCTCCTGCAACTTCGTGAATGCGCTCGGCCTCCCGACCACCTATCAGCTCAGCTCGACGCCGAACTCGCCCTGCATCTTGCTCATCCAGCCGCAGTGCCCGTGCATGGCGGGCTCGCTGCCCCAGCCGATGGCGACCTGCCCCTTCCCGATGCTGCAGTCGATCGACCTCTCCCCGCTCTGCCCGATCATCGTGCTCCCTGGCGTGACCAACGCCGCCGGCCTCTTCACCCTGAACCTCCCGGCCGTGACGACTCCCTTCCGCTTCGCCATCCAGGGTGCCGTGCTCCACGCCTCTTGCCTGAACGTGCTCTTCACCCAGGCCTACACGGTCCTGGTCTGAGCCGAACAGCACGGCAACATGCCGCGCGCCGAAGGGCCGGGTCCAACCCGGCCCTTCATCGTTTTTTCACTTTTCCTCGGCGAGAGCAGGGGGGTCGCGGGTAGCTCTAGGCCACCTACCCGCCCCGCCGGCCGGCCACGCCGACAGGGGACACTCCCGCGGGTCGCGTCCCTCTCCGCACCCGGAGTCCCTCACCCATGCACTACGGTCGCTTCCGCCGCCTCCTCGGCGCGGCTCTCGCTCTGGCCCTAGGTACCCTCGCCACGGCGCAGGTGCCCGACTTCTACGCCGAGAGCGCCTACCGCTCGATCTACCTCCAGTTCAACCAAGCGAACTACTGGGCGCAGCTCGAAGCGAACTACGTCTCGGAGGTCGAGATCCCGGCCGACATGACCGTCGACGGGATCGTCTATCCCAGCGTCGCGGTGCGCTTCCGAGGCAACACCTCGTACACGTGGTTGCCGGCGGGCTCGCAGAAGAAGAGCTTCAACATCCGCACCGATGTCTTCGTGCCGGGCCAGGACCTCTACGGCTACGACCACATCAACCTGAACAACGGGTTCCACGACCCGACCTTCCTGCGCGAGTTCGCGACCTACTGGGTGATGCGCCGCCACGGGCCGGCACCCAAGTGCAACTTCGTCAAGCTCTACCTCAACGGCCAGTACTGGGGCGTCTACATCAACGTCCAGCAGCCGAACAAGGACTGGGCGAAGGACTGGTTCCGCTCGAACGACGGGAACCGCTATCGCGGCTTCCCCACCACGGGCAGCTTCAGCAACGGGCGCTGCGCGCTCACCTGGCTCGGAGCCACGGTGGCCAACTACCTCGCCGCCTACCAGGCGAAGCAGGGCGACGGCACGGATCTCATGCAGCTCTGCAACGTGCTGAACAACACGCCCTCCGCGCAGCTTCAAGCCGCTCTGCCCGCGTGGTTCAACGTGGACCAGTTCTATCGCTACGCCTCGGTCATGAACATCATGACCCAGGACGACAGCTACATCGGCTCGGGGAAGGACCACTTCCTCTACCGCGACGAGGCCCACGGGGACTTCCACATGTTCCCCTTCGACCTGAACGAGGCGCTGGCCGGTAGCACCAGCATGAACCCGTGGCTCAACACCACGGCGACCTCGAAGCCGGCGTTCAGCAAGACGCTGATCTTCCCCGACTGGCGGGAGCGCTACGACGCGCACTACCGCAACATCCTCGAGACCAGCTTCTCGTGGTCGGTGCTGGGACCCGTCCTGCAGCAGTACCACGCCATGATCGCGGCGGACGTCGCCGCCGACACGAAGAAGATCTACTCCACGGCGGCCTTCACGCAGAACCTGACGCAGAGCGTGGTGATCCAGGAGCTCGGCCGCAACGTCACGGTTCCGGGCCTGCAGCCGCTGATCCAAGGTCGCGAGACCTTCCTCCGCGGACAATCCGAGCTGAATCGGACGCGTGTGACCCTGAGCAACCTCGTGCGCTCGCCGCAGAACCCGAGCGCCAACCAGAGCATCTGCATCAACGTCACGGCT
>JAEUHW010000171.1 GCA_016793245.1 Planctomycetota bacterium
TCGAGCGTGGTGCCGAGCGTGCACGAAGCGCAGAGCGGCACGGCGAGCGGAGCGAAGCCGAGGAAGAGCGAGGCGAAGCTGCTCGTGCCCGTCATCTGGAGGCCGATCGAGGCGCCGAGGCCCGGCGTACCGCTGACGACCTGCAGACCGAGGCCTCCGCAGCCCGTGGGAGTGGAGGTGATCTCGCCCACGCCCGCGATCTCCGAGACGACGAGCTCGAAGGCGCCGGCGCGGAAGTCCTTGCCCGCGACGCGCACGAGATAGCTCACGCCGGGAGCGACCAAGGGTACGGTCGCGCGCGAGCCCGTTCCGCAGCCGTCGTCATCGCAGACGAGGAGCGCGAGCTGCGTGCACGAGCCCTCGAAGATCTCGAGGACCGTGTCGAGCTGGAGCGCGCTCGTGCAGGTCTCGATGCGCAGCGCGGCGCAGCTCGAGGGCGTGTACGAGAACCAGAGATCGCCGCCGTTCCGTGCTCCGCAGGCGAAAGGCTCCCGCGAGCTCGTGGCGACCGCGGTGTCGAACGGGCCATTCGCGCCGAGCTGGAGCGGGATCGCCGTCGAGCATTCGTCGCCGGGCAAGCCGCGCAGCGCGAGACCGAAGTCGCGTGCCGCCGAGACGCGGACGAAGCCGCCTCCGCTCGGCAGTCCGAGCACGGCGCCCGCGCTGGCTTCGCCCCACGCCGCCAGGGATCCATCCGCGCGGATCGCGTGGCCATGGAAATCGCCGGCGCCGATCGCGCGGAAGCCCGCCTCCGTCGGCGTGCCCGAGACCTGGAGGAGGCCGTTGCCACCCCATGCGGCGATCGAGCCGTCGGCGCGGAGCGCGTAGCTGTGGTTCTGGCCCGAGGCGAGTGCCACGAAGCCCGCCGCGCGCGGGCGATCCGAGACTTGGCGGACGTGGTTCCAGCCCCAGGCCGCGATCGAGCCGTCGGCGCGTAGCGCGACGCCGTGGCCGTCGCCGGAGGAGATCGCGGTGAAGCCGCTCGTCGTCGGCGTCGCGCTCACTTGATTCGCCCAGTTCGCGCCCCACGCGGCGATCGAGCCGTCCGCGCGCAGCGCATAGGCATGCTCGCCGCCCGCGGCGATCGCGACGAAGCCGAGCTCGGTGGGCGCGCTCGAGACCTGGTTCGCGGAGTTGCTGCCCCACGCGACGATCCCGCCATCGGAGCGCAGCGCGAGCGCGAACTCCGCGCCGGCGGCGATCGCGAGGAAGCCGGTGCCGCTCGGAGCGCCGGACACCTGGCCCGCGTTATTCGCACCCCAAGCGACCACGCTGCCGTTCGCGCGCAGCGCATAGCCGTTGAACCCGCGCGCGATCGCGGCGACGAAGTCCGTGCCGGTGGGCCGCTGCGTGATCACGCCGTTCTGATCGACGCCGAAGCCCACGAGCTCGGCAGCGTGCGCGGAGAGCGCGCTCAGCGCGGCCCCGCAGGCGAGGAGCAGCGATCGCGCTCGACGACGAAGAGCGGGAGAAGGAAGGAGCGAGCGGGTCGCGATCCACGTGGTCGCGCTCGGGAAGGAGATAGGAAGCATGCGGGGCTCCGAAGCGAGCAGCAGAGAAGCTCGAGCAGCAGTCTGGAGGCTCGTGCCTGGTCTGGATAGGGTCGATCGCGGTCCTTCGAACGGTCAACGGCGCCGGGAGCT
>JAEUHW010000192.1 GCA_016793245.1 Planctomycetota bacterium
CTGTTGGGGCGCGGCGGGGCTCCGTGTGTCCCGCCACACGGTTTCCACGGCTCGGGCCGCTGCGCCCGTTAAAGCCGACGCAGTGGGGGCCCGGGTGGGGGCGTTGATATCCGCTCCTCCGCGGGCCCGCTCGCTTGGTCAATCAGAGTCCCCGTTCGCCGCGTCGAGAGCCGCTGCCGCTTGCCGACGATTTCGAAGTGGTTCAGCGCGGACGCGGCGGATGCTCGCTCTCCACGGGCAGTACCTCGAGGCGCCCACCGCGGAGCTCCGAACGCAGCCGTTCGAGCTCGCGAACGGCGAGGCGCAGGCGCAGATAGAGGTGATCGTCGATGTACTCCTCGGCGAGCTTCACACCGACCTCGCGCAGGAGCCCGAGCGCACGCCCATCGCCGGCGTGCACACGGAGCACGCACTCCTCGGACTCGCGATCGAGGATCGCTCCGACCTCCGCTTCCAGCTCGGGAAGCCCCTCGCCGGTCCGCGCGGACACGGCCACGGTCCGTGCGAAGCGGTTCCGCAGCACGGCGAGATCGAGTCGATCTCCGACCCGGTCGATCTGGTTCAACACCACGAGCCGCGGAAGCCCGCCGAGCTCGAGCTCGCCCAGCACCTGCTCCACCGCGTCGGCTTGGCGCAGCGCTTCCTTGCTCCCCGCGTCGATCACCTCGAGCAGGAGATCGGACGAGCGCGCCTCCTCGAGCGTCGCGTGGAACGACGCGACGAGATGATGCGGCAGGTCGCGGACGAAGCCGACGGTGTCCGAGAGCAGTACGACGCGGCCGTCGGCGAGGCGCCATTGGCGCGTGCGCGTATCCAGCGTCGCGAAGAGCTGGTCCGCGGCGTATTCCTCCGCGCCGGTCAGCCGGTTGAGCAGGGTCGACTTGCCGGCGTTGGTGTAGCCCACGAGGCAGATGCGGAAGTGCCCGCGTCGCGCCTCGCCTTCGCGCTGCCGACGCTCCTCGATGACCTGGAGCTCGGCGCGGAGATCGCGGATCTTCTTCTGGATGATCCGGCGGTCCGTCTCGAGCTGCGTCTCGCCCGGGCCACGCGCGCCGATCGCCCCTTCGGTGCGCTCCAAGTGCGTCCACATCCGGCGCAGGCGCGGCATCGTGTACTGGAGCTGCGCGAGCTCGACCTGCGCCTTCGCCTGTCGCGTGCGCGCGCGCCGCGCGAAGATGTCGAGGATCAGCTCGCTGCGATCGACGACGCGCCGCTCGAGGTCGCCCTCGAGGTTGCGCACCTGCGCGGGCGAGAGATCGCAGTCGAAGACGACGAGGTCCGCGTCGAGGGCTGCGGCGAGCTCCTTCGCCTCCGCGACCTTGCCCTTGCCGATGTAGGTGCGCGGGTCGGGCTTCTCGCGGCGCTGCACCAGTCCGCCAACGGGTTCTCCACCAGCGGCCTCGACGAGCGATCCGATCTCCGCGAGAGCCTCGTCGGCATCACCGCCGCCATCGGAGCTGGAGAGGATCACGCCGACGAGCAAGGCGCGCTCCGCGGCGCGCGGATCCGTGCTCCGAGTGACTGAGATGCGTTCTTCCATGAGGGCTACAAAGTTCTCCTGAGCGGGGCCGCGAGCGGAACGGCGGGCGGCACGCGTTGGATCGCGAGCCCGAGGATCGAGGCGTCCTCTCCGCTCATCGCGCCAGCGGCTGCATCGACGCGGGCCTGCATCTCGACATGGTAGGGCTCGGGAGCGAGCTGTGCGAAGTCGCTGCGCGCATGCACGCCGCGCGATTCCTCGCGCTCCATCGCTCCGTGGGCCACGAGGGCCGCGGCCGTGAGCACGTTCGCGACCTCGACGGCGCGCGCGGGCTCCACCGGCGTGCGGAAGAAGTAGCGGGCCCAAAAGGCCAAGCGCTGGCAGGCCTCCTGCATGAGCTCGGGCTCGCGTTCGATGCCGACGTTGCGCCACATCAGCGACTTCAGCGAGTAGAGCATGTCATCGAGGTGGAACTCGACGCGCTCGTCGCCCGGCCAGATGCGCGGGCCGCTCGCGCGCTCGCGTGCGGCGATCGGCCGTCCGAGGACCTGCTCCGCGGCGTGGCGCCCCGCAGCCGAGCCGAGCACCAGACCTTCGAGCAGGGAATTGGAGCCCAGGCGATTCGCGCCGTGGAGTCCGGTGGAAGCGACCTCGCCGCACGCGTAGAGGCGCGCGACCGAGGTGCGCCCGAGGAGGTCGACCTTCACACCTCCCACCATGTAGTGCGCGCCGGGACGCACCGGGATCGGGTCCTTCCGGATGTCGATGTCGAAGTAGCCGCAAACGCGCGCGATGCCTGGGAACTGCTCACGCACGTCACCGGGCAGCCCGGAGAGATCGAGGTAGACGCTCGTGTCGCGCGTCGCGACCATGCGCCGGAAGATGGCCCGCGAGACGACATCGCGCGGGGAGAGCTCGCCATCCGGCAAGTCGCGCTCGAGGAAGCGCACGCCATCGCGGTCGACCAAGCGCGCGCCTGCTCCTCGCACGATCTCGGAGATCAGCGCGCGAGCCGCACCGGCGATGTACAGCAAGGTCGGGTGGAACTGCACGAGCTCTGGGTCGCGCACGACGGCCCCGGCCCGCAGCGCCATCGCGAGACCGTCGCCGGTCGCCGAAGGCGGATTCGTCGTCTCGCGATAGATCTGCCCCCCGCCACCCGTGGCCAGGATCGTCGACTCCGCGAGAAACGCGATCCAGCCGTGTTGTTGCGACCAGGCGATCACGCCTTGCGCGGCGCCGCTCTCGTCGGTGAGCACATCGACCGCCTGCACGCTCTCGAAGCAGGTGATGCGCGGATGCGCGAGCAAGCGCTCCTTCAGCACGCGTTGCACTTCGCGTCCGGTCCGGTCGCCGAGCGCGTGGATCACGCGCGCGTGGCTGTGACCGCCTTCGCGCGAGAGCTCGAGTCCGCCGCCGCTCGCATCGAAGCGCGCCCCCCAGCTCAACAGCTGCTCGATGGCGCCGCGTCCGCCGCTCACGACCGCGCGGACCGCCGCTGGATCGCAGAGACCGCCGCCGACGGTGAGCGTGTCGGCGATGTGCGCGTCGAGCGAATCCTCGTCGGACCAAACCGCGGCGATCCCTCCCTGAGCCCAAGCCGTCGCCGTGAGCTCGAGCTTGTCCTTGGCCAGCACGACGACGTCGCGCGACTCCGCCGCGGCGAGGGCGGCGCTCGCCCCCCCGACGCCGCTGCCGACGACCAGCACGTCGCAGCGATAGCTCGGCAAGCGCCGGAGATCGAAACCGACGAGATGTCGGGGAAGGGAGAACGTCGCTTTGGAGCCGAGGTGGGATTCGCTCATGCGGTGCGGGAGGGAGAGTGCGCGAGCCCGGGGAAAAGGGGGCGGATTCTACTCCGGAAGGGGAACCGCACTCGCGCAGAGCTCGCGCCGCGTGGAAGGACGGAGCCCCCCACCGTCGGGGCATGCCCGCCCATGCGACCCGAACAAAAGCCTTGTCCCGTAAGGGCGCTGTTCGTACCCTCTCGCCTGTTCGCCTTCCGTAAGGAACGCGCGGCCGCTCTGGCGGCCTCGCGACGAGCGCAAGACGAACGCGATGGCACTCCTCCGCGCTGGGTTCACCCCGGCTCGCGGGGCGAGCGCTTCGGCGAGCCAACGGCGCGAGTGCGAGCTGCGCGCCGGGAAGCTCGGGGCCCCGCCGACGGGAAGGCGGGGCCCACCCGCTCTTTCTTGGCTGGCCCCCGCGGATCTCGGCGAGCGAGCGCCACTTCGGCCTCTTGCGGGCCTCTCGCGCGCTGCGCCAGATCACACGGCGGATCAGCTCTCACGGCTTCACAGCTCGGACCGTCGCCCCGCACCTGCGGCCGACACGAGCCTCTCACGAACACCGCATTCGGAGGAGATCCATGGCGAGCGCCCTGCTGACCGCAGTTCCGGGACTCCGGAGTCCACTGACCTTCCTGCCGCGCTCCACCTCGCGGAGCGTCCCCGCCTCCCGCAATCGGCGCCGCGGTCCGACCGCCGGCGACGGCAGCGGAGCGGCTCAGGTTGGAACGGCCCAAGTCGGAACGGACCCGGTCGGACCGGGCTTGCTCGGATCGGGCCTGCTCACAACAGTAGGAGCCCAGCGCATCGCGCCCAGCGCCACCACCTACCGATCGGCGCGACCGCTGGAACTCGAAGTGCCTCGCGGCGAAGCGTCTCCGCTGCGCCACGAAGCCGCTGCGCTCGCCGGGATCTCCTCCTTTTCCTTCACTTCGCGGACCCGCGGGCTCGCCTCCGAGCCGAACGCGACGTCGACCGGCGCGCAGAACGCGGTGTTGTCCGGTGCGTCGCGCACCGAGGCCCTGTGCGGACTGCCGCACGCGGCGTGCACTCGCGAGACTTTCGCGCTGGTGCTCGCGCTGATCGTGCTCGGGCTCCTGCTATGAGCCACGCCCGCACTTCGAACGACGAACGCACTTCGAGCGACGCTCGACTGGCCAGCGGCGCGCTCGTCGCTATGCTGGTCCTCCCGCCTCGGCCTCCGGCGCTGCGCTTGCAGCGAGCTGTCGCAACGCGCTCCCGTCCAGCGCGCGGCGACAAGCACCGCGGCGGGTCGCTCCTTTGTTCCCGTCTGGATTGTGCCCCCGATCCTGCGCGTCGCGCGAGCTTCGCTCCGCCCGACCGGAAGCTGCGCGCGCTCTGCGGACTGCCCGCCGAGGAGGAGATGCGATGAACGATCTGCGCCTGACACCGAAGCAGCTCAGTATCCTGCGCTTCATCCAGGAGTACTTCGACGAGCGCGGCATTGCTCCGACGCTCGACGAGATCGCCGAGCATTGCGGCGTGAACAAGGTGACCATCCACGGTCACCTGGTCGAGTTGGAGAAGAAGGGCGCCGTCGTACGCGAGCCGCGCATGGCGCGCTCGATCCGCGTCGTGCATTCGCCGCCCGAAGCGAAGCGCGCTCGCACCGTGGTTCCGATCGCCGGCGCGATCGCCGCCGGTCAGCCGATCGAAGCGCTCGAGCGCCAGGAGCTGTTCGACTTGAGCGACCTGCTCCCCGAAGGTCGCGACATGTACCTGCTGGAAGTGCAGGGCGACTCGATGATCGAGGACCAGATCAAGGACGGCGACCTCGTCTTGGTCGAGCGTCGGAACACGGCGCGGAACGGCGAGATCGTCGTCGCGGTAGTCGAAGGCAATGAAGCCACCCTGAAGCGCTATTACCGCGAGAAGGGGCGCATCCGCCTGCAGCCGTCCAATGCGCGCTTGGAGCCGATCTACGCCGAGGAAGTGGAGATCCGCGGCGTGGTGAGCGCGGTGATCCGGCGCATCCAGTAGTCGCTCGAGAGCGCGCCGTCCTCAGCGCGCCGCGCGATCGTGATCTCATTCTCCACGGGTGCCGGCCGAGAGCTCCGCGCACTCTCCGATCCGAGCGCTTGAAAACATCGCGAGCCTCTCTCCCGCAGCTCGGGGAGAGAGGCTCGCGATGTTTTAGATTCCCTCGTTGGATCAGGACTCGAGGTAGGTGTACCCCGAGAGCCCTTCCTCGTAGCGCCGGAGCAACCGCCCCCATTCCTCGGGCGTGATGCGATCTTCGTCGAGCGCTTCTTCCGCCGCGCTGCGCATGCGCTGCTTCAGCTCCGAGCAGTCGAACTGCACGTAGCCCAGAACTTCGTCGACGCGATCGCCTTCGACCAGATGGTGCACGCGGTAGCGCCCGCGCGAATCGACGTCGACGTGCACGGCATTGGTGTCGCCGAAGAGGTTGTGGAGGTCGCCCAGGATCTCCTGGTAGGCCCCGACGAGGAAGATGCCGAGCAGGTAGTCCTCGCCGTTCGTCTCGTGGAGGTCGAGGTAGGACTTCACGTCGCGCAGGTCGACGAAGCGCTCCATCTTGCCGTCGCTGTCACAGGTGATGTCGGCGAGCACTCCGCGGCGCGAGGGCTTCTGCTCCAAGCGGTGGATCGGCACCACGGGAAAGAGATGCTGGATCGCCCAATGGTCCGGCAGCGACTGGAAGACGCTGAAGTTGCAGAAGTACGTGTCGCGCAGGATCTTCTCGAGGTCCGTGAGCTCCTCCGGAACGTAGGTGAGCTCGCGCATGTGCTTCAAGATGCGGTGGCAAGCGCCCCAGTAGATCTCCTCGGCGCGGGCGCGACCCCGGAGATCGATGAGGCCGACGTTGAAGCGCGTCAGGATCTCCTCGCGGAGCTGCGTGAGATCGTGGAACGCCTCCTGGACGTTCTTCGGCGAGATGCCGGCCGCGATCTCGATCAGCTCCTGCACCGGCTCGCTGTCGCCTTCGGGCGGTGCGGCACTCTCGCCGTTCCCCGTGCGCTTGGAAGAGGGCATGCCCATCGTCCCGACGCCGAGCACGTTCACCACCAGCACGGCGTGGTGCGCGACGAGCGCGCGTCCCGACTCGGTGACGATGTCGGGATGCGGGACCTCGTTCTCTTCGCACGCCTGGAGCATCATCCAGACGATGTCGTTGGCGTACTCCTGGAGCGTGTAGTTCATCGAGGAGTCGAACGACGTGCGCGAACCGTCGTAATCGACGCCCAGTCCCCCACCGACGTCGAGGATCCGCACGGGCGCGCCCATGCGGTGCAGCTCCACGTAGAGCCGGGCCGCTTCCTTCAGCGCGCGCTTGAAGCTCGTGATCTGCGTGATCTGCGAGCCCAAGTGGAAGTGCAAGAGCTCCAGGCAATCGAGCTTGTCGCGCCGACGCAGCTCCTCCACGAGATCCACGATCTCGGAGGCGCCGAGGCCGAACTTCGAGCGATCGCCGCCCGAGGCCTCCCACTTGCCCGAGCCGCGGGCCGCGAGCTTCGCGCGAACGCCGATGCGAGGGCGGATGCCGAGGCGCTGCGACACGTCGAGGATCAGCAGCAGCTCGCTAAACTTCTCGACGACCAGGATCGGGTTCCGGCCGAGGCGCATGGCGAGCAGCGCGATCTCGATGTAGGCGACGTCCTTGTAGCCGTTGCAGATCAGCAGCGCTTGCGGATCGTCGAGGATCGGGATCACCGCGAGGAGCTCGGGCTTGCTCCCGACCTCCAGCCCCATGCCGTACTTCTTGCCCTCGTCGACGAGGGTCTGCACGACCTGGCGCTGTTGGTTCACCTTCACGGGATAGACGCCGCGGTAGCGCCCCTTGTACCCGTGCTCGCGGATGGCTTCGTTGAAGGTGGTCGCGATCTCGCGCACCCGCCGCCGCAGGATGGCGTCGAAGCGGATCAGCACCGGCAGCGCGATGCCCCGCAGTCGCAGGGTATCGACGAGCTCCTTCAAGTCGATGGCCGGGCTTTCCGCCGGGCTGGTGCCATCCGGGGTCACTTCGAGGTGCCCCGCGCTGTTCGCGCGGAAGTACCCCTTGCCCCAGTGATCGATGCCGTAGAGGTCAGTGCTCTCTTGGGTGGTCCAGGCGCTCAATGTCGCTCGACGATCTGCGCGGCCCGCCCCCGCCTGCCCGTGTCACCGGTCAGGAACGGTCCGCGGCCGCTCGGTCAGTGGATCGTGACCTGAGTCCCCTTCGGGGCCACCCAGGCCATCAGCTCGACGATGGCCGCATTGTACAGACGAACGCAACCTTCCGAAGCCTCCTCGCCGATCGAGCCTTCGTCGTTCGTGCCGTGGATGCCGTAGCCGGTCGCATCCGGGCGATCGACGAAGCCGAGCCAGCCCTCGCCGAGAGGGTTCTCGGGCTTCGCGTAGGCCACCGCGCCATTGGGTCCGTGCCACACCGGACGCTCGATCTTCTCGCCGATCTCGAAGCTGCCGACCGGCGTCGGCTTCTCGGTTCGCCCGATGGCGCATCCGTGGACGCGCACCAGGTACTCGCCGCAGTACACCAACACGAGACGCGACCCGCGGAAGACCTCGATCGCGAGGTCGCCGGGCGGGATCACGAGCTCGCGCCCGGCCTGCACCCGTCCCGGGTCGGCGATGCCGTTCACCCAAGCGAGAAAATGCGCGTCGTAGCGCCCGGCCTGGCTCTCCTTCCGCAGTCTCGTGACGAGACGGACGAGCGGCTCGCCGGTGCCGATCTTCGCGCGCGTGGCCCAGACCGTGGAGCGTCGATCGAAGAGCACCGCGCGCTCGGCCTTCTCCAGGCTCGCGGCCAGACCGCGTACGCGCGCGAACGCGGGTTGTCCCTGCACACTGCGCGCGACCTGCTCGATCGCGGCCTGCGCGAGGCGCACGCCGTCGGCGCCCGCGTTGTCGGCGACGCTGCGATCGACGAGGTCCTGGAGCAGGAGGCGACCGGAGGGGCTGTTCGCGAGCTCCGCGAGGCGCGCACGCGCGCGATCGAGCACGGCCGCCCGCGTGAGCGAGCCCTCGCGTAGATCGCAGTGCAGCTTCAGCGCCTCGCCTTCGATGCGCCAGCTCGCCGCTTCGCCTTCGGCCGCCGCTCGACCCGCCGCGGCGCGCGCCGTCGCGTAGTCGCCGCTCTCGAGCGCCGCGGCGGCGAGGAACACGCGGCTGCCCGGCAAGCCGACGCCGCGCTCCACCAGCGGAGCGAGCAAGCGCGCGGCCTCGGCGTGCTTGCCTTGGCGGTAGACCGCGAGAGCCGCATCGAGCTCGGCCGAACGCGGCGCGTCGGTGGACGCCGCAGGACGCGCCTGATCGAGAGGCTTCTCTTCGGCGGTGTCCGTCTCGCGACGGAGACTGGGGAAGACGGCCTCGGGGCTCGAGAGCTCTTGGCCGTTGCCGCCGCCGATCGCGGGAGAATCGCCCTGGCCATCTTCCGGCGCAGGCATCCACAGGCGCAGCCCGCAGATCACCGCCGCTACCAACGTCGCCGCAACCACCCAGCTCTTCATGTCCGCGCCCTCGAGCACCACCACGTCGCGGAGCTGCTCCTGCCGCATGAGTGGCGCGCTCCGTCGAGGCGCGGATGGTAGCGCAGCGCAGAGACGGCAACAACAATCCGTCGCGGCCGAGGCCAGATCTCTCCACAAGATATGGTGTTCGCTCGGTCTCTCTCAGGGTCGACGAAGCGCGGAGATCGGCACGCGGAAGGAGTCCATCGCCGCTGGATCACCCACGCGTGCAGGAACCTCGCGCGGCCGCGAGACGCGACCGCATCGGAAGCAGAGCAAGCGACCTCCACCTGTGCCGTGTCGTTGCGGAGCGATCAGGAATCCTTGAAGCTCCAAGTGGGCACCTCCCGTGCGTCAGACAGCGAAGAGCTGCGGCCGAAGCCGCGCCTCGCATGCGCGCCGTGGATCGGTTCCCGTGCGGATTCGTATCGAATCGCCGATGCGCTCCCGATCACGAACACCGCAGAGGTCGTGCGGCATGATAGCTCCCGCTCGCGCGGCGGGCACGTCGGGAATCGAGCCCCGCGGAAAACCCGCGGTGCGAATTCAGCCCGAATTCAGCGCGAGCTCTCGGCGCGCGCGCGTGCCGCGAGCGATCCCGCGAGGCTCTCGACGATCCGCACGGCGGTCTCGAGCGCGGCTCGACCGTCCGCCCCGCTCACGCGCGGAGCCGTGCCCTCGCGCACGCAGCTCAGGAACGAGCGCAGCTCTTCGCGCAACGGCTCGCGCGCTTCGAAGCGGAACTCCCGCACGCTGAGCAGCCCGTTGAACACGAACTCGCGCAGGCGATCGCGATCGTTCATGAGCTCGGGATCGACGGCGCGCGGATCGATCGCGCGGGCATCCCAGCTCGGGCCCTTGGTCACCATCAGAGCGTGGCGCTCGCCGAGGTCCAGCGAGAGATAGGAGTCCTCGCTGAAGACGCGGAAGCGGCGCATCGGCTTGATCGAGACGCGCGAAGCGGTGACGTTCGCGGCCGCGCCGCCGGCGAAGCCGAGGCGCGCGGAGACGACGTCCTCGCTGCGCG
>JAEUHW010000194.1 GCA_016793245.1 Planctomycetota bacterium
CGAGCGATCGTCCGCGCCCTCGAGCTCCCGCGCGATGCCGAAGTCGAGCACCTTCGGCTCGCCGAGCTCCGTGACGAGGATGTTCGCGGGCTTGAGATCGCGGTGGATGATGCCGCGCTGATGCGCGTGCTGCACGGCGTCCAGCACGCGCAGGAAGAGCTCGAGCTTCGCGCGCAGCGAGAGCGAGCGAGCCGTCGTGTGCTCGACGAGCGGCCGCCCCGCGACGAGCTCCATCGCGTAGTACGGAGCACCAGATGGGTGCTCGGCGGCGCCGGCTTGGTAGAGCCGTGCGATCCCCTCATGCTCGAGGCGCGCCAAGAGCTGCGCTTCGTGCTCGAAGCGCCGCTGCACCTCCGGCGTGCGCAGGAGGCTCGAGTTCAGCAGCTTCAACGCAACGGCTCGCCGCGGATGCTCCTGCTCGGCCTCGAAGACGCTGCCCATCCCTCCCGAGCCCAGGTGCCTCGAGATGCGGAAGCCGCGCACGCGCGGCAGCGCGGCGGGGCTCTCCAAGTTCGGCGCCCGATCCTCGTTCCCGGGGCCTTCCGCCGCGATCGGTTGCAGCAATGCGTCCAGCGCGTGCGCCGCCGCCGCGTCGTAGCCGAGCAGCTCCAGGACTTCGCTCGCGACGCTCGGATCCTCTGCGTGCGCCGCGACGAAGCTCGCGTGCTCCGAGGAGGGACGCGCGAGCGCCGCGGCGAAGAGCGCGGAGATCTGCTCGGAACGCTCGGAGCTTTGGTTCATCGGCTGAGCTTGCGTTGGAGCCAAGCGCGCGCGAGGCGGCTCTCGCTCTCGATCGTGGTGACGCTGAGTCCTTGCGTGCGCGCGATCTCCTCGACGGTGGCACCGGCGAAGAAGCGCAGCTCGATCACCGTGGCCGCGCGCGGGTGCTCCGCGCGCAAGGCCAGGAGTGCCGCATCCAAGTCGAGCAGGTCGAGCGCGCGCGAAGGATCCGCGACCTCGAGGCCGCCGAGCGTCACGCGCTGCCATTCCCCGCCGCGCTTCTCGGCCGCGGCGCGCCGCGCGTGATCGACGAGCAAGCCGCGCATCGCGCTCGCCATCACGGCGAGGAAGTGCTCTCGATCGCTCCAGCCGAGCTGCTCGCGCGACGCGACCTTGGCCCAGGCCTCGCTGACCAGAGCCGTCGGTGGTACCTCGAGCGCTCCACCGCGCGCGCCAACATAGCGGCCCGCCAACGCGCGCAGCTCGCCGTAGAGCTGGTGCAGCACTTGAGACCAGGCCTCGCGATCCCCGCTGGAGGCGCGCGCGAGCCAGAGGGTGAGCGCTTCGGGCAGCGCGTCGCTCATGGAAAGGGAGCTTGGGCAGGAGTTCTGCCCAAGCTATCCGTCGCGGTTGCGCCCAGCGAGTGAGGCGCCGTGCTCAGCTGCCCACGCGGCCCGACGCCCCCGCGAAGCCGCTCGTCGCTCGCGAGGTCGTTCCGCCTTGCGCGCCGCCCGTGCCGCCGGTGCCTGGCTGGCCCTGCGTGAACTGGTTCTGTGCGCTCGCGGACTCCAGCGCCGGAGGATTGCTGCTCGTTCCGGCTAGGAAGACGCAGAAGCTCGCGCCGCCGTTGCCGCCCGCGCCACCACCGCCGCCGCCGCCATCTCCGCCGCGACCGCCGTCGCCGCCGTCACCGGAGCCGATGCCGATGCCGCCGACCGTCGCGTTCGCGCCGTTGCCGCCGGAGCCGCCCGCGCCGCCGTTCGCGCCGTCGGCGCCGTTCCCGCCGTTACCGCCGTTGCCGGCTTGGCCGCTGGTGAAGGCGCAGCGCTCGAAGGTCGGTGAGGACTCGTAGAGGAACGCCGCGATCGATGCGCCGCCCGAGCGACCGCCGATCCCTGAGAGCCCGCCGTCGCCTCCGCCGCCGCCACCGCCACCCGAGGCGCCCGCCGCGAAGATCTGCGCGCATTCGCCCGCGCCGCCACCGCCGCCGCCGCTCGCGCCGCAGCCGTCGTTGCCTTCGAGACCGATCCCGGCGACGACGGTCCAGAGCTCGGCTTGATAGAGGTAGCCCACGGTGTTCGTGCTCGGCGTTCCATTCGCGCCGGGGCTGCCGTGCGCACCGTCGCTGCCATTGCTGCCGCGCACACCGGAGCCGCAGACCGTGCGCGCGCCGCCGTTCACCGCGTTGCCGCAGGAGGCGCCGGAGCCGCTCGAGCCGCCGTCGTTGGCGCGGCCCGAGAAGCAGGTGGAGCCGATCCAGTTGGTGCAGGAGATGTGCCCGCCGGCGCCGCCGCGTCCGCCGCTGTTCCAAGTGGCGCCACCCGCGCCACCGCTACCGCCGTTCGGGCTGTCATTGGTGGAGGTGGTGACGTAGCCGTTCCGCCCGGTGCTGCCGGCGCTCCCCGGTCGGGCGGTGTTCGGAGCGTGATCGCCCGCGGGTCCGTTCGCGCCGCGAGCCGCGCGGAAGCTGCAGTCCTCGAAGCGCAGCGCGTCGCTCGAGTTCTTCACGTTGAGCGCGATCGAGGACATGCTCGGGCCGGTGTCGGAGGGAGCGGTGCTGTTCGCGGCGCGGATGTCGAGGCCGGCGATGAGCACGGTGCTCGTGATGTCCTCGATGCGGAAGCCCAGGTTCGAGGTGCTGAGCAGCGAGGTGCCGTTCCTGGCGCGCTGCCAGCTGTTCGAAGGATTGCAACCGCCCAGGATCGAGATCGGCGCATCGAGGAGCGGCGAATCGCTGAAGGTGCCGAGAGCGAGCTTGATCGTGGGATAGGGCGCATAGCTCCCCGGCGCGACCATGCTCTTCGCCAAGGCGATCGCGGCACTCAGCGTCGCCATCGGCTGCGTCGGCGAAAGGCCCGAGTTCGTGTCGGAACCCGTCGGCGTGACGTAGATCACCGGCACGACTTGGTGAGCGACTTCGATGCCCTGCGTCGTGATCCACCCGTGCGGCGCGCTGGCGTCGAGGGCGATGCCCTGGAAGAGGCCGCTCAAGCCCCCGACGCCCTGCGGCACGTTGAGGGGCATGCTCCAGCCGCCCGCGGGCAGGAGTCCCGAGGCGAGGGTGGCATAGGTGTTCGGCTGCGTGAAGTCGATCTGCAGCTCGGGGAAGCCCGGAGTTCCGCCGGCGCGATAGCCCGTGAGGAAGACCTGCAGCATCACGGCGAAGGGCACGCCGTTCCGCGCGCCGTTCGGCGAGCGCAGCGAGAGCGTAGCGGGCTCGCCGCCCCAGACCGCTTGCACGCCGTCGCGCGAGAGCGGACGAGCTGCGCCGAACTCGAGCAGCAACGCCGCGTGCGGCTCGGAGCCAGGGTAGCGGCTGAAGCTGGTGCCGGAGACCTTGCTCGCACTCGCGTGACCCACGAGGAGGTCGCTCTGGCCATCGGCGAGGCGCCCCGCACCTGCCAGCGCGGACCCGAAGCCTGCGCCCGCGCCGTCGAGCGTGCGGTGCAGCACCGTGCCGTTCGCGGTGTAGATCCGGGTGTAGCCGACGCCGTTCGCTCCGCCGGCGATCGCCGCGGCCGCGAAGTCGTTCGCGCCGTCGCCATCGACGTCGCCGAGCGCGCAGACGGAAGTGCCGAAGCGATCGTCCGCCGCGATGCCCGTCCACGTGCGGATCGTGGCACCGGTCGCGCCGTTCAGGATGCGCACGAAGCCGGGCCGCGCGGTGAAGGAGATCTCGCGCGCGGGCGCGCCGACCAAGATCTCGCTGATCCCGTCGCCGCTCAGGTCGTCGATCACGGCGAGCGCCGAGCCGAAGTAGTCGCGCGAGGCATCGCCTTCGGCGCTCCAGAGCAACGTGCCGTGATCGTCGTAGGCCCCGACCCAACCGCGGTAGGGTCGTGGATCGTTGTTGTTGCTCGGATAGTTGGGCGACGAGGTGACGAAGCGCCCGAGCTGAGCGTTCGCATCGCGGAGCGGCCCCGCGAGCGCGAAACCGAAGTCGCTGTGGAGCGAGCTCGGCGCGGGGAGGATCACGTTGGCGCTCGAGGACGCGCCCGGAGCCCAGATGGTGACCAGCGGCGCGCCGCGCGAGGGCCGCGTGCCCACGACCGCGATCGTCTGATTCAGGCCGCAGACGGCGACGTGCGCGAGGTTCGCGGAGCTGGGCTCGAGAAAGTCCCCCAATACGCGACCCGTCGCGCTGGAGTAGATGCGAGCGTGGAGGTCGTTCGCCGCGATCGTGCCGCCGCGGAGGGCCCCGACGAGGAGGTCGTCGACACCGTCGCTGTCGAAGTCGTTCACGCGCGCGAGGGCGTAGCCCATCTGCAAGTCGCGGCGAAAGCCGAGCAAGCCGCGGATCGACGACATGTTCCCGCCCGAGAAGATCTCGATGGCTCCGGCGTCGACGTGTCCGAGGTCGTAGGACGGCGCGCCACTCGCGTAGTCGCCGATGCCATCGCCGTTCAGGTCGGGGAGCGAGATCAGGCTGTGACCCACCTGCCCGCTGGGCTGGCCGAGGTACTCGGGGAGCGCCTGCTGGGCCGACGCGAAGGCGCAGAGCGCCGCGGCGGTCAAGAGACGCGGAAGGACGGTGCGAAGCGGGGAACGGGAGCGCATGTGGCCCTCCTGGGGTGGCGATGGGGTCGACCACCTCCCCGCAAGGGCGCTCGGCAACCCTCAGGGCCTTTTCGAGATTCTTCTGCGCCTCTCCCGCCGGCGGGCCTCAGCGCGCCCGCGCCACGATCCCCTTCGCGAGCCGCTCCAGCGCCGCCGGATGCTGCTTCAGGAACAGCGACGGCTCGATCAGCTCGAGCTCGCTGAGCAGGAGCTCGCCCGCATCGCCGCGCATCACATCGACGCGCGCGTAGAGCAGGCCCGGCTGGGAGGCGGCCTCCAGCGTGCGAGAGGCGAACGCGCGCTCCTCCTCGCTCGGGACCAGCGCCGCGGAGACGCTCTCGTCCTCGCCCGCGAAGCGCGGCGACTTCCGCACGGCGTGCGTGAGCTCGCCGTCGATCCAGATCAGCGCGCGCTCGCCGCTGGTCTCGGTCGAGCGGAGGTAGGGCTGCACCATCGCGTCGGCTTCGCTCGCGAGCTCGCGGAGGAACGCGTTCGCGGCGTCGTGCTCCGCCGCCGCGAAGCGGCGCGTCTTCCAGGAGCCGGCCGAGATCGCGGGCTTGATCACGAGCTCGGCGCTGCCGAGCTCCGCGATGATCGCGTCGAGGTCGGCCCGCTCGCCGCGGTCGACCCACGCGGTCGGCACGATCGCGACGCCGCGCTCTTCGAGATCGCGGAGATAGCTCTTGTGCAGGTTCCACGCGACGGTGCGCGCGGGATTGAGGAGCCGCGTGCGCGCGCCGGTGCGCTCGCACCACGAGCGGAACGCGGCGGGCTTCCAATGCGAGTCCCAGGTGGAGCGCAACACGACGAGATCGAAGCCCGCGGGATCCTCGGTGCTCGTGCACCAGGAGAGCATCTCGGCGGTGGCACCGTGCGCGCGGAGTGCCGCGAGGAGGAGCTCCTGGTCGGGATCGGGCTCGGGCAGCGGCTCGGTCGTGGCGATGGCGATGCGCATGCGCGCGAAGATAGCAAAGCAGGGCGCGCGGTTCAGCGCTCGAGGCGCAGCAGTGCCGAGTCGGCGATCGTGCCTTCGCTCGTGCCGCCGGGGCCCATGGTCGCTGCCATCCAGCCCGTGCGCTGGGCTCCGCTGCCGCCGAAGGTGAACGCGCGCGCGTTCTGGTTCGTCCCGCACGGGAGCTCGCTCCACGTGCTGCCATCGAAGCGCCAGGCGAAGCCGTGCGACGGCGAGAGCTCGAAGCTCGGTGCCGAGGTGAAGCCGACGAAGAGGCTGCCTCCCTCGTGATCGATGCCGAGCGCGCTGATGTCCTGCGCCGCGCGCTGCAGGAGGACCGCGCCGGTCGCGGGATCGAACTCGAAGGTCTGCGCGACTCCCTCGAAGCGGCGCAGCGCGAAGTTCCAGCGCAGCAGCGTTCCGCGATCGCCGCCCGCGAGGAGCTGGAGCTCGTTGCCGACGTTGCCGATCGCTAGCGCTCGAAGTTCGCGCGGTGCGCGCGAGCTGCCGAGCGGTGGGGATACGTCGCGCCACCCGTTGAAGATCACGTCGTCGAAGCTAGCGGCGTAGGCTCGGCCCTGGCTCCCGCCGACCACGAGCACCTCGGTCGGCTGCGGGAAGGCGAGCGCGTGGAGGGCCGCGCGTTCGCCGCCGGGGGGATCGGGGAGCCGGATCCAGGTGCTGCCGTCATCGGTGGAGAGGAGTACCCGCGCCGCGACGCCGTCCTTCGTCGGCTCGTCGCCGACGGCCCAGATCTGCCCGGGGAAGCGCTGCGCGACATCGGCGAGGCGCATGCTGCGCGGCACGCCGCTCACCCCCGCTTCGCTCCACGTTCGTCCTTCGTCCATGCTGCGCAGCACGAGCCCGTCGGTGCCGACGGCGATCGCGCGCTGCGCATCGATCCAGGTCACCGCTTCGAGCTGCACGCCGCGCGCGCGATCGCCTGCAGCTGGGAACGCGCGCGTGAAGCTGGCCCCGCCGTCCTCGGTGCGCAGCACCTGCGGCGGCTGACCCACGAGCAAGCCCACGCGCTCGTCGCGCAGCGCCGCGTCGCGCACGCGCACGACGAGCTCGCCGCCGTTCTGCGAGGTCCAGGTCTCGCCGCCGTCGTCGGTGTGCCGTAGGAAGCCGAACGCGCCGCAGGCCCACGCGCGAGCGGTACCGGGGATACCCTGCACGTCGAGCAACGGGCCGGTGTAGCCCGGAGCGAAGCGATCGAGCCAAGTGCCGCTCGCGGGATCGCGCACCCAGATGTGGCCGGCGTAGCCGACGGCGATCGCGTTCCCCGCACCGAGATCGGCGACGCCGTAGAGCGTCGCGAAGAAGCGCGTCGCCGCGTTCGCGTGCAGCGGCTCCGGTCCCGTCCACGTGAAGCCGCCGTCCTCCGTGCGCAGGATGCAGCCGCTCGCGGTGCCCGTGCCTCCGACGAGGAAGCCGCTCGTCGGCGTCGCGAAGTCGAGGTCCCACGGCTCCTGCATCGCGCTCGTGCAGAAGCTCATCCACCAGCGTTGCCCATCGCGCGTGCGTCGATCGCGGGAGCGCGTGACGAAGACGACGCCGAGCGAGCGGAACTCGGGCGTCCGATGCGCCCACTCGCCGATGCAGGTCCCGATCCAGCCGCCCTCGGGATCGGGGCGCAGATCGATCGCGTAGAGCTCGAAGTCGCGCGCCTCCAAGCGCTGCTTCACCCGTCGGTCCCGGAAGAGCTCGACCTCGCTCCAGGTGGCGCCGCCGTCGTCAGTGCGCGCGAAGCTCGCGATGCCGGCCGCGAAGCCGAGCTGCGAGTTCTGCGGCGCGAAGTCGACGCCCCAGAGGATCGCGGGGCGCGCGAAGGCGTCGTGCGCGATCGGCGCGAGCGGTGCCAAGTGCTGCCAGCTCGTGCCGCCGTCGCGAGTCACGAGGCGTCGGCCCGCGCGACCGACCGCATAGCCCGCATTTCCACCTTCGGGGAAACGCACGTCCAGCAAGGTCTGCGCGGCATCGCTCGGCGTGCTCGCGAAGCTCCACGAAGTACCGCCGTTCGCCGAGGTGCGGATACGACCACCGTCCTCGACGACGACGAGGGCGTCCTGGCCCGAGGCTCCGGCGCCGGGCTGGATCGCGATGCGGCGGAGCGAGCTCGAGCGCAGATAGGCGAAGTGGCCGAAGCTGCTCGGCCCCGCCCCGGCGGGCCCTTGCGACCAGAGCGCGCTCGGCGAACCGCAGAGGCCAACTGCCAAGAGATAAGAGAAGAGCGTGCGCATGGTCCGCGCACGATACTGGAAAGACGCGCGGGCGTCCGAGCCAGAGCTCGGACGCCCGCGTCTCGCGGAGCGCGAGGCTCCGCGTTCAGCTCGACTCGATCAGTCGATCTGGAGGCTCACGTCGAGCGAGTTCGTCGTCGCACCCGCGGTGCCGAGGACGATGATCTGCGTGTAGCCGTGGAAGCCGTTGCCGCCGTTCACGGACGGATCCGCGGGCAGCGGCAGCGGGATGTTCACCGCGCCGGCGCCGGTGAAGATCGGGAACTGGATCTCGGGGAACACGGTGAGGGCACAGCCCGCGCCGAGCAGACCCGAGAGGTCGAGCGGCAGGATGCCGCCGAGGCTCGTCTGCGTGCCGATGATCAGCGCCGCCGGGCGACCGGGCTCGGCGTTGCTGAGATCGAGCGAGTAGGTCGGGTTCGGGAGGATCGGGCGCTGGCTCGCGCTCAGCACCGGGACACCCGTGGGGCCCGCGCAGCCGGCGTCATAGGCGCCGTTGCTCGCCGTCTCGCCGCCCATCGCGGCGATCACGTCGCCGAAGCCGAGAGCGCTCGAGTACATGCGGAAGTCGTCCATGTCGTTCTGCAGCGTGTAGTAGGAGGTTCCCGTACCGCTGATCGCGCCGACACCGAAAGGCGTGGTTCCGTTGTAGGCAAACGTGTTCGCGGTGAACGCGCCGTTGCTGGCCGGAGCACCGTTCAGGTACCAGTCCCAGCGGCCCGCCGCGTCGTTGATGACCAGGGCCAAGTGCTGCCAGCCCGGGGTCGCGACGATGTTCTGGTTGAGCTGCAGATCGCCGAGCGAGGTGCCGCGGAACCAGATGCCCGTGCCCGCCACGCCGCCGTGGAAGGCGCGGAAGGTGCCGTCACCGAACGCGTAGGAGGTCGTCGTGCTCGCGGCGGTCGACGGATCGCGGCGGAACCACCACATGATGGTGAGGCTGCCGCTGTGGACCATCGGCGCGCCCGTGTTCACGCGCGCGCTCGAGAGATAGCGCAGCGAGCCCGCGTTGGGCTCGTTGGCGTCGAAGCGGCCGCGACCCGCGCCAGGGGCTCCTTGCCAGGTCGTCGTGCTGACCGTGCCACGCGCCGGGAACGCGGAGCCCGTGGCCACGTTGGCGGCCGTTCCGCCGCGCAGCTCGTTGAATTGGTAGCAGAGCTTGTCGGCGGGGAGGTTCGCACCCGAGCCCGCGACGTTGATGAACGCGACCTTGGTCTCGGTGCTGCTGAAGCAGGCGTTCGAGCTCGTCAGCGTGACCGTGTACTGGCCGCCGACCGAGTAGGTGAAGGCCGGGTTCTGGGCGTTGCTGTCGATGATCGTGTCGCCGTCGAGGTCCCACGCCCAGGTCGTCGGGTTGCCCGTCGAGGTGTCGGTGAAGCTCACGTTGAGCGGCGCGACACCGGCGGCAGGCGCCGCGGTGAAGTTCGCATCCACCACGAGCTGCGGGTCCGCGAAGATGAAGCCGTTCTTCGTCTTGGTGGAGCTCGGGTTCTGCGTGTCCGTGACGGTCAGGCTCACGTTGTAGGGGCCGCAGGCACCGTAGGTGTACGAGGGGTTCTGGGCGTTGCTGTCGACGATGGTGTCGCCGTTCAAGTCCCAGGCCCAGGTCTGCACGCCGGCCGGGTCGCTGGTGAAGGTCGTGTCGGTGAAGTTCACCGTCAGCGGCGAGGGGCCGCTCGTCGGGGTCGCGGTGAAATCGGCGAAGAGGCCCGCGGCGGGCTGATAGACGAGCTCGACGACGAGCGCGTGATTCAGGCCCACGGTCCCGGTGACCGCTGTCGGATCGGTCGAGTTGAAGACGCGCGAGCAGTTGGAGCCCGTCGTGAACACGTCGCACGAGGTCGTGCCGCCACCGGTCCAGGAGTTCGCGGGGAAGGTGACCTCGGTCAGGAAGTCGTTGCCGCTCGTCGGATCGTAGAGGAAGGGCGTCGTGAAGGTGACGTCGACGACGGTGGGGCCGGGCACCGTGGTGCCGTTGCCGGTGCCGGGGATGAACGCCACGGCACCGTTGTAGACCTGGGTGTAGTCGCCGCCGCGATTCACGGTCCAGGTGGCATTTGCCGCCGCCTGGTCGACCGCCGCGGTCGAGCAGTAGAACTCGACGCCGTTGTAGGTCGTGCCGGTCCAGGTCGAGGTCGAGCCGTTCGCGCGGTAGCGCGCTCCGGTGATGCGGATCGGGAAGCCGATGCTCTGCCCGGTGAAGTGCGAGCTGTCGTAGATGGTCTGGATGCGGATGGCGCCGGCGTTGCGGCCCCAGGGGAAGGTGTTGTTGCTCGGGCCTTCGGCGGCCGCGGCTCCGATGGGGAGGACGACGGTCTGGGCCAGGGCGGCGCCGGAAGCGGCCAGCGCGATGCCCAGCGCCGCGAGATGACGGAACTGCATGGGGGACTCCGAGAAGAGAGGGAGCGCGAAGTGGCGTGGGCGGCCGAGCATGGGAGGAGGCGGCGCGCCGCGCGATCGCATTTCCAAGAAGACTCCGCTCCCTTCGAAATGGCAATACGCTGGCGCCGTCGCGGCCAAAAAAAAACAAAGCGGGCGTCCGAGCCAGAGCTCGGACGCCCGCGTCTCGTGGAGCGCGAGGCTCCTCGGTCAGCTCGCCTCCATCAGTCGATCTGGAGGTTCACGTCGAGCGAGTTCGTCGTCGCTCCCGCGGTGCCGAGGACGATGATCTGCGTGTAGCCGTGGAAGCCGTTGCCGCCGTTCACGGACGGATCCACGGGCAGCGGCAGCGGGATGTTCACCGCGCCGGCGCCGGTGAAGAGCGGGAACTGGATCTCGGGGAACACGGTGAGGGCGCAGCCCGCGCCGAGCAGGCCCGAGAGGTCGAGCGGCAGGATGCCGCCGAGGCTCGTCTGCGTGCCGATGATCAACGCCGCCGGGCGGCCGGGTTCGGCGTTGCTCAAGTCGAGCGAGTAGGTCGGGTTCGGGAGGACCGGGCGCTGGCTCGCGCTCAGCACCGGCACGCCCGAGGGGCCTGCGCATCCGGCGTCATAGGCGCCGTTGCTCGCCGTCTCGCCGCCCATCGCGGCGAGGACGTCGCCGAAGGAGAGCGCGCTGTTGTACATGCGGAAATCGTCCATCGCCCAGTGCGTGGAGAAGAACGACCCCGTGCCCTGCATGCCGACGTTGAACGGCTGCGTGCCGTTGTAGGCGAAGGTATTGGGCGTGAAGGTGTTGGTATTGGCGGGCGCGCCGTTCCAGTACCAGGTCCAGCGACCCGCGGCGTCGTCGATGACGAGCGCAACGTGCTGCCAGTTGTAGTTGCCGATCACGTTGCCGGTGAGGTCGACGTTGCCGAGGCTCGAGCCGCGGAACGTGATGCCCGTGCCCGCCGCACCGGCGATGAACGAGCGGAACGTGACGTCGCTGAAGGCGTAGCCGAAGGGGTTCGTGGTCGTCGAGGCCGGGTCGCGCTGCAGCCACCACATGACCGTCAGGCTGCCCGAGTGCACCATCGTCGAGCCGGTGGAGAAGCCCGTGGCCGAGCCGAAACGATGCGACCCGAAGCCGGTCTCGTTCGCATCGAAGCGATCGCGACCCAAGCCGGGGTCCGCCTGCCAGGTCGAGTTGGTCGCCGTGCCGCGCGCCGGGAAGGTGCCGCCGGTGGCGACGTTGGCGGTCGTGTTGCCGCGGACTTCGTTGAACTGGTAGGCGAGCTTGTCCGCCGGGAGGTTGGTGCCCGAGCCCGCGACGTTGATGAACGCGACCTTGGTCTCCGTGTCGCCGTAGCACGCGTTCGACGCGGTCAGCGTCACCGTGTACTGCCCGCCCACGGAATACGTGAACGAGGGGTTCTGAGCATTGCTGTCGACGATCGTGTCACCGTCGAGGTCCCAGGCCCAGCTCGTCGGTGAGCCCGTCGAAGTGTCGGTGAAGTTCACCGTGACGGGCGCGACGCCCGCCGCGGGCGAGGCGATGAAGTTCGCGTTGACCCTGAACTGCGGGTCGGCGTCGATGTAGTTGGTGCGCGTGAACGAGGCCTGGGGGTGCAGCGTATCCGTGACGGTGAGCGTCACGCTGTACTGCCCGCACGTGTTGTAGGTGACGGTCGGGTTCTGCACGTTGGAATCGACGATGTTGTCGCCATCCACGTCCCACGCCCAGGTCTGCACGCCGTTCGGGTCGCTCGTGAACGTCGTGTCGGTGAAATTCACGTTGAGCGGAGTCGCTCCGCTCGTCGGCGTGGCCGTGAATGACGGGAACAGACCAGCGGCGGGGGTGTAGTGGATGCAGCCGTTCCAATTGCGGAACGAGAAGAAGCTCCCCGTGAAGAGGCCGCTGATCGCAGCGCCCGAGGTGAGCGTCAGCTCGGACGTGCTCGTCGTGACCTGCGCGCCGGTGCCTGTGCCGGTGTAGCGCTGGCCGGAGCCGATCACCCGGAAGCCGATGCCGTACTGGCCGGCGGTCAGCGTGAGCGGAGTCGCCAACGTGAACGAGGTCGGCAGGTTGATGGCCGATGCGGAGGTGACCGGGCCGGCGCTGCCGACGAGGGTCCAGTTCGCCGGGGTGGTGGTAGAGCCGACGTAGGTGTTCGGCGTCGTGTAGACCTCGAGCGTCACCGAGGCGTTGGCCGTCGACAAGTTGCAGTCGAAGCCGGAGATGATCACCGACGCGGCGACGTTGAGATCGAAGAAGACGACGCCGCCTGCCGTGCCGCCGTTGTTCGAGGCCCACGGCGGGGCGGTCGGGGAGCAGAGGGGGCTCTGGGCGGTGACCGTCGCGGGCAAGGCGAGAGCGATCAACGCGCCGAGCATCGAGAGACGAGAGCTCATTCGCATGGTGGAACTCCGGAAGGGGGACAGGTCACCCCTGGCTCGTCTTGGGAAGCAGAACGAGCACAGGGGGCCGGGCAAGGATGTCCCCCGCTCCGAATTCGGGCCAAGCACCGTCTTGGAATCGGCCGCGCTAGAGGCCCCGAGAGGCCGGAATTCTGATCGCGATGTCCGTTCTCTTGCTCTACCAGCGCACCAGCACCAACTCGGAGCAGAACGCCGGCCCCATCGCCATGATCAGCCCGAACTCCCCTTCCTTCGGCCGGGCGCGATCCATGACCTCGCGCAGCACCATCAGCACCGAGGTGCTGGAGAGGTTCCCCTGCTCGCGGAGCACCTGCCACGAGAAGCGCACGTCGTTCTCGCTGAGGCCGAGCGAGTCCTGCATGCCCTGGAGCACCTTCGGTCCGCCGGGGTGGCAGACCCAGCTCTTGATGTCGCTGCGCGTCAGGCCCTGCGACTGGAGGAAGCGGTCGACATCGGGGCCCAGATGCTCGCGCGCCATCACCGGCACCTGCGCCGAGAGCACGAGCTCGAAGCCGCGCTCGGAGATCTTCCAGCCCATGACGTCCTCGGTGTCCGGATAGAAGACCGAGCGCGTCGCCAGCACGCGCGGGGAGCGCAGGCCCATCTGCCTCGCGCGTTCCTCGCCGATCATCACGACGGCGGCGGCGCCGTCGCCGAAGAGCCCGCTCGAGATCACATGCGCGATCGAGATGTCCTCCCGCTGGAAGGTGAGCGAGCACAGCTCGACCGAGAGCAGCACCGCGACCTGGTCGGGGTAGGCCTTCACGTAGTCGGCCGCGCGCGCGATCCCCGCGGCTCCGGCGACGCACCCGAGCCCGAAGATCGGGATGCGCTTCATGTCGGAGCGCAGGTCCATCCGGTTCATGAGCTTCGCTTCGAGCGAGGGGCTCGCGATGCCGGTCACCGAAGCGCTGAACATCGCGTCGATGTCGCGCGGCAGGAGTCCGGCCTTCGCGAGGGCCTCGGTCAGCGCCTGCTGGCCGAGCTCGGTGGCGCAGCGGATCCACGCGTCGTTCGCCTTGCCGAAGGTGTCGAGCTCGAAGTACTCGGGGAGCGGCAGTGCGGTATGACGCGTCTCGACGCGCACATGCTCGTGCAGCGTGCGCAGCCGCGAGATCAGCGAGGGGTTGGCACCCCACATCTGCTCGAGAGCTCCGCGGATCTCGTCCTGGGTGTAGCGGTGACGCGGCAACGCGCGACCAACGGCGGCAATCCTCATCGATGAAGCCTCGGAAAGATGTACGGGACGCGGCGCCGGTAGACGGCGAAGGCTTCGCCGAAGAGACGCTCGTAGCGCCGCTCCTTGTGCAGCGGCGCGAAGATGCAGTAGAGCGACCAGAGGATCGCGAGATGGAGATGGTCGGCGGTCCAGCCCGCTCCCGTCCACAGCGTGAGCGCGAACGAGAGGTAGATCGGCTGGCGGCAACGCGCGAAGAGCCCTTCGGTGCGCAGCGGACCGTAGTCGGGGCGACGCCCGCGGAAGACCGCGGTCCATCCGATCCAGCCGGTCTGCGCGCCCATGCCGCCGTCGTACAGCGCTTTCAGGAGCAGCGCCCACGAAGCCGCGAAGATCACGACGAAGAACGGCAGCGCTCGGCTCGGCGTCTCCCAGAGAACGATGCCGGTCGGCGACCAGAGGAGAAAGGTCGCGAGGAGCTGGATCGAAGCCGACGCCGCGTAGGTCGTCGGGCAGAGATCGCGCCCGAGTCCACCGGGAGCGAGCCGCGCGAGGAAGCGCCGGCCGCGGTTCGTGAGCAGCAGTGAGTGGATGATCGGGAACTGCAGCGCGAGGAGCGTGTTCGCGATCCACGCGGCGGCGCCCCGGAACGGCCCTTGGCCCAGCGCCATGCCGCTCCAGAGGCTCGCCAGCATCGCCGCGATGGCGAGGCCGAAGAGCGCGTGGGACAAGCCGCCGTAGAGCAGCGCGATCGCGCGTCGAGCGTGGGGCTTCACGCGGGCACCTCCACCTTGGTGAAGACCGCGGTGTAGCTCACCGCGGTGCTCGCGCCCCGGCGCATCTCGAGCGCGCCCGCGCGGAGCGTCGCGCAGATTCGCGGCGCTTCGCCGAGCACCTCGTCGCAGCGCAGGCCCACGGCTGCGGCGAGCGCTCGCAGCTCCTCGGGGCGCACGAAGAGACGCCAGTCGTGCGTGCCGCGAGGCACATAGCCGAGGCCTTCGGCGAGCGCGACCGCGAGCCAGCGCGCGCGGCGCGTGCGGTTGAAGGTGTTCAGGTAGAGGCGCCCGCCGAGGCGCAGCAAGCGGGCGGCTTCGCGCAGTGCGCCACCGGGATCGCTCACGTGCTCGAGCACGTCGGAGAGCAGCGCGATGTCGAACGCGTTGGCTTCGAGCGGCGAGCCGCAGAGATCGGCGACGCCGAAGCGACAGCGCTTGGAGACGCCCGCTCGCCCCGCGGCATCGCGCGCCGCTCTCACGCTGCGCGGGCTGCGGTCGAGGCCGATCACGGAGGCCCCGCGCTCGGCGAGCGGCACGGAGAGGAGACCGCCGCCGCAACCCAGATCGACGACGCTGGCTCCGTGGAGCTCCGAGCCGAAGAGTCGCTCCAGCTCCGCGAGATGGAAGGCCTTCACGCGCTGCAGCGAGCGGAAGGTGCGGTCGCTGCCGTCCCACCACGCGTGCGCGGCGCGCTCGTAGATCTCGAGATCGTTCTTCATGGCCGCCGTGAGGATCATCGCAGCTCCTCGCGCTCCAGCACGACCACGCCGTCGCTGCCGGACAGGCGCAGGAACTCGCCGCTCTTCTCGAGCCGCGCGGGCTCGGCGTCTTCGCCGAGCAGCAGTTGGCCTTCGGCGTCGAAGCTCCAGAGACCGCTCAGGACTTGGAACGCGAGCGGCGGACCTTCGAGCAGCGCGGCACCGGTGAAGCGGCCGTCGGCCTCGAACCAGTAGTGCATGCGCCGCACCGCGCTGGCGAGCGGGCCGCTCAGCTCGCGCGAGCTCCAGTAGCCGGAGAGATCCGCGGCGCCGCCCTTGCTCCAGACCGCGTTCGCGGCATCGACGCGCACGGCGCGATCGGTGGGGGCCACGACGTTGGAGGGGATGCAGCTCGTGAAGAGCGACGCCGCGGAAAGGAATGTTCCGAACATGAGCGAGAAGCGCGCGCTCATTGCTTGGCCTCCGTGGCCCGCGCGCGCAGGGCGATCCAGATCTTCACCTCGTCCTGGACCGAGATCATGCCGAGCTGCGAAGGCGGCTCGATGCCCCAGAGGCTCATCTTCGCGACGAGCTCGCCCTCGATGGAGAGGCGCCGCGCGTCGTCGACCGCGAGCCGCACCGGCAGCTCGATCTCCTTCTCGACGCCGCGGATGCCGAGGCGGCCGCGCACGACGCCGGCGAGCTTCATCGCCTTCGCGTCGCTGCTGGTCGAGCGGAAGCCGAGCACGGTGAAGGTGATCGCGCCATGCTTGCTGCTCTCGAGCTTCTCGTACATCGCGGTGTCGCGATCGGGGAGCCCGGTGTTCAGCGTCGCGGCTTCGGCGCGGATCGCGCCCTGTGGATCGACCTGCGGCGCTGAGAGATCCGCGGTGAAGCTGCCGGCGACCTTCTGCGTGGCACCGGTGAAGTCGTGCAGCGTGCTCTTCGCATCGAAGCCGACGCGCGAGAGGCTCGGCACGATCTCCCAAGAGCGGCGGCCTTCGAAGGTGAACGAGTCCGAAGGCAGATCGAACGCGACGAAGCTGCGCTTCTTGCGCGGCTTGCTCGCCGGGGCGGCCGGATCCACGGCCTCGCCCGCAGGGGTTGGCTCGACGGGAGCGGGCTGCGCTTGCTCGCCGCTCGGCGGCGTCGCGGCGGCACCCTGGCTCGCTTCCCCTGAGGTGGGCGGCGTGCCTTGCGCCAGCTCCGGCGCGCGCTCTTCGGTCGGCGGCGTCGAGGGCGCGCCCTCCGCTGGAGCGGCGTTCGCGGCGGCGAGCTCCGCGGCGGCGCGATCGGCCAGCGCGGCGCGCAACGCGGCGAGCTCGCCCTGCAACGCGCCGAGCGCGGCGGTGTGGCGCTCTCGCTCGGAGTCGAGGGCGCGCGCGAGCTGCCCGGCGAAACTCTGCTCGAGTCGCGCGAGCTCCGCGCGGGTCGCGGCGCGGTCGGCTTCGCGCGCGCTCGCGGCCTCTTCCTCGCGCTCGGCCGCGGCCGTGTCGAGCAGCTCGAAGTTCTTGCCGAGGGTCTGCCCGAGGCCGCGCAGGTCGCCTTGCAGCGCCGTGAAGCGGTCGGCGAGCTCGGCCGTGGGGTCGACGGAGGAGAGGCGATCGCCCGCGCCTTCCTCGACGGTGATGTGCACCTGTTCCTTGGTGAGCATCCAGGCGCCGAAGCCGGCACCCGTGAAGCCCAGAATGGCCAGCACGCCGATGACCTGCAGAAGCTTGCTCATGACGGACCTCCGAGCACCTGTCGTGCCACTTCGTTTTTCTCGCGGCTGCGGTTGCCGGCAGGCCGTTCCGTGGCTCGCGGCTTAAACTTCTTGCAACCGCTGGGGAAAGTCCTGCCCAGCGGCGAGCTCTTCCAGGCTCGCGACCCCGCCGAGCCCGCTTGGACCACCGCTCTCGCCATCTTGGCACGCGAGGTGCAAGGGTCACTCCCGTGCACCGCCTCCGCGACTCCCTGATCCTGCTCCTCCTCGGCGTCGCCACGGCGCTGGGAGCGCGCGGCTTCTTCGCGCTCGAGATCGACGTCGAGAACGCGGCGATGAAGTCCGTAGGCACGGAGCATGCGCGCTCCGCGGCGCGCGTCGCCGAGCTGTACGGCATCGATCACACGCTGCTCTTCCTGATCGAGCCGCGAGCCGAAGCGGCGCGCGACCCCGAGCTGGCCGAAGACCTGCGGCAGTGGAAGGAGCAACTCGCCGCGAGGCCGGAGGTACGGCGCCTGATCGAGCTCCCGCCGCGCCCCAGCGGCGCGCGGCTCTACGCGCTCGACGTGCATGCCGGACCGGATGGTCGCTACGCGCAGAGCGTCGAGGGGCTCGCGCGCTTCGCGCGCCAGGAAGCGCCCACGACGACGCGCTTCTTCGCGACGGGGCAGGCGCTCGGCGAGATCGCCGTGGCGCGCGCTCTCAGCGCCGAGAACCAGCGCATCGTGCCTTTGATCCTCGGCGTGCTCGCGCTGCTGCTCGTCGCTTGCTACCGCAGCCTCGCCCTCGTGCTCGGCCTGCTGCTACCTGCGCTCGGCGGCGTGCTGCTGCTCGGCGGCATCCAGAGCTTGCTCGGGCTGGCCCTCGATCCGATCTCCGCGTTGCTTCCGCCCGTGCTGCTCAGCGTCGGCGTCGCGGGCTCGGTGCATATCGTCGAGCGCTACCTCGCCTATCGCAGCGAAGGAACCGCTGCTCCCGCCGCCGTTCGCGCGGCGATCCGCTCGATGCTCGTGCCCGCGAGCCTCGCGGTCGCGACGACGCTCGCGGGCTTCCTCGGCCTCGCGGTGAGCCCGATTCCCGCGGTGGCGCGCTTCGGTCTCCTCGCGGCGCTCGGCGTCGCGCTGAGCTGCGGGCTCGCCTTCCTTCTGCTGCCGCCGTGGCTGCGGCTCTTCGCTGCCGGCGAAGCCCTGGCGCAGCGCGCGCGGAGCCGTGCGCCGTGGCGCGGCGTGGCCGCGCGTCTGTCGATCTTGGTGCGCACGCGCGCCGTCCCGATCGCCTTGCTCGGCCTCGCGCTCACGGGCGCGATGGGCTGGTCGTGGAGCCGCCTGCGCGTCGATACGGATCCGCTGAAGGTCCTGCCGGAGGGGCATCGCTTCCGCAAGGCGACGATGCGCATCGGCGCTCACCTCGGCGGCATCGAGACCTTCGATCTCTGGCTCGAGGGGCCGCAGCCGCCGCTCGCGATGCTGCGCACCTCGCAGCTCCTCGCCTCCGTCGTCGTGCTCGACGGTGTCGCGGGACCGGCGGGCGAGCCGCGCAGTGGCAGCGACGGGAGCGCGCTGCTGCGCTTCCTCCTCGAGCCGGCGGGCTCCGGCGCTCGCGAGCGCCTGTTCGCAGCGGCCGAAGAACACGCGCGGCGATTGGGATGGGCCCGGGCGCATGCGACGGGGGCCGCGGTCCTCGTCGCGCGCGATTCGGAGGCGCTCGTGCGCGGGCAGTGGCTCGGGCTCGCGTTCACGCTGGCCTTCCTGTGGGCTTCGATGTGCGTCGGCTTCCGCTCGCTCAGGCTCGGGACCCTCGGCCTCCTGCCCAACGTGTTGCCGTGCGTCGTGCTCTACGGCTCGCTCGGGATGGCGGGGCGGCCGCTCTCGGTGGGCACCGCCATGATCGGGTCCGTGCTGCTCGGCTTGATCGTGGACGACACGATCCACTTTCTGCACGCCTACGGACGGGCCCGCCGCATGGGCAGCGGGCGTTCGAGCTCGATGGTGCGCGCCTTGCGGCACAGCGGGCGCGCGATCGTCGTCACCAGCGCGGTGCTCGCCCTCGGCTTCTCCGCGGCGGCGCTCGGCGAGCTCGATACCACGCGCGAGTTCGGGATCCTCGCGGCCGGAACGATCCTCTGCGCTCTCATCGCCGACCTCATTCTGCTGCCGGCCGTCGTCTTCCTCCCCGCGCGTCGTGCGACGCGCTTCGCTGCATGAGCTCCTCTCTCCAACGCTGCAAGGTCCTCCCGCGGGCACGGTACTTCGATGTGCTCGTCGTCGGCGCAGGTCCCGCCGGTTCTCATCTCGCGTTGCGCCTCGCGCGCGCCGGATTCCACGTGGGCTTGCTCGATCGCCAGCGCTTCCCGCGTCCGAAGCCCTGCGGTGAGTTCATGAGCCCCGAGTGCTTGCCGATGCTCGAGGAGCTCGGCCTGCGCGCCGCGCTCCTCGCGCATGGTGCGCGCTGCCTGAAGGGCATGCGACTCCACGGTCACGGCTATCGGGCGGAAGGGCGCTATCGATCCTTCGGCAATGCACCCGCGCCGTTCGATCACGGCTATGCGATCCGCCGCGAGGTCTTGGACGAGCTCGCTCTCGAGGCCGCCTGTGCGTGCAGCGAAGTCGAGCACTTCGAAGCTTGCTCCGTGAGCGAGCTGCTGCGCGATGAGAGCGGCGCGGTGCGAGGCGTCCTCGCGATCGGTCCCGAACGCGAGCGGCTCGAGCTGCGCGCGGCCTGGACGATCGGCGCGGACGGTGTGCGCAGCGCGGTGGCCCGCGAGCTCGGCGTGCAGCGCACCGTTCCCGGCTTGGACAAGCTCGCGGTCGTCGCGCGCTACGACGGGGTCCCCGCCGTCGATCACGCCGAGGTGCATTTCTATCCCGATGCCTACATCGCCGCGGCGCCGGTGGATGAGCAGGTCTTCACGCTGAACCTCGTGATCGATCGCGCGCGCGTCCCCGGCGGCGGTCGCGGTGGATTGGAAGAGGAGCTCGCACGTCGCATCGCCGCTTCACCGGAGCTCGACGCGAAGCTCGGCGGGAAGCGCCCCTGCGAGCCGCTGCTGGCGTGCGGGCCGCTCGCGCGCACGACGACGCGCCAGACCTTCGACGGCGCGGCCCTCGTGGGGGACGCGTGCTCGTTCGTCGATCCGATGACCGGCGAAGGCCTCTACTTCGCGATGCGGGGGGCCGAGCTCCTCGCCGCGGCACTCGTGCCCGCGCTCCACGCACGGCGAACGGATCGCGCGGCACTCGCTCCGTATCTCCGCGGGCGGAAGCGGGAGATCGCGCCGCGGCAGCGCGTCGCGCGCTGGATGCAGCGTGGGCTCCGCCATCCCGCGCTCGTGCGCGGCTTCCTCGGCCTGCTCCAGCGGCGCCCGAGCCTCGCCGACCTCGTGGTGGCGTTGACCGGCGATTACGTTTCCCCGCGCGACCTCCTGCGCCCTTCCCTCTGGCGCGATGCGCTGCGCCGACCGGCGGCGATCGATGCGCGTCGGGCCGCGTTCTGACATGCTCTCGCGCGCCTGCTGGTTCTCTCTCGTCTCCCTGCGGAGACCGCGCGCGTGAACTTCCACGGGGCTCCCGCCTTCACGATCGGGCGCAAGCTCGGGCTCGTGTTCCTCTTGCTCGTGGCCCTGCTCGGCCTCGTGTGCCTCGTCGTGATCGTGCAGCTGCGCGCCATGCAGCACGATGCGGAGCGCGTCTTCGAGGAGTCCGAGGAAGAGGGCTATTCGCAGCGTCTGCTCTCGGAGCTCGAGACGCTCGAGGTCGAGCTCGACGATCTACGCGAGCCGCACGAGGCCGCGGCAGTTGCCGCGCAGGTGGAGCGCGTGCGCGCGCGCGTGGCCTCGATGCTCGCGACCGCGCGGCGCTTCGAGGAGGGGCCCGTGGATCGCGCCGATCCCTCGCGCGACGAGCATCAGCAGGAGGAGCTGCGCATCGTCTACGCGCTGCGCGACGAGCTGTTGCGCGTGCAGCTCGAGGTGATGCAGGAGCCGCACGCGGAGCTCCTGCGGCACGTCGAGCGCGCGCGACGCTACGCGCGCGTGCTTTACGAGGAGATGCGCGAAGAGGCTGCGGAAGCAGACGGCGATCTCCTCGAGCGCCGGCGCACGGCGACCTGGATCATGATCGGCACGCTGATCGCGATCACCGCAGCGCTCGTGTTCGTGCTCTGGCTCGTGCGCTTCGTGATCGTCGCACCGCTGCGCACGCTGCAGCGCCGCGCCGAAGCCCTGGGCCGCGGCGAAGTGCTGCCGCCCGGTCGTATCCACAATCGCGACGAGATCGGCGCGCTCGCGCGCACCTTCGCCGAGATGGCCGAGCGCGTCTCCGCGACCCGCGAAGACCTGGAGGAGCGTGTCGCGACGCGCACGCGGGAACTCCTGCGCGCCGCGCGCTACGCCGACGTCGGCGTGCTCGCGGCCGGCGTCGCGCACGAAGTGAACAACCCATTGGCCTCGATCGCCTCGTGCGCCGAAGGGCTGCAGCGGCGCTTGAAGCGCGGCGCGGTTCCTCCGGAGGAAGAGGCCGAATACTTGGATACCATCGCTTCGCAGGCCTATCGCGCGCGCGAGGTCACGGCGCGGCTCCTCGCGCTCTCGCGCCAGGATGCGCAGGTCTTCCGCCTCATCGGGCTCGCAGAGATCTGCGATCAGGCCGCCAAATGGACGCGGCATCAGCTCCAGCAGAGCGGAGTGCACCTGCATCTCGACCTCGAGCCCGATCTGCCGCCCGTGCTCGGCGACGGGCTCGAGCTCGTGCAGATGCTGGTGAATCTGATTTTGAACGCCCGCGACGCCAGTCCGGCCGGCGGGACGGTGCGGATGATCGTGCGCGCGGAAGGGCCGCATGCGCTGCTCGCCGTCGAAGACGAGGGCAGCGGAGTTCCGAGCGGGAGCGAAGAGCGAGTCTTCGAGCCGTTCTTCACCACGAAGCGCCCCGGGGAGGGGACCGGTCTCGGCCTCGCGCTGGTGAAGGCGATCGCCAAAGGGCATGGTGGCGTCGTGCGGGTCGAGCGCGCGTCCACCGGAGGCGCGCGTTTCGTCGTCGAGCTGCCGTTCGCGGCGGGGAACCAAGCGGAGCAGGAATGAGCGCGCGCGAGATCGTGTTGGTCGATGACGACTCCACTCTGCGCAAGGTGTTGGAGCGCGAGCTGCGCGGCTTCGGCTACGAGGTCGCGGCCTTCGGCGAGGGCCGCGGCGTCGTCGAGCGCATCCATGCGCAGCCGCCGGACGTCGCGCTGCTCGACTTGAAGCTCCCCGACATCGACGGGCTCGAGCTGCTGCGACGGATCCGCGAGGTCGAGCCGGAACTGCCGTGCGTGATGCTGACGGGGCACGGCGCCGTGCCCGAGGCGGTCGAGGCGATGCGCCGCGGGGCCTACGACTTCCTCACCAAGCCCGTCTCGCTGGACGTGCTCGAGAACGTGTTGGCCCGCGCTTGCGAGCGCCGCGATCTCCGCGCCGAGAACGCGCGCCTCCGCCGCCTCGTCGATGGCAGCGCCTGCGCGAGCGAGATCACCGGCGATGACGCGCGCACCGCCGAGCTTCGCGCTCTGGTGCAGCGCGTCGCGCGCAGCGAGGCCAGCGTCCTCATCCTCGGCGAGAACGGGACCGGGAAGGAGCTCGTCGCCCGCGCGCTGCACGACGGCTCCGCGCGCGCGGAGCGGCCCTTCGTCGTCGTGAACTGCGGCGCGATTCCGGACGCGCTGATCGAGAGCGAGCTCTTCGGGCATGAGAAGGGCTCGTTCACGGGCGCCGATCGCAAGCGCGTCGGGCTCTTCGAGGCCGCGCATCGCGGGACGCTGTTTCTCGACGAGATCGGCGAGCTGCCGCTCTCTGTCCAGCCCGTGCTCCTCCGCGCTCTGCAGTCGAAGGAGATCCGCGCCGTCGGCGACGATCGCGTGCGTCGCGTCGATGTGCGCGTGCTCGCGGCGACGAACCGCGACCTGCTCGCCGAGGTGGAAGCGGGGCGCTTCCGCGAGGACCTCTATTACCGCCTCTCCACGATCGTGATCGATGTTCCGCCGCTGCGCGCGCGCGGCCGCGACATCGCGCAGCTCGCGCGGGCCTTCCTCGCGCGCGAGGCGGCGCAGCAGGGCCTCGAGCTCGAGCTCGAGCCCGCCGCGCTGGAGGCGCTCGCGGCCTATCCGTGGCCAGGCAACGTGCGCGAGCTGCAGAACGCGATGGCTCGTCTCGCGACCCTGGCGAGCTCCGCGCGCATCGGTCTCGCCGATGTCGAGCGCCACGTCACCGCGCGCCGACGTCTGCCGAGCGGCGACGCCCTGCCGACGCTCGAGATCGAAGCTCTGGAGCGCTTGGCGATCGAAGCCGCGATGAAGAAGCACGCGGGCAACAAGCGCGCCGCCGCGGCGGAGCTCGGTGTCGCGTTGAAGACGCTCTACAACAAGCTCGAACGCTACGCGAGCGAAGGTCGCTGACCTTCCGCCGCGGCGCGCTCCGCGCGTCGCGCGATCGCGCGCAGCATCCCGGCGAAGATGAGCAAGTGCATGGGCAGCAGCGCATACCAGTAGAGCCGTCCGCCGAGGCCCACCGGATCGAAGAGCGCGGTCTGGCGCACGCGCGAGCCGTTCGCCGTCGGCTCGACCTCGAAGACGAGCCACGCGCGTCCGGGAAGTTTCATCTCCGCGGCGAGACGCAAGGTGCGCGGTGGCTCGAACGCGTCGACGCGCCAGAAGTCGAGCGCGTCGCCGGGGCCGAGGTCGCGCGGATGGCGCCGGCCGCGGCGCATGCCGACGCCGCCGACGAGCAGGTCGAGGAACCCGCGCAGGCGCCAGAGGGTATTCGCGAAGTACCAGCCTTCCGCGCCGCCGATGCAGCGGATGGGTTCGAACGCGAGCTCGACGGGGGCGGCTACTTCGCGCACGCGCGAGTCGACGCAGCGCCGCGCGTAGCGCACGGGGCCTTCGCGCCGCGGCTCGGTGCCCGAGGACAGCGCATCGCTCCAGCGAGTGGCGGCGATCTCCGAGTCCTCGTTCCGCAGCGCCCGCGCGATCGCCTCGCGGACGCCGCGCGGTCGAACGGCGAAGGCCACTCTCGCGCTCTCGTCCTGCACCGTCGTCTCGTGGCGCACCGAATCGATGAGCTTCCGTCCGACGCGCGCGTAGAGCGGCGTCACGAGGCCGAGCCAGAGGCTCGAGATCCACGGGCTGAGGAAGGGCACGGGCAGGATCCAGCGGCGCAGCCCGCGCTGGCGCGCGTACTCGAGCATGAGCCCGAGGTAGGAGACGCGCTCCGCGCCGCCGATCTCGTAGCACACCGAGCCCGCGATCGGCAGCGTGCGCGCGGCGAGCAGATACGCGAGGAGATCCTCGATCGCGATCGGCTGCGCGAGCGTGCGCGTCCAGCGCGGCGTGACCATGAGCGGCAGCTTCTCGACCAGGCTGCGCACGAGCTCGAAGCTCGCGCTGCCCGAGCCGATCACGATCGAGCTGCGCAGCTCGATCGTCGGGACACCGCTCTCGCGCAGGATGCGTCCGGTCTCGAGGCGCGAGCGCAGATGCGGCGAGATCGCGCGTGCATGGCGCGGCGCGAGCCCGCCGAGGTAGACGATGCGCTGCACGCCGGCGGCGCGGGCCGCGCGCGCGAAGTTCTCGGCGGCGCGGCGCTCGCGCTCCTGGAACGAACCCGCGTCGCCCATCGAGTGCACGAGGTAGTAGGCGACCTCGATGCCCTGCAGCGCCGGAGCGAGCGAAGCCTCGTCGTGAAGGTCTCCGAGCGCGACCTCGGTCGTCGGGGCGGTGCGGCGCGCCAGCGCTTCGGGCCGCCGGGCGAGGCAGCGCACGGGCAGCCCTTCGGCCTCCAAGGCGCGCAGGAGGCGCCCGCCGACGTAGCCGGTGGCTCCGGTGAGGAGGATGCTAGGGGAAGCGCTCATGTCGGTCGCCCTTCGCCGCTCGGTCCTCGGTGGACGCAGCGAGGTGGAGCCTCAGGACGCGGCGCCAGCCAACATAGTAGCGGAGCTGGGGCGAAGCCCCGCTAGAGTCCTGGGGGAGCGAAGGTCCTTGTTCTCGAGTCGAGTTCCGAATCCAAGGACTGCTCGATCTCGGTCCGCAGCAGAGCGGCTAGGCGCGCTCGTGAAAGCAAGGTGCGAGGAGCGAGAGGCGAGCGAACGCAAGACCGCGCAGGCGCTACGCCCGGCCCTGCGGCGAAGCAATCGCCGCGCCCGACGCGCGCGAGCCGCGTCGATGGTGTTCGAGAGTCGACGCGCGAACGACGCGAGCGAGAAGCACGGAACGTGGCGCGTCGTACACGTCGCTTGCTGCGCCTCCGGGCGCGGCTTCGCTTCGTCGATAGACACGGCGCGCCGTTCCGGAGCCCGCTGGAGGCGGGGGCTCCGGAACTCATGCTCATGGTGGCGATCGGACGTCGACGCGAGAACGACGTCGATGGACACGGGGTTCCACGCCCGCGCGGCGGCAGGGCGGAGTGCGTCAGCGCGAGTTTGCTCGGCTTCTTGATTCGGCGAGGTTCCCGCGCGGTCGGCCGGCGTGCTTGTGGGGCTTCGGCAGCTCGTGAAGGTCGATCAGACCGTGGCGGCGCCAGCCGGTGGTGAGCAGCCAGGTCGAAGCGGGTGCAACGCTGGCCACCAGAGGCGCTGCTGGGATCGATGGGATCGAGGGGCGTTCCATCCAGCCATCGAACACGGGCGCGCTCGAGCAGAGGTCGATCGATGCTTGCGGCACAACGCCGTGCTTCTTGCCGTTCTGCAGCACGTAGCGCAGCGCATTGCGAGCCTGCGTCGGCGTCGAGATCACTTCGTCGTGATAGCGATCGGGGAACACCTTCCCTTTCCGGCTCCGGAGCTTGTTGAGTGCGCGCGCGAGCGGACTCAGGAGTGCGTTCATGCCGCGGGCGACGCACTCACGATCGTCGGCCTCGACGAGGAGGTGCAAATGGTCCCTCTGAATCGAATACTGAACGATCCGCATTCCGTGGCGATCGCTGCTCGCGCTGAGCGCGGCGAGCACGAGCTTCAGTGCTCCTCCGCGGCGCAGCGAGGGCAGACCGTCGGCGAGACTGACGGTGACGTGCAGCGGCTCGTTGCGCTTCTTCTTCGCGCGCTGACGGTGCGGCATGCCGGGCTCGTCGTTCTTCGGCTTCCGCCCCGCGCCCTTCCGCTTGCCGCCGTGCTGACGAAACTCGAACTCGAGCTGATGAAGCTTGCGGCGCATCTGGCTTCCTCTGCCTCCTTGCGCGTCGCCTTCCCCGACTTCGTTCCAGCATGTAGAACGCACATGAGGCGCAGTTGGTTTCCTAGAAAGTCGGAATCTTGATAGCGCGACGTTGTTCGCTGCCGATCCCGCTGCACCGCGCGGGCGACGAACCGTTGTCTCTCGACGTGGTTCAAGCGTCGACGATCGCTCTCTCCCGTAGCATGAGTTTCGGAGCCCCCGCCTCCCGCGGGCTCCGATACGGCGCACGATGTCTTTCGACGTAGCGCAGCCGTATCCGGAGGCGATGCAAGCGCCGTGACCGCCGCGCTCGCTCGCGAGTCGCACTCGGCGTCGTACGCGCTTGGACGCGCGATGTCCTTCGAGGTCGTTCGCGCGCGGCGGGCGCGGCGCTTGCTTCGCCGGAGGGCTGGCGGAGCGGTCGTCGCGCGACTCGCGTTCGTAGGTTCGCGCGCGCTTTGGGTTTGAGGACCGATCTCGCGTCGACGACTTCGGCCTCCGCGGCCTCAGCCGTTGAGTCAGCCAAAATGCTAGTGGTCTGATTCACACATAGGGGCAGTATCTCGCGCCTCTCGCCCTTCCTGGCGGCGTTGCGGCTCCTCGGTGCATTCCGAATACACCTTCGGTCGCCGCGCCCTGCCAGGAAGGCCGATCTCTCGCGATCTACCTGCCCCTCCTGTGTGAATCAGACCACGAGAAGGCCTCGATCTCCGCCGCGAGCCGCGCGCAGCGCAGGTTCCTCTCGACGTCGTGAGCGGCGGGGGCTCCGCGCGCGATCCCCTGCGCGAAGAGCGCGAGATCCCGCGCGAAGAGGTCGCCGTACGCGCCGCTCGGCGGGGGCTCGAGCGCGCCCGCGGTGGTCTCGACGCGGAGCTCGGTCGCGTGCGCGAGGCCCCGCCGGCGTTCGTGCGTCCAGAGCAGCTCCTCGCCGCGCGCACCGCGCAGCTCGACGCGCAGCGCGATGCCGCCCTCCTCGGCGCGATACTCCGCCGAGATCAGTTGGAGGGGACCGAAGAGATCGTCGAGCACGTGCAGGCGCGCGATGGCGGCGAAGCTCGCGAAGCCGGCTCGTCCTGGATCGCCGATCCAACCCTCGATGCCGCCGCGGCTCGCGATCGTCGCGCGCACGATGGGCGCCGCGCGAAGCGCGAGCCGTTCGCGCCACGCGCGATGGCTCGCGGTGAGGAGCTCGATGTGCTCTTCGTGCAGCACGCGTCCGCGCGCGGTGGCGAGCGCGTAGAGCTCCGCGTAGTCGGCGCAGCGCAGCGCGAGCGGGTACTCGACCAAGACGTGCTTCCGCGCCTCGAGCGCGCGCGCCGCGAGCTCGGCGTGCGTCGCGTTCTCGGTGCAGATCGCGACTGCGGCGATCTCGGGATCGGCAAGCACCTGCTCGAAGCTCGCGGTCGCCGCCTCGGCGCGCCGTGATACGATCGCGCGCAGCTCGAACGAGCTCGAGGCGCGTGATGCGCGGACGCGCGCGGCACCGGCTCGCCCGAGACCGACCACCGCGATGCCAAGCGAGGCTGCGAACTCCATGACGCGATCATCCGCGTCGCCCGCCCTGATCGTCCACGGCGGAGCCTGGTCCATTCCGGCCGACGAGCTCGACGCGCATCGCGAAGGCTGCCGGCGCGCCGCGCGCGCGGGCTTCGCCGTGCTCGAACGCGGCGGCTCCGCGCTCGAGGCCGTCGTCGAAGCCGTGGCGCTGCTCGAGGACGATCCGACGTTCAACGCCGGGCGCGGCGCGCATCTCGATGCGCGAGGAAAGATCGCGCTCGACGCCGGAGCGATGCGCGGCGATCTCGCCACGGCGGGCGTCGCGGCGCTCCGCGGCGTGCGGAACCCCGTGCGCCTCGCGCGCGCGATGATCGAGGCACGCTCCGAGGCCGTGCTGCTCTTCGGGGATGCGGCACGCGAGGCGGCCGAGCACCTCGGCGTCGAGCTCTGCGCGGTCGACCACCACATCGTCGAGCGCGAGCGCGCGCGCTTGCGCACCTGGAGCCGCGAAGCGGAATGGAAGCTCGCCTCCGCGTTCGATCCCGCGGAGGCGCCGCGCTTCGACGAGCGCGCCGCGAGCGACACCGTCGGCGCCGTCGCGCGCGATCGCGAGGGGCGCTTCGCCGCTGCGACCTCGACCGGGGGCGCGCCGCGGAAGCCCGCCGGTCGCGTCGGCGACAGCCCGATCCCCGGCGCCGGCTTCTACGCCTGGGATCGCCTCGGCGCGGCGAGCACGACCGGCCACGGCGAGTCGATCCTGAAGGTGGCGCTCGCCCTGCGCGCCGTCGAGGGGCTGGAGCGCTTCGCCACGCGGGTCGCTGCCGAAGCGGCGATCGCCGAGATGTACGCGCGCTGCGGCGGTCGCGGAGGGCTGATCCTCCTCGCGCCCGAAGGCGCGCCCGCGTTCGCCCACAATACGGCGCACATGGCGGTAGCCTGGGTGACCCCGGAAGAAGAAGGCGCCGCAACGGGCAGAGAATTCTAGGGCGACCCGGGATACTCGCGGACCAAGGTACTCTAGTCGGCGGGACCTCCGCGCCCATCTTGCCCGTGCCCACCTTCCTCGCCTTCGGCCCTGGCTGCCGCCCGGCCCTGATCTGTTTCGTCTCCGCGCTCGCCGGACTTCCGGGAGCTCGGGCACAGACGGTGGAGGTCCTCGCCCCGAGCGCCGCAGCGGACTTGGAGCGCCGCGTAGAGTCACGGTGGGCCGAGCTCGTCGCGAACGACGCGCCTGTCGGGCTCGCCGCGAGCGCCAGCTCGGCGCCTCCGGCGCCGCAGGCCGCCCTCGCCTCGACCGCGGAGCTCGGCATCGCGCTGCGGCGGAACCGCCTGCACTTCTCGGCCTGCGAAGCCGCGCGCCTCGCCGGCGAACGCGAGCTCTCGACGCCTCGGGGCTGCGCCGCGGCAGCCGCGCTCGGAGAACGCGCGCTGGCCGCGTACGCCATCGGCGAGGATCGGATCCTGGTGTCCGAGACCTTCTCCGAACAGGCCGAGCGTCTCCTCCGGCTCTATCCGAGCGCGCTGCCGCCGAGCGATCCGCTCGCGATCGAAGCTCTGCTCGACGTCGTGCTCTGGCACGAGCTCGCGCACGCCGTGCAGGATCGCGCCCACGATCTCGCTCGTCTCGGCGCCGCAGCGCGCGGCTTCGAAGCCCGCGCGGCGTTGAGCGCGGTGATCGAGGGGCATGCTCAGCTCTCCGCTCGGCACCTGGCGTCGAGCCCGCGCCACCGCGCGGCCTTCGAAGTGCTGGCGCGCTCGCATGAAGAAGCCCCGGTCGCCGTCGCGCCGTCGAGCCTGCGCGCCGTCGCGGCGTGCGAGGCCGGATTCGCCTACCGCGCCGGACTGCTCTTCTGCGCCGAGTTGGCGAGGCAGTCGAGCGCGGGCGAGCTGCTCTCGCGCGCGTTCCACTCGCCGCCGACGACCCTCTGGCACGTCGAGCATCCGCGCGCCTGGCTCGCCGGCGAGGCCGATCCCGGACAGCGCTTCGAGGATCCGCTTCGCGCGTTCGCGGGGGCGGGCTTCGAGCGGGAGCGCTGGGCGAGCACTCTCGAGAACGCGACGCGCGAGAGCTTGCGCCGCGCGCTGAGCGCACTGGACCCCGTGCGCGTCGAGCGCGTGGTCGGCGCGGTGCTGGGCTCGCGCGTGCTCCACGTGCGGGAGCGCACGGGCCAAGAGCGCTTGCTCTTCGCCGTGCTCGACCTCGGAAGTGAAGCGCTCGCGGCGGAGTTCATCGCCGCCGAAGAAGAAGCCTCGCGGCGCTTCGATGCCCAGCAGCAGGAAGAACCTGCGCTCGCGCTGCGCGCGAGCTATGCGCGCCGCGGCGAAGACGGTGCGCTCTGGATCGTGAAGCAGAGCCGTGACACTTCCGGCAGCGTCGAGCGCAGCGGGCTCCTGCTCGCGCGTTCCGGCTCCTTGGTGATCGAGCTCAACGTGCTCGGGGCGACGAGCGAAGAGCGAGCGCGTGCCCTCGCTCTCGAGCTCGCGGCTCGGCTGCGCTGAGAAGCTCACGGCGCGGCGGGGAGGTGTGATGGCGCCGCGCCTGACGGCGCAGCGCGATGTCTGCTGGCGCCGCGCCTGACGGCGCAGCGCGATGTCTGCTGGCGCCGCGCCTGACGGCGCTGCAGCGATGGAGCTCGGTCGCGTCGGGTCGCGGGGCTCAGCCTCCGCAGCGAATCTCGACGACGGGCAGATAGCGCCGATCGAAGCGCTCGACGAAGTCCTCGAGCAGCACGCGCGCCTCGCGCTTCGGCGTCTTCTTGGTCTCCTTGCCGCGCCACTTCACGCGCAGCGGAGCCTCCGGAGCGAAGAGCCCGTCGGCGAGCAGGAGGCGAAAGGACGCGACGTGGCGCTCTTCCTCGACCGCGTAGAGATCGGGTGCCGCGCGACGCACGAGCAGTCGCGCCGTCGCGCGATCGGCCTGCTCCTGCAGGAAGCCCTTCTTCTCGTCGTTGCTCATCGCGTTCCAGCGCGCGGCTTCGACCTTGGGGCGGATGTCCTCCTGCGCGTCCTTGGTGAGGCGCGTGAGCTCCAGGAAGAACGCGCGCGCTTCGTCCGTGCGCACGGCGAGGCGCACGACGCTCGCGGGCCGCGGATCGCGCCGCGCTGCGCCGAGGAACTCCGTCCAGTCGACGGCCGTGAAGTCGAAGCCGTGGCCCACGCCGCGGAACTCGAGCAGCCGCGCATCGCGCGCCTTGGCCGCGGCGAGCTTCGCGAACGCGAGGCGCAGATTGAACAGCAAGCCCGGATCGTCCTCGGCGCCCTGCAAGTCGCGGATCGGCAGATGCACGAGCTGCTCGACGAAGCGCAGGTTGTTCTGCCCTTCGAGCGCGTGGAGACGCGGGCCGCCGATCAGTGGCGCGATCGCGGCAAAGCGATCGGGGGAGCGCAGCGCGAGATCCCACGCGAGATGACCGCCGCGGCTGATGCCGCTGAGGTAGACGCGATCTTCGTCGATGTTCCAACGTCGCCGCGCCCAGCGCAGCGCGGCGTGCGCGGCCGCGCGCTCGCGCGGGTGGAACGCATAGCCTTCGTTCGCGCCGGCCTCCGAAGGTGCCACGACGAGCATGCCGAGCGCCTCCGCGGTCGCGACCCAGTTGCGCTCCATGCCGCGACCGCTCCCGCCGGTGCCGTGGAAGGCCATCAGCAACGGATGCGGTTTCTCGGGGTCATAGCTGCGCGGAACGAAGACCTGCAGCTCGGTGGCCTCGATCGCGTCGAGCACCTGCAGCTCCGCTTCGAGCACGCGCGAGCCGACTTCGTCGCGCGCGAAGTTGCCGAAGCTCTGCGCCGCGGCGAGCCAGCTCTCGAGCGCGATCTCCTTGCGGGCGGCGAGGCGCTTCGCCGCTTCGCGGCGCGCCTTCGGCGTCGGGAGATCGACCGCCAGCGCGAGCTCGCGCGCGAGCTCGAGCTGGCTCGGCGCGGGAGCAGGTTCGGTCTGCTGCGCGAGGACCTGCGTCGCGAGCAGCGCTCCGAGCAGGCCCATCGCGCCGCGCGACTTCCGCGAAGTGCTCACGCGAACTCCGCGAGCACCACGGTGTGCCCCGCGGGATCGGCGACCGCGATCTCGCGCGCGCCATAGCTCGTCCGGCGCAGAGGAACGCGCACGGGCACATCGCCGAGCTGCGCGATCCAAGTGTCCAGGCCCTGCACCTCGAGGTAGAGCAGCCCCGAGCCGGGAGCGCCGAGGTCGGCGAGGGCGGGTGTATCGCGCCGCACGCTGGCGCGGCTCTGCAGCATTACCTGGGAGCTATCGCGCGCGAGCAGCACGAAGCCCAGGGCCGCGCCTTCGTTGATCTGCATGGCGGGGCGGAAGCCCAGCTTCTCGACCCAGAAGGGGAGCACGGCCTCGATGGACTCGACGTGGAGGAGGGGCACGATGCGGCGGAGGGACATGGCGGGCTTCCGTGGCGGTCAGAGCTACGCGCGCGGCGGGTGAACCCTCCGCGACGCGTCGAGGATCCGCGCTGCAGCGGTCGGGCACAACTTCACAGGCGCTTCTCTGCAGGTGGCTCGGACGAAGTTCGCGCTTGGGCTACTATCGCTCGGGAGACCTCGCTCCGCGCCGCAGCGTTGCGCGCGCGCTCGAGGCCCGGCTGGAGTCGGAGGATTCATGCGCTCACCCCTCTCGTTCGCCGCGCTGGCGCTCGCCTTCTGCCCTGGGCTCACCGCCGCCGCCGACCTCGTCGTCGGCCCCGCGGGATCCGGGGCTCCGTACACGTCGATTCGCGCTGCCGTCGACGCCGCGAATCCGGGCGATCGGGTTCTCGTGAGCGCTGGTCTCTACTCCGAGCACGTCGTGGTCTCGAAGCCGATCGAGCTGATCGGTGCGGGTTCGGGCCTGACGGTGATCCAGTCCTTCCCGGTGGGTACGCCACTTCCCACTCTGTTCCCGCCGCTCGGCATCACCGGGATCGGAGCGGGACAGCGCGCGGTCGTGCGCGGCTTTCGCTTGGAGCTCGGACCGGTGCTCCGGGTGTTCAGTTTCCCGAACGCCATGGCCTATGCCACGGGTTGCGCAGGGCGCCTCGAGCTCTCGGACCTGAACATCTCAGGGGGCGGTCTTCCGATGGTACCTCTCGGCGGAGTCGGGGGCGTCCTCTTGCTCCGCGACTGCGCTCAAGTGGTGATCGACGGCGTGCGTACCGCCGTCACCGCGACTCCCGTCTCGGGACCCTTCCAAGGCACGGAGGGGCTCTCCGGCCTCTTCGCCGAGCGCTCCCGGGCTTGGGTCTCGCGCTGCGACTTCCGTGGCACTTCGGCCGGCACGCGCAGCGGTGGAATTTCAGGTGACCCTGGCGCGGGGATGCGAGCCTTCGACTCCGAAGTGACGCTCGCGCGCACGCGGCTCGAGGGCGGCGGTGGTGCAGCGGGCTCGCTCGCGAGTGCCGTAGCCGGAGGCGCGGGCATCGAAGCACGCAACAGCGCGATCGCGGTCCACGGCGGCGATGGAGCCGCGATCGTCGGGGCCGATGCGCGCGAGACCCTCTTCCTCCTCTTCTTCCTCTACAACAGCGGTGGTCACGCGATCGAGGCCGATGCCACGAGCTCGATCGCGCTCGCGCCCGACGTGCTGCTCGTGGCCGGTGCCCCGAGCGCGAACCTCCCGGCTGGGCAGCCGATCGTCGCGGCCAGCGGGGCGAGCGTCGCGGTGCTGCCCGAGCGCGCGCCTTCGCTCGCGTTCCTGCCGCAGATCGGCGCGCTCGGCAGTAACTCCACGGTGCAGTACCAAGGCGAGCCCGGCTCGATCCATGCGCGCTTCCTGAGCTTCGCTTCGGGCGATGCCCTCGCGCTGCCCGGCATCGAAGGTGCGTTGCTCCTCGATCTACTGACCTTCTTCTACATCGAGACGGTGACACTCGATGGCCTCGGGCAAGCGACGAGGTTGGCGCCGATCCCGCCCGATCCGCTGCTCGCGGGCCTCGGTCTCGTCGAGCAGACGGTGCAGCTCTCGCCGCTCGGACTGCGCTTCGCGCCGCCGGCGCTGAAGTCGATCGGGCTCTGAGAGGCCGGACAACCATCGATGGGGCTGCGCCTGCGATACGTGCAGGCGCAGCGCCTCACGATGTTCTAGTTCGAGATCACGGAGCTCGTCTGTAGATCGAGACGCCGTCGCCGCGCGCGACGAGCACGAAGCCGAAGCGCTCCAGTCCGCGTTGCGCACGCGTGAGGGCCTCGTCGCCGAGCTCCGCGTGGCGCAGCGCGACATGCCGGATCGCGAGTCGCTCGAGCGTGGCGCGCGGCGCGTCGAGGCGCGGCTGCGCCGCGACTTCCGCGTCCTCGCGGCCTTCGAAGAGCACCGCCAAGAGCGCTTGGAACTCCGCGCTCTGCGCCGTGCGGCGCACCTCGCTGCTGGCGCGCGGATAGAACCAGGTCTGATCTTCGATCAAAGGGCGTCGATGCGCGATCTGATGCAGCGTCGGCAGCATCAGGTGCGCTTCGTCCGGCGGCGGCCAATCGATCAGCGCGCCTTCCGCATGGGCCAATCGCGCGTAGGGAGCGGGGATCTCGACGCGCTGCAGCGGCAGCGGAACCCAGAGCGTCTCGAACACGACGAGCGCGCCGAGTCCTGCGAGCGCTAGCCCGCGACGGCGCAGCCCCTGCAACGCGTGCGTCGCTCCGTGAGCCGCGAGCAGCACGACGCCGAGCTGGAAGAGCCCGAAGAAGCGGAACGGCATGCGCGCTTGCTCGAGGATCGGGATCCAGGTCAGCGCGCGGAAGGGGAGCGGCAGGCCGGTGCGGAAGCCGGCGACATGCAGCGTAGGGCCGAGCGAGAGCGCGGCGAAGACCGCGGTGAAGATCACCCAAGGGCGTAAGCGGCTGCACTTCGAGCGCCAGGCGTTCCAGGCGCCGACGCCGGCGAGTGCGAGGAGCGCATAGCTCTGCCCGAGCTCGAAGCCGGGATGGCCACGATGCAGTCGCTGCTGGAGCGCGCGCACGGGTTCGCCCCAGAGTGGGTGCTGCGCCACCGGCATCGCCAAGTCGAGCAGGTCGGCGGAGAAGAACTCCTTCAAGCCGAAGCTCGCCGCGGCGCTGCTCGACAAGCCGTGCTCGGCGGCCACGAGCCAGAACGGCGCGGTCGCGAGGAGCGCGGTCAGCGCGGCGAGCGCCAAGGCGCGCAGCGTGCGTCGCCGATCGAGTCGACGCCGCTCGAGGGCGACCAGGAGTCCACACGCGAGACCGAGGAAGAGTGCGTATTCGAGCGAGACCCAGAACACCCACGCGCATCCGAGGCCGAGCCCGATCGCGCGCCAGTGCTGCGGACGATCGAGGAGGCGCAGCAGCAAGAGCAGCACCAGCGGCAGGGACTCCAGCGCCAGGATGTGGAGGCGCGGGAGATTGCCGTAGTGGAAGCTCGCCAAGGTGAAAGCGAGACCGGCGAGGAGTGCCGCGCCGCGATCGCCGGTGAGCCGGAGCGCGAGCAGATAGGTGAGCCAACCGGTCATCCAGAACGAGAAGAGAACGAGGGCGCTGTTCGCGAGCAACACGCCTTCGAGACCGGGGGCGAGACCCTGGAAGGGGAGCGACAGCACGCCGTAGCCCAGGGCCAGGCTGTGCAGCAGCAACGGCGTGCCGTGGGGGTGATAGAGCAGCTCGGTGAAGAGCGGCGAGCTCCCCTGCACGCAGAGCGCTTCTCGCGTCCACCAGAGATCCCAGAGGAAGATCAGCCCATCGCGGCCGCCGCCCCCGGCCATCATCAGCTCGTCGGGGCGGAGCAGCAGCGGCCAGGTGCCGGCGATCGCGACGGCGGCGAAGAACGCGAGTGGTCCGAGCCAGAGCCACGTTCTCTGCGCGGTCGATGCGTTCGCGGCGATGGCGTTGGAGGCAGCCGGCGCCTTACCTGCGACGCCGCTCGCGGCGATCGCCGCGCGGCGCGGTTCCTCGGGGACCAGAGGACTGGATTTCGAACTCGGCTCCGAACCCACGTGGGGGCGCATCCTGCGGCGAGCGGGGCAAGGTCGGCGGACCGCGCTTGCGGAGGCGCCGGCGGCACGCGGCGATCGTGACATGCGACTCCGCGAGCGTCCATGCGCGCGCGCCCTCGCGACGAGGTGTGCACTCGCTGTGCTCGTCCTCCGCGGTTCGCCTCTGGCCGTTTCCTCGGCGCGGGGGATAGCATCGGCCCGCGCGTTCGCTGCGGCCCGATCTCCGGAGAGGCGCGCCATGGTTCTGCGATCCGAGCTCGTGGCTGGCGGAGTCGCTGCGGCACTCGCGTGCGCGGCGCTGCTCGGCGTTGGGTGGGCTCTCTTGCTCGCGCCTGGCGGAACGCGTGGAGAGGCGGTGCTCGCCGCCGACGAACGGAGCTTCGCCGCCGATGCGGTGGGCGAGCTCCGCACGAGCGATGACGTACGTGAGAGCCGCTCGACCGACGCGGCTGCGCGCGAGCTCCGGAGCGAGAGCGCTTCCGGCGTCGAGCTCGAGGTGTTGGTGCGCGATGCCGAGAGCGGGGTCGCCGTCGCGGATGCGTCGATCTCGCTCTGGATCGAAGGCGCAGCACCCTCAGAGCTGGTTCCTTGGCGCTCGCGTCTCGCGCTCTGCGCGAGCCGCGTCGTGCGCAGCGATCGCGCAGGGCGCGCGTTCCTGCCCACGCCCGATCGGCGCGGCCTCGCGTTCGTGCGCGCGGCGCGTCAGCTCGCCGATGGGCGCTGGCTCGCCGAGACGGCGGTGATCGACGCCGCCGCGGAACGCGTCGAGCTCGAGCTGCGAGCGGCGCGCTGCGAGCGCCGTCGCGTGGTGTTCGAAGGCTGCGCGCCACCAGATGAACTGCCGCCACCCGGAGTGGCACTCGCGCTCACGCGCCACGGCTCGTGGAGTTGGCGCGTCGCGGCGAGCTGGATCGGAGCGAACGAGCTCGAGATCCTCGCCCCCGCGGAGCTGCGCTTCGATGCGCTCCTCGCATTGCCGACGGCCGAGGGATGGCGCTTCGCGTTGGTCGAGGACTTCGGTGCGGCCGAGGACGCGCCGGAGGCGCTCTCGGCGGCGCGCGTGCGCGTTCCGCGCGCGCTGCGCGTGCAGGCGCGCGACGAAGTCGGTGCGCCGCGCGAAGGATTGGCGCTGCGCGCGCAGGTCGAGGGCGAGCTCGGCGTGCAGATCAGCGGCGTCACTGATGCGCGCGGCGAAGTCCTGCTCGGCGGCTTCTTCGGCGGGGCGGTCGAGCTCGGCAGCGATGTCGGCACGACGACACAGCAGCTTGCACGCTGCGATCTCGAGTCTGGCGACCGCAGCGTCGCGGTCGTGCTCCCTTCACCGCGCTCCGTGCTTCTCGCGCCGCGCGGACTCGCGCCTCTGCCGGCTCTGCGACGCGCGCGGTGGATCGGTGCCACCTCACTCGGCGAACCGGAGCTGCTCGACGATGCCTGGCGTCTCCGCTTCGCACCGGCGAGTCTGGAAGCGCCGCTGCGTTTGGAGCTCGCGATCGAAGGTTGCGTACCTTGCGAGCTCGAGCTCACCGTTCCTCCGCGCGATCGCGAGGAGCGCATCGAGCTCGAGGTCCTGCGGGAAGCGTCGCTCGTGGTAGCCCTCGTGGAGCCGGACGACGGCTTGGTGGACCTCGAGCTGCAGCGCGCGCGACCGGGAGCGCGAGGATGGGATCTCGTGAGTCGTCGATCGCGGCGCGCGGAGATCGACCTCGCGGAGGAGGCCGCGCCGCTGCGCTTCGACGCATTGCGCCCGGGGCGCTATCGCGCGATGGATCGGCGGAGCGGCGCGACGTCGATCGAGCGCGAGCTGCGCGCGGGCGAAGAGCGCGAGCTGCTCCTCGATCTCTCGGCGGCGCGCTGGGCGTTCGTGCGCGTCGCGATCCCCGATGGTCAGCGGCGCGAGCTGCTGCGGCTCGAAGCCGAGATGCTCGGTACCGACGGAACCCCAACGCACACGCGCTGCGAGGTGCGGGAGCGCGAGGACGGCTTCGAGGTGCGCGTCCCCGGCGATCGCGACGTGCGCGTCGTCGCGGAGCATCCGCGCCTCGTCGCGCGGGGAGCGGGATCAGGAGTTCTGCGCACGGGCCACGAGGAGCTCGAGCTCGCGCTCGAGGCCGGCGCCGAGCTCCGCTTCCGCGTGGCGCGCGAGCTGCGTTCCCGCGAGGTCTCGCTCGCGGCGCGCCGCGAAGGCGAGAGCGCTTGGCGCGCGATGCGCGTCCTCGGTTGGCGCAGCCAGAACCACCGCGTGCCGGGACTCGAGCCCGGCATCTACGACCTCTGCTTCGAGACGCCGAGCGCGCTGCCCGTGGTGTTCCGCGGCCAGCGCATCCCCGCGGGCGAGCTCGATCTCGGCGAGCTGCGCTTCGAGCGCGGCGGCGCGGTGCGCGCGTCGGTGCGCGATCCCGAGGCGCGTGAGGACGGGAGCTTCCTCTACGAGCTCGAGCTGCAAGAGCTCGGAAGCGCTGCCGAGCTGGGTCGCGAGCCGCGGAGAGTGCGCAGCGGCTTCACGGCGCTCGAGGACGAGGAGCTCGAGCTCTTAGGACTCGGCGCGGGCACCTGGCGCATCGAGCTGCGTCGCCGCGACGCGTGGAGCACCGAGAGTCGGACGTTGCCGTGTTCCCCGAGCGAGCTCGCGCTCGACGGTCGCGAGCGGCGCGAGCTCGTGCTCGAGGTCGGCGCCGCGCGCTGATCAGTGCACGGCGCAGTCGTTCTCGGCGAGCTCGTCCTCGATCGCATGGAAGAGCTCGCGCCACGCGGCGCGTTCGCCTTCGTCGGCGAGGTCGGCGCCTTCGCGCGCGGCGGCCCACAGCGGATCGACCAGGAAGCTCGAGAGCAATCGGCAGCGGCGTATCACTTCCAAGTCGCGATGGAGCTCGATCTCCTGGCGCAGGAGATCCTGGGCTCGATCGCGGAGCGCGCGCGCCTTGGCCGGCTCCGCCCGATGCTCGCGCGCGAGCGCCATCGCGCAGCGCGCGGCTTCCGAAGACCAGCTCGGCGGAGGTTCCGAGCCGATGCTCTGCAGCGCGGCTTCGTGGAGCTCGAGCGCGAGCGCGAATCGTCCGGCGCGCTGGGCCAAGATGCCCAAGCGCAACCGAACTTCCGGGTCCTCTTCGGCGGCGACGAGCCCTTCGCGATCGAGCTCCTTCCACGCGGCCTCGATGGACCCGATCTCGCGCTCCCAGGCCTCCAGGCTCGCGCTCGGAGTGTCTCCGCGTTCGATCGCGCGGCGCCAATCGGCGAGCGCAGCTCGCGCCGCGTCGTGCGCGCCGCTCTCGATGCAGGCTCGCAAATGGAACTCTCGGAGCAGGCTATTCGTGGGATCCAGTTGGATCGCGCGAGCGCCGGCTTGCTGCGCGCGCACGAGATCCCTTCCGTCGTAATAGATCCCGGTGCGCAAGGCCTCCACGTCGGCGGGCTTCACGCCTTGGCGCGCCGCAAGCTCGGCGTAGTGCGCCGCGGCGGCGTTGCCGCCGCGCTTCGAGAGCTGCTGGGCGAGGAACATGGCGGCGAGCCCGCTGCCTTCGCGGATGGCGCTTCGCAAGATCTCTTCACCGCTCGCGACCGAGCCGCGCAGCACCAGCGCGAAGCCGCGGAAGAAGCGAGCGCGATCGTCGGGCGGCTCGAGCTTGTCCGCGCGGTCGAGCAGCTTCAGCGCTTCGTCGAAGCGTTCGCGCAGGATGAGGATGCGCGCCAGGTCGCAGAGGAGATGGGCGTCGCGCGGACGCACGGCGTGGGCCATCCACAGCAGACGCTCGATCTCGTCCCAGCGCGGTTCCTTCGCCGACCCGAGGAAGCTCGCGAGGCTGTGGGTGAGCGTCGCGTCGCCGGGATGCACCTCCAGCGCGCGGCGGAGGAACTCGATCGCCTCTGCTTCGCGACCCATCTCGCGCAAGCAGTTCGCGACGAGGTCGTGCGAACGCGGCGGGAAGCGCGTGAGATCGGGCTGTGCCGCGAGCAAGGCGAGGAAGCGCTCGACGTCGCGGTCGGCGTAGGCCGAGCGCAGCGCTTCGCGCAGCGTATCGGCGTCGAGCGAGCGCGCGAGTGAAAGGGTGCGGCGCCACGCTTCGGGGTCCGGCTGGCCGGTTCGGCGGCGGAGATAGGTCCAGGCATCCAGCGTCTGGATGAGGTGCTCCTTCAGCGCGCTCTCGCGGATGGCGGCGCGCGCGTCGTCTCCCTCGGGAGCATCGACGTCGATCCCGAGCTCGCGGAAGATCGCGGAGTAACGCAGCTCGGCCGACACGAGATGCACGTCGTCGACGAACTCGGCGCGCAGCGCGAGGATGCGATCGCGCAGCGTCCGATCGCGCCGCGCGCGCTCGCGTTCCGCTTCGGATCGCGCGATGAGCTCGGTGGCGCGGAGGCGATCGTCCGGCGTGCTCTCGCGCGCGCGAATCCACGTGTCGGCTTCGCGGGCCGCGCCGACGGCGCGATCCCAGAGATCGCTCTCGGCGAGGGGATCGAGGCGCGCCTCTTCGACGAGAGTCTCGGCGCGTTCGCACAGCGCTTCGAAACCGCTGCGCGTCGTCTCCTCGCGGCTGGCGCGCGCATTCTGCCAGGCGATCCAGAGGGTGCTCGCGGCGAGGCTCACCAGGGCGAGGGTCGCGGCCAAGGTGTAGCCGAGCCGTCGCGCGCGGCGCTCCTGCGCCGCGCGCGCGTTCGCGGCGGCGGCTTCGATCTCGAGACCGCGGGCGCGCGCTTCGAGCTCGGAGAGGTAGCCGTTCAGCGCCAACGCGACCTGGCCTGCGTCGGCGAGGCGCTGGTCGGGCCGCGGCGCGAGGCAGCGGCGCGCGAGCTCCGTGAGCGCGGCACCGGCGCCGCAGCTCTGCAGCCGCGCATACGCGTCGTCGAGCGCGGGCAACGTCGCTTGGGCGACGACCTCGCGCTTCGTCGCGCCGCGATACGGCGGCGCGCCCGTCAGCATCTCGCAGAGCATCGCGCCGAGGCCGAAGACATCCGTGCGCGGCGAGATCGCATCGCGTTCGCCTCGCGCTTGCTCCGGCGACATGTACGCCGGAGTTCCGCCCACGCGGCGCTTGCGCGTTTCCCCCGGGCGCTCCTCGAGCTCGAAGGCGAAGCCCCAGTCCATGAGCTGCACTTCGCCGAAGGCGCCGACCATGATGTTCTGCGGCTTCACGTCGCCGTGCACGATGCCGCGCCGGTGCGCGTGCGCGAGCGCAGAGGCGACTTGCTCCAAGATCTCGAGGCGCTTGCGGTTGTCGTTCTCGCTGCGCGCGGCGAAGAGCTCGGCCAAGGTGCGCCCTTCGACCAGGCGCATCGCGAAGTAGGGACGGCCGTCCGCGATGCGCCCACGCGCGTGCACGGCGACGATGCCGGGATGATCGAGGCGCGAGGAGATGCGCGCTTCCTCTTCGAGGCGCCGCTCCATCTCGACGTCGCCGCGCAGCTCGGGTCGCAAGAGCTTCACCGCGAGCTCGCGCTCGAGTTCGCCATCGAAGACGCGCCAGACGGTGGCCACGCCGCCGGAGCCCAGCATGTCCAGCACCGCGTACGGGCCGATCGATGTGGGATGCTCGGGGGTCTTCGCGCGGGCCGCGCGCGAGTCGGCGGCTTCGAGCTCGGGATCGTCGGCGAAGGCCGTGCTGAGCAGAGCGTCGAGGAAGTCCTCGCCGGAGGGCTCTTCGGGTTCGTCGTTGGGGCGGCGCGGCGGCATGGTGGGGGGAATCGGGGGGAACCTGCGCCGGTGTCTTTGCCGTCGCTCGGCCTTTCGGGGCGGAGAACTCCGAATGCTCCGCGTGAAGAGCTCGAGATCTAGAGACTCGACACGAGCTGGCGGCAGCGCTCCTCGAGCTCGGCCTTCGTCGCGCGCGGGTCGTAGTCGGCGAGGATGGCGAAGAGCGCGTCGCGGTAGTCCTGGCGCGCGCGCTTCAGGCGCTCGTAGACGGTCTCGATCGGCAGGTCGAGGCGCTCGGCGATGGTCCGGGGAGGGAGTCCTTCGGTGTAGCGGAGCTCCAAGCACTGGAAGCGCTCGGCCAGCGCGGGGTCCTCGCGGCGACGCTCGGCCAGGGCCAGGCGCGCTTCGCGGGCCACCATCTGCGCCCAGGCGCGATCGTAGGCCGCCGACAAGGTCGCTTCGTCGGCCGGCATGCGTTCGGCCTCGATGGATGGAGCGCCCTCGCGCCGCCGGCGCCGCGTCTCGCCGCGTTCGATCATCGCCGCGACGTTCGAGATCACGCCGAAGAGGTAGGCGCGGAAGCCGCCGGGGCGCTCGCGGTCCACGCGCTCGAGGGCCCCGCCGACCTTGAAGCACTCGACGAACACGTCCTGGGCGGCGTCGCGGACCTCTTCGTGCTCGCGTCCGAGGCGCCAGCGCGCCGCGAGGTAGCTGCGCACCAGCGGCTCGTAGCGCTCCGCGAACGCGTCACGCGCGGGCTCGCTGCCCGCGGCAGCGCCCGTGACCATCGTCCAGGAAGTGGAGGTGAAGCGGTCCATGGGCCGCGACTCCGCGCGGCGAGAGCTCGGCGGGAGAGGCGCTCTCCGGAGATTTTCCGAAATCGTCTCCCGAAAACTCCGCGGCGGCAAAGAGGCGGTGTGGAAACGGAAGCGGCGGCCGAGGACGGGCTGCCCTCCGAGCCCTCCTGCCGAGACGAACGAGCGAGCCTCCGGGTTCGCTCGCCAGGGTCGGCAGGAGAGCGCTCTCCCGGACGGAACAGGGATCCGGCTTCGCTGCAGGAGCGGCGGAGACGGACGGACGGAGCGGAAGGCGCCCGCAAGGGCGCCTTCCGCCTTTTCGTTCCCGGAGGATCGAAGCGAGCGCGAGGGATGCGGAGATCGCCGGCGGTCTCGCCAGAGCCGTGCGCTCCGGCGACGCGAACGGAGATCCGAGCGGCGCTTCGGCTCAGCTCGCCGACGAGCGCCGCACGAAGGTCCCGCGCTCGGGATCCTTCACCACTCCGGGGAACTGCAGCACCTGATTGTGCATGGCGACGTAGACGCCGGGGACGAGCACCTGCACGGCGAGGAGCGCCTCGGTCAGGTTCTGCAGCGCGTCGGTGTTGCGCATGACGTAGGGGCGCATCGCCCCGGTGAGCACGACCGGCACGCGCGGAGTGCCTCCGTCGGCGACGATGCGCTCGCCCGTGTTCGCCAGTCGATCCGTGCCGTGCACGATCACGATCCCGTCGCACTTCGCGGCGAGCTCCAAGGTTTTCTTGGCGATCGCGCCGTGGTCCTCGGGCGTCATCTCGAGGCTGTCCTTGTTCATGAGCATGTGGCGCTCGATGAGGACGCCGCGCAGCTCGAGGGAGGAGAGCATGACGTCGAGGACGCTGACGCGGTTGTCGAGGATGCCGCGCAGCTCGTCGTAGGTCTTCTCGATGGTTCCGCCCGTGGAGATGAGGGCGATGCGTCGGGCCATGGCGGGCGCTCTGAGGGGAAGCGAAGAGAGTCTACGATCCGGAAGGACCGTTGGTGATCGCCGGGCGAAGATCGTCGAGGCGGCCGAGCGCGCGCAGCAGGCGTCGCGGTTGCACCACGCCGAAGCCCTGGCGCTCGGGGGCGAGACCCTCGAGCGGTTCCGCCGCAGCGCAGAGCAGCTCTTTCACTTCGCGCGGCGAAGCCGAGGGGCGCGCCTCGAGCACCCAGGCGCAGAGCGCGCTTACGATCGGCGCGGCGAAGCTCGTGCCATCGACGTGCTGGTAGTGCCCGCCGATCAACTTCCGCTCGCGCTGCAGCGAGGCGATCGCCGCGCGGATGACGGCGGGGGTCGCGCTCTCGACCGCGGCCAGCGTGGGCTCGGGGAAACGCGCGGCGCGCAGCGTCGGCGCGAGCTTCTCGTCGGGCAAGCGATCGAGCTCCTCCAGGAAGAGCGCGAGCTCGTGGCTCACCGTGCGCGGCAGGATCGGCGCGGCGATCCAGATCGCCGGCGCCACGATCTCCGGCTTCGCCAAGCCGTCGATGGTGGGGCCGAAGCTCGAGTGATAGGCGCGGGCGCGCCCCATGCCCGGGCGATTGCCGTCGTTCCAGCCGCCGACGGTGAGCGCGCTCGGCGCGGAGGCCGGAGCGATCACTTGATGGCGCGATTCGTGGCCGCGATTGCCGGCGGCGCACACGACGAGCACGCCTTCGCGCGCGAGCTCCTCGACGAGCAAGCAGATCGGATCGCGGCGCCACGGGATCGGCTGATCGGCGCCGCAGGAGATGTTGACGATGCGGATGCCGAAGCGCTCGTGGTTCGCGCGGACCCAGCGAAGCCCCGCTTCGATGCCTTGCGGGCGGATGCGCCGGGCGGTGCCGACTTTCAGCAGCACGAGCTCGGCTTCATGCGCAAGGCCGCGGTAGAGACCGCGCGAGAGATGCCCGCTCCCGGCGCAGACGACGGTCGTCATCATCCCGTGCCAGGACGAGACGTCGACCCGCGGCGGATGCGGGCCGCCGCTCGTGCGCAGCACTTCTTCGTAATGGCGGATGCGCGCGCGGGGCTTCTCGAGATCCGGATGCGGATAGAAGCCGCTGTCCAGGAACGCGATCGTGACGCCGCGGCCGCTGAGCTCCGTCGTCGCGCGGAGGCGCACGGCGAGCGGGAGGATCGGCAAGAGCTTCCCGCCCTCGTCGCGGAGGTCTTCGGGCAGTGCGGCGCGCGCGCCGGCGAGCTGTTCGATGCAGCTCGCGCAGAGCTGCTCGCGGCCGCTGCCGAGCTCGGGGAAGGCCTGCTGCAAGAGCTCTTGCAGCCCGCTCGCGTCCTCGGCGAGCGAGCGCAGCGGGCGCACGCGCGAGCACACCGGACAAGGCGTGCGCGCTTCTTCCGCCGGAGGGCTCGTACGCGGGATCGCGTTCACGCGCGGCCTTCTACCACGCGCGAGGCACGTGGGCGAATCGCGCGTGCGCTCGCGCGCGCTCGGCATTCCTGAGCGGCGAAGTCGCGCCGCATCTCGCGGCGGAAGGAGAACCCATGTACGCCTCGACCAGCTCTCGCGCGGTGCTCGCGATCGCGAGCTTCGCCCTCTGCGCTCCGTTCGCCCCGGCGCAATCCATCCTCGGCCTCGAGAACGGCTCGCTCGCCGCGACCGGTCAGCTCGTGCAGCAGATCGGCACCGATTGCCGCCGCCTCGACGAGTGCATCGCCCGCGTGTTCGGACCGAGCATCGCCGCGCCCTTCGGTGGGATCGCGCTCGACGCGCGCGACGGGAGCCGCTGGATCACCGACGGCGCCGTGCTCGTCCGCATCGATGCCGACTGCAACGTGATCGATCGCTGTGCGATCCCGGCGACGCCGGGCGGAGGCTGGACCGGCCTCGCCTTCGATCCGCGGAGCAACTCGCTGCTCTTTACCACGGCGAACAACGCGATCGGTCGCGTGCGAGCGACCTGTCCGATCGCATCGGTCGATCTGCTCTGCCCTCTGCCGGCGTCTACCGCGGGAGCCACGTTGACCGGCATCGAGCTCGATCGCTTCGACGGCTCGCTCTGGGTCTGCGACGACACCGGCTTCGTGCGCAACGTATTCGTCACCGGTACGCCGGGCGTCTGCCGCGTCGGCTTCCGTTTCCAGGCGACGTGCCCGGGCGGCGCGCTGCCGACGCCGGTGCAAGGCATTACGCTCGATCGCTGCGCGGGCGAGCTCTACCTCTCGCACGGGCGCTACGGCATCGCGCGCTTCGATCTCGCCGGCAATGCGCTCGGCTGCTGCTCGCTGCCCACGCCGAGTGGCTCGCCGAGCTTCGTCGGTCTCGCTTGGCAGCCCGCGCCGCCGCGCCGTCTCGGCGCGGGATGCTCCGGACCCGGTTGCGCGCCGTGCACGCCCTTCCTCGCCGCGGACGGTCAGAGCGTGACGCCGAACCCGAGCTTCGCCTTGCTGGTCGGCGATGCGCAGCCGGGTACGCGCTTCTTCCTCTGGTTCAACATCGCCGGCGGACCGATCGCGATCCCGGGTCTCTGCGGACCGCTGCAAGTCGCCGTCTTGCCGCCGCCCCTCAGCGTCGGTCCCTTCCCCGTCGCCGCGATCCCCGGTGGCACCGCGCCCTGCGATGGCGGCGCGCGCATCCCGCTCGCGATCCCGCTCGATCCCTCCCTCTGCGGCGGCGACGTCTTCGCCCAAGGCCTCGGCCTCTGCCTCAACTCCACCGGCCTCGGCCTCTATCTCACCAACGGCCTCTGGCTCACCGTCCAATAAGCGAATCGTCTTCGGGTTGACCCCGGACGTACGGTGCCAGGAACGTTTTCACCGGGGTGTCCGACCCCCGGGTAAAAGTTACTGGCACCCTAAGGCCGTAACCCAAGCGCCGACGGCGTCGGTGTCGCGAAGGGAAGGGGATTACTTCTTCTTCGACTTCGAGGGATCGAGCGCGCGATCCATGAAGCTATCGAAGGCGTTCGTGTCGCGTTGGAGGAGCGCGTCGTAGCTCTTCGCGCGCGCTTCGAGCTCGGCCATGCGCTTGCGCTCTTCGCGCTGGGTCGCTTTCTCGATCGAGAGCTGCGCCTCGGCTTCCTTCGCGCGCTCCTCCATCTTGCTCGCGCGCTGCTGCAGCGCCTTCAGCTCCTCGCGAACCCGCAGGAGCTCCTTTGCGGTCTGCAGCTCGGGCTGCGTCACGAGTTCGAGCTGCTGATCGCGCTCCTCGAGCGCGCCCTTCGCGGCGCGCAGCGCGCGCGCGGCCCACTCCAGGGAAGCGCGCGCCGGGCCGCGCTCCTTCACGAGCATCGCGTCGAGCGTAGCGAGGGCGTTCACGAGCTCGGTCTTCGGATCGGCGGGCAGCGCGGCCATGCGGGGTTCCTCGAGGGAGACCCCCAGCTCGCCCGGAGGCCCGCCGGAAGTCAAGGGACCCCAGGTCCAGGCCCTCGTCCCGGCTTTGAAATTGCGATTGACTCGCAAAATCTGACGTGGTCTCTTGGCGCGCCGCCCACGGAGACCCGCCATGCCTCGCCTCGCCCTCTCGCTCGCCTCCGCCGTCCTCGCCCTCGGCTCTTCCCTCCCCGCTCAGGAGGTCTTCGAGGTCCCGCGCCTGCCCGTCGGGCTCTCCAGCTTCGGCGCGGCCCGCCTCGGCGACGCCGTGCACGTCGCCGCGGGGCACGTCGGCCGCGCCCACGCGCATTCGCGCGAGAACCTGAGCGAGCGCCACCTCCGCCTCGACCTCGCCAAGCCGCACGCGGGCTGGACCGCGCTCGCTCCGGCACTCGCGGTCCAGGGCACCGCGCTCGTCGCGCACAGCGGCCGGCTCTATCGCCTCGGCGGCCTCCGCGCGGAGAACGCGGCCGGCGAGCCCGAGCAGCTACGCTCGCTCGCCTCGGTCGCGTGCTTCGATCCCGCGCGCGGCGCGTGGGAGGAGCTGAACCCGCTGCCCGAGCCGCGCTCCTCGCACGACGCCTGCGTCGTCGGCGATCGAGTCTACGTGGTGGGGGGCTGGACGCTCGGCGGAGAGCAGCCCGCGTGGCTCCGCACCGCGTGGACGGCGCGCCTCGATCAGCGCCCGCTGCGGTGGGAGGCGCTCGTCGCGCCGACGTCGCCGCGCCGCGCGGCAGCGCTCACCGCACACGGCGACGCGCTCGCCTTCGTCGGCGGCATGCACGCGGACGGCGCGAGCTCGGCCGTCGAGCTGCTCGCGCTCACCGCGGAGGGAACGCCTTCCGCGGCGTGGGTCGCCGGGCCCGCACTCCCGGGGCCCGGCTTCGGGACCGCGGCCTGCGCTCTCGGCGAGCGCTGCTTCGCGACGAGCGGCGACGGCGTGCTCTGGGAGCTGGCGCGAGATCGTGAGCGCTGGATCGAACGCGCGCGCCTCGCGTTCCCCCGCATCTTCCATCGCCTGCTGCCGTGGGACGACGCGCACGTGCTCGCGCTCGGCGGCGCGGATCGCACGGGCCATCTCACGCACGCGGAGGTGCTCTCCGTCGAGGGCGCGCACTGCTTCCAGCGCTTCACGCTCGAGCTGCCGCGCGACCTCGGCGTGCAGCGCGCGAGCGTGCATGCCGACGCGCACGCGCTCACCTGGATCGGCGGCAATCGCCGCGCGGAAGCGCATCGCTTCGACGCCGACGATTTCGCTCGTGCCGCGTTGCGTCTGCGCTGGTGCGACTTCGCGGTGGAGGAGCTGCCCGCGCTCCCCTCCGGCCTGCAGTCCGCGGCGTGCTTCGCGGGCGAACGCCGCGGCGAGCTGCACTTGCTCGGCGGCTTCGGCGCCGATGCCGAGGAGGCGCGCAGCCGTTCTTCCGCGTGGACCCTCGATCGCGCGTCGCGCACGTGGAAGCTCACTCCATCGCTCGCGCTGCCGCAGCCGCGCACGCAAGCCGCGCTGCTCGAAGCGCACGGCGCGCATTGGCTGCTCGGCGGCCTCGACTACGATCCGGCGCGCGGCGAAGAGCTGGCGTTCCGCGCGTGCCTCGAGGTGCTGCGCGTCGAGCTCGCGGGAGAGGCCACGCGCGTCGTGGAGACCGGCTGGCGCTTGCCGCGCGCGCGGCGCGCGTGCGCTGCGTTCGTCCTCGGCTCCGAGGCCTATCTCGTCGGCGGGCTCGGCGAGCGCTTCGAGGCCGTCGACATCGTCGACGTGCTCGACCTCGCGAGCGGCGCTTGGCGGACGGAGCGCGCGCCGCGCGCGACGCGCCTCTCCGCGCAGGCCGCTGTCCTCGGCGAGCGCGCGTATCTCGCCGGAGGAACGCTGCCCGCGCGCGGCGCCGCGCGCTCCCTCGAGGTCTTCGAGCGCGAGCACGGCTGGCGCGAGCTGCTCCCCGAGCTGCCGTTCGCGACGCAGCACCAGGAGCTCTTGGTCCGCGGCGGCGCGCTCGCGTTCGTCCGCGTCGAGCCCGTCGATCCGCCGCGCCTCGTCGTGCACGTGCTCGCGCCGCACGACGCCCCGACCCTCACCGCCTTCTCGCGCGACTGAGCGCGAACCTCGGCCCTTCTCTCACGGGAGCATCGATCATGCGCAACCTCTCCGCTCTTCTCCTCGCCAGCCTCGGCGGCGCGCTCGCGCCGCTCGCCGCGCAATGCCCGAGCAGCTCGTGCTCGCTCGGCCTGCGCACCGCCATCGTCCCGAGCTTCCGCGGCGCGCCGGGCTCTGAGTTCGCCGGGTGGCTGAACACCTGCCAGGCCACGGCGCCGAACCTGCCCGACGAAGCCGCGAGCACGACCAACGACGCCACGCTCCTCCAGCTCGATCCCAACGCCGTCGTCACCATCTCCTGCAACCTCTACAACTTCCGCGCGATCTCGCGCTTCCGCATCGAGGATCGCGCGCCGGGGCTGCTGCAGGAGGTCGTGCTGCAGGTGCAGGCCGTCGGCACGCCGATCGATCCGCTGAGCTATCGCTTGGTCTACCTCGACGCGCAGAACCAGCGCCGCGCTCTCCCGCCGACGACGAGCGGACCGCTCGCCGCGCCCGAGGAAACGATCGTGACCTGGGATCTCGCTCCCCTCGGCGAGAGCGTGCAGAGCTACGCGCTCGAGTTCGACGCGCTGGGAACGAGCTGCAGCCTGAGCCACGTGCAGCTCGACACGCGCTCCGCGCCGCGGCCGCTCTACGCCGATCGCGAGCGCCTCTCGCGCGTGCAGGGAGGATTGCAGCATCTCCTGCTCGACGCCGGTCCTTCCCATGCCGGTCAGCTCTACGCGGTGCTCGGCAGCGCGTCGGGGACGACGCCGGGTCTCTATCTCGGTCCGAACCTCGAGCTCGCGCTCGCGTTCGACGCCTACATGATCGCGACGCTGCAGCTGGCGAACTCGACCTATCTGCTGCGCACCGTGGGAACCCTCGATGCGCAGGGGCAGGGGAGTGCCTCCATCGCCGTGCCGCCCGCGGGCATCTTCTCCGACCTCGAGCTCCATCACGGCTTCTTCGTCGCCGACGCGAACGGCGCGGTCGTCTTCGTGAGCAATCCGCAAGTGCTGGAGCTGCGTCGCTGATGTCCCTCCGGCTCCTCCACGCGCCGCCGTTCCCGGCACTCGTGCGTCGACCGCGCTGGCGCTTCTCCAGCGCGATGAAGCTCGTGCGCCGCTTTCATCTCTACTCCGGGCTCGCGCTCGTGCCCTTCGTCGTGCTCTACGGCGTCACGGCCTGGCTCTTCAATCACCCTGGTGTGGGGGCGGAGGGCCAAGCGCGAACGCTCCCCGCGGCGGAGCTCGACGCGCAGGGGCGTCGGTCGCTACCGCTCCCCCTCGAGCTCGCGCAACAGGTCCTCGAGGGAGTGGGCGAGCCGAGCTGGACGCTCGACCCGCGGAGCGACGTTCGCTATCGCGGGCGTCTCGCGCTGCAGGGGCGCACCGCGGATCTGGACCACGCGCTCAGCATCGACGAACCGAACGGCTCCGCGCGCTGGACCGAGCGTCCCCGAGCGGCGCGAGGCGAGCCCGAGCGCCGCGCGATCGAGCTGCCCGTCGTGCGCGAAGCGCTCGCCAGCGCGACGGAGGCCGCTCTCGCGGCCATGCGCACCGCCGGCCCTGCCCCGAGCGAGCTCCGCGTGCGCTCGGCTCCGGTGCTCGAGCTCGGCCTCCTCGCGGACGGCGAGAAGCGCCGCGCGAGCTACGACTTGGCGAAGGGGGAGCTCGTCGTGCATCCCGCCGGCGCGGAGCCGGCGCGCTCGCTGCGGAGCTTCCTGCTGCGCTTGCACACCGCGCATGGCTATCCGGCGGAGCTGGGTCCTAGGACCGCCTGGGCGCTGCTGGTCGACCTCATGGCCGCGGCGCTCGTGATCTGGGCTCTGAGCGGCCTCCTCATGTGGTGGCAGATGAAGCTGCTCCGGCGCGCGGGTCTCTTGGCTCTCGGCGCGGGCGCCCTCGCGGCGCTGGTGCTCGGCGAGCGGATGTGGGGAGTGCTCGCATGAAGAAGCGCGCTCTCCGCCCCTGGGCCCCTTGCCAGCCGAGAGGCAGCGGGTTATCTCGGGTTCAAGAACTCAACGCGTCGGCGCTGCCGAGAGACTCCGCCTGCGCCGCGCCCCGAAGGATCCTCCGATGAACATCTCCGAAGTGATGAGCCAACCCGCTGCTTGCTGTGGTCCCTTCGAACCGCTGAGCGAAGCCGCGCGGATCATGTGGGACAAGGATTGCGGTGTCGTGCCGATCGTCGAGCCCATGACGAACGCGTTGCTCGGCGTCGTCACCGATCGCGATCTCTGCATGGCTTCCTACACGCAGGGCCGCAAGCTCAGCGAGATCCCGATCGAGACGATCATGGTGACGCAGGTCGTGACCTGCCGCGCGAGCGAGGGCTTGGAGCGCGCGCACGAGCGCCTGCGCCAGCACGGCCTGCGCCGCTTGATCGTGGTCGATGACCACGGCGCCGTCGAAGGCATCGTCTCCTTGAACGACCTCGCGCGCGCCGCCGCGCGCGCGACGGGCAACGATGCCGGCGCGATGCAGAAGGCCGTCGCGAACACGCTCGCCGAAGTTTCGCGCTCGCACGCCGAGCGCGACGCGGCGAAGGCCAAGGCGAAGGCTCATGCGGAGAAGGCGGCCGAGAAGCCGATGGAGCTGAAGCCCGCGCCGAAGGCCGCGGCGCCCGCTCCCGCGCCTGCTCCTGCATCGGCGCCCGCGAGCGCGGCAGCGCCGCAAGCGTCGAAGTCGAATGGCTCGAAGGGCAAGAAGAGCGGCAAGGGCTGAGCGCCGAGGAAGCGGACGATGACGAGCCACGTGCGAAAGACCCTGGTCTTCCTCGCGTGGCTCGTTTCGTTCGGCGCCGCGGTGCGCGCCGACGAGATCGTCCTCGAGGGCGGTCGTCGCGATACGAGCTGCATCGTGCGCGACGAAGGGGCTTGGGTCCGCGTGTGGTGGGAGCCGCACGAGTTCCCGCACGGCGGCGAGCGCTTCCCGCGAGAGCGCGTGCACTCGTTCTCGTATGCGTCGGAGCCGAGCTTCGACGAGGACCTGCCGCTGCCCGATCTCTGCGTCACGCACGTCGAGATCCTGCCGCGGAAGACCAGCTACCAAGGCTTGGATCCGGCAGCGCTCGCCGAGCTGAGCGCTCGTGCGAAGCTGCGCTGGGAGCCGGGCGAGGAGCTGCGCTTCGTCGCGCACGTCGTGAACACGGGCAGGAGCCCCGCGAGCGAGTTCACGTGGGTCTGCAGCGTCGACGGCGTCGAGCTCGATCGCGGGCGCCTCTCCGCCGGCCTCGAGGTGCGCGGCGAGCGCACTATCGAAGTGCGTTGGCCCTACGTCGCCGAGGCGCGCGAGCTGCACTTCCGGATCGAGCCCCGCGGCGAGGAGCTCTCGCGCGCGAACGATGCGCGCCGCGAGGAGCTCGAGGCGTGGGCCATCACCTGCGTCGTGCATCCCCGGTGGGTCGAGCGCTTCCACGAGAAGCGGAACGTCTGCGGAACGTTCTCGATCGAGCACCACGTGCAGTGGCACCTCGACCTGCTGAACGAGCTCTTGGCCGCGGCTCCGGGGGTGGAGGGCGAATCCTCGTGTCGCGCGCGCGTGCGCCTGGATCGCATCGTCTATGCGCGCGCGAACAAGGACTGCGTGCCGCCCCTCGACGGGCCGGAGTCGAGACGCGGCGATCAAGGCTGTATCGCGCTCGGGACGTCGTTCGCCTGGGGGACGTCTTGGGGCACCTCGGTGATGCGAGTTACCTCCTGGGGCCTCCTGCATGCGCTGGTGCGCGAGCTCGGAGTCCCTCCGCCGATCGCCGCCGACGGTCCGCTCGTCGAGCGCTCGTCTTCGGGAAGTGGAAGTGCCGTCCTGCAGCTCTCCGATCGAGTGATCGCCCGCTCGAGCCAAGGCGAGCTTTCGTACGAGCAGCTCTTCACTCCGAGCGATGCGCTCTACCTCGATCGCTCGCGAGCCTTGCCGCGCGGCGTAGCGGGTGAGCGTTTCCTCGCGACGCCCGAGGAGACCTGGCTGCGTTGCCTCGACGTGAACCGCCAGCCGCTCGCGGGCGCGGAGATCGGTCTCTACAGGCGCGGCGAGGACCTCGAGTGGTCCGAGACGCCGGAGATCGTCGGCACGACCGATGCCGCAGGCTTGCTGCGCTTGCCGCCGCGTGCCGTCGTCGAACGCGGCACGCCGAACGGCTTCCGCGCGCAGCCGAACCCCTTCGGCGAGCTCGATCGTCGCGGAGTGCGTGGCTCGCTGCTGGCGCAGGTGCGCTTGGAGGATCGCGCGACGGCGTTCTGGATCTCGATCGACGAGCTGAACGAGCATGCGCTGCGCGGTGGCGGTCCTCGCTGCGAGATCGCGCTCGCGACGGACTTCGGCTCGGCGGACGGACCCGCGCCTCCGCGCGAGCTGCGCTTCACACCGCAGCCCCGGAGGAATCCGTGGGAACGGAATCTGGTCTGGCAGCCCGCACGCGAGATCGATGCGGAGCACGCCGCACGCTCGTATCGAGTGCTGCGGCGCGAGCGCTATCGCGATCTCCGAGAAGCACCCTGGCAGCACCTCGTAGAGCTCGAGGCTTGCGAGCCGGTGGAGCTGCCGAGTCATCTTGGGGATTTCGTCTTCGGGGTCGCCGCCGTGGACGAGAGCGGACGTTCGAGCGCCGTCGTCGAGCTCTGGGTACCGTGGCTACACGCCGCGGATGAGCTTCGCTACGAGGATGCGACGCGGAGCTTCGTCCTTCACGCGAGACCCGAGGATGGTTGGTTCAGCGTGTTGGCTCCCGGTCGGCTGCGACCTTGGCTCGGTCCGCACGTGGAGCGGCGGTCGCCCGCGCCGTCGACGCTGCTGAGACGAGAGCAGCGAGTCGCTCATCGCAAAGGCAACGAGAGCCTCGTCACGCCTCGCGGCGACCTCCTCGCGGTCTCGCTCGACGAGGGCGGCGTGACGCTGCACTCCGCGAACGGTGAGCTCATCCGCACATGGCCGGCTTCGAGCGGTGTGGCAGGGCGTCGTCTCGAAGAGCCGCGCGCGCTCTGCCTCCTGCCCTGGGGCGAAGTCGCGATCTTCGACGCCGCGACCTGCGAGATCGTCTGCTTCGATCCCTACGCACCCGCGGCGAGCGACGACCCGCTGCCGCTCGTCACGGACGGCGTCTTCGCGCACCCGGTCTGGTACGAAGAGCCAGTCTTGCAGCCGAAGGTGCTGGTGCTGAACTTCGATCCGCTCGTCGCGGACGGTGGGGGCGGCGAGGTCCGCCTCTCGAAGCACGCGGGCTGGAACGATCCGCGGACCCTCGCGGAGGAGTTCCGGCGCGATCTCTACAGCGCCTCGGGCGGCTACGTGAAGCACCGCATCGTCGAGTGGCGCGACCTCGACGTGTATCCACGGAAGGTCGACGGCTTCGCGTACGACGACGCGAGCTATCTCGCCGCGAAGGCCGCGGGCAAGTGGCACGATCCGGATCGCCTCGACTACGCGAAGCTCGTCGAGGAGCACGGGCTCGCGGCGCTGGTCGCGAACGGAACGATCGACGAGGTGTGGATGTTCGGCGGGCCCGCGTTCGGCTTCTACGAGACGCAGATGGTGGGGCCGAAGGCGTACTGGTGTAACTCGCCCGGCCTCGACGTCGAGGAGGCGCAGCGCCTCTTCGTGATCTTCGGCTTCAACTACGAGCGCGGCGTCGCGGAGATGATCCACGACTTGGGGCACATGACCGAGTCGATCCTCTCGCACGTCTACGAGCCGCAGGTCGGCAAGTGGCGCGCGGAGGAACGTCGCTCGGCGTGGGAGCGGTTCTCCGCGTACGACGCGAAGCACCCCGGTCTCGGCGGTGTCGGCAACTGCCACTTCCCGGTGAACGGCGAGAAGGACTACGACTATGCGAATCCCCGCGCGGTCCCCTCGAACGCCGCCGACTGGAAGCTCTGGCCGCTGCCGCTCGAGGAGCCGCGCTTGACGCCTCTCGTCTCCTGCGAGACCTGGGGCGGCCCCGACCACCACCGGAGCTATCAGCGCTGGTTCTTCGCGCACCTTCCGCGACGAGCGGGGCGCGCGTCCGATGGGCGGCTCGCGAACTGGTGGGAGTACCTCTTCCACCTGAATGCGTACGAGGAGTCGCGCGGGCGCTGAGGGAGCTCTCGGCTCGGCCTCCGCCGCGGAATGTCGACGGGCACGGCACCCTGGCGATGCGCTTTGCGTCTTTCTCGGTCACACCGCTCGTTCGTCTGCGGTACCACCGACGTCGACGATCTCCCCCCGGGATTTCCGGCGCCGCCCGTGCGCGCGCCGTTCGATCGCATTGATCCCGCGGTAAGAACCCGCCCTAGAGGAGAACCCGCCATGCACCTCCGCACTGGCCTGCTCGCATTCGCGCTGTCGCTCGGCGCCCCCGCTCTCGCCTCGGCCCAGAGCCTGCTCGGCCTCGATACCGGCACCGGAGCGCTGCCCGTTCCGCGCATCCACGAGTTCCAGCGCGACTGCACGGCGCTCGCGATCTGCGATTCGGTGAGCCTGTCGAACCCGATCGCCGACCCCGCCGGCGGCATCGCCTACGGCACCTGCACCGGCAACGTGTACACGACCGACGGCTTCCTGCTCGTCGCCACCGACCTCAACTGCCGCGGCATCTGCCGCGTGGTGATCCCGCAGATCGCGACGAGCGGCTGGACGGGCATGGCGGTCGACGAAGACGCGGGCCGCATGTACTTCACCGATGCGGTGCACGTCGGCTACTACGACTTCCGCCCCTGCCAGTTCGGGAACCTGGGCGACTTCTGCCGCCTGCCCGCGGGCCTGAACTCCCCGCTCACCGGCGTCGAGATCGACCCCGCGAACGGCAGCCTCTGGGTCTGCGACGCCACGGGCCAGGTCGCGAACTTGGTGCTCGGCGGCGGCCAGTGCCGCGTGCGCCAGGTCTTCCGCGTGCTCTGCCCGAGCCAGACCGCGCCGCTCTCCCTGCGCGGCATCACCCTCGATCCCTGCGCTCGCGCGCTCTTCGTCACCGATGACCAGGGCACCGTGGTCACCCTCGACACCGCGGGCAACGTGCAGAACTGCTGCCGCTACGCTCGTGTACAGCCGGCGCGCCACTTTGTCGGCCTCGCGCGTCGCCCCGCGCCCGCGCGCCTCTTCGGTCAGGGCTGCTCGGGTCCGGGCTGCGCTCCGTGCCAACCGCAGATCGGCGTCCAGGGCGAGCCGGTGATCCCGAGCCGGTGCTTCGGCATCACGCTGGATCAAGCGCCGCTCGGTGGAACCGCGGTCTTGATGCTCAACATCGGGGGCCCCTGCGTTCAGATCCCGATCGGCCTCTGCGGCCCGCTCGAGATCGGCATCCCGAACTTCTTCTCGCCCGGCGTCGCGATCGGCGGCGGTCCCGGCGCGTGCGGCGGTCAGGCATCGTTCCCCCTGCCGATTCCGAGCAACTCCCTGCTCTGCGGCCTGCAGGTCTGCGGGCAGTGGATCATGCTCTGCCCGGGTGGCGGGCTCGGCCTCAGCGACGCGACTTCGATCGTGCTGAACTGAGCCGGAGAGAAAATCCGCTCCGCTCGTGCGACCTCGGGCGGAGCGCATTGTTCCACGGGTAGGCTTGCCTCGGGGCCCCTCGGCGAGGGGCCCGCTCGCCATCTCGTGGACGCACACACCCGCACCCTCATCGAGCGCGCGCAAGCGCGCGATGCCGCGGCGGCCGAAGAGCTCTTCGGCCGCTACCGCGAGCGTCTGCGCGCCGCGCTTAAGCGCCTCGTCCGCGGGCGCTACGCCGCGTTCGCCGACAGCGAGGACGCGGTGCAGGACGCCCTGATGAAGGCGTTCGCGAAGCTCGAGCACTTCGAGTACCGCGGCGAAGGCTCGTTCTTGGCCTGGCTCCTGCGCTGCGCCGAGAACGAGGTGCTGCAGCGCTTGCGCTCCCTCTCGGCGCAGAAGCGCGACGCCGAACGCGTGCGCTCGCTCGATGGAGGCCGCGCTCCCGAGCTGATCGCGTCCGGGCCTTCGCCCTCGCAGATCGCGGGGGGGAACGAGCTCGAGGAACGCGTGCGGCTCGGCCTCGAAGCGCTGCCCGAACGCGAGCGCGAGGTGATCTTCCTGCGCCGCTATCTCGCGCTGGAGAACGAGGAGATCCGCGCCGAGCTCGGGCTGCCGACCGAAGGCGCGGTGCGCGCGCTGCTGTCGCGGGCACAAGCGCGCCTCGCGCGCTGGCTGGAGGAAGGCCCCGTGGACGCGGCTGCGCCGCGGAGCGACGCGCCGTGAGCTCGAACCCCTCGCGCGCGACGACCGCCGCCGACCTCGCTTCGTGCGAGGACCTGCTCGCGCTCTACTTGGAGGAGCACCACGAAGGGCGCGGGGACTTCGAAGCGTTCTGCGCGCGCTTCCCCGAGCAGGCCGAAGGGCTGCGCGCGCTGCACGCGCGTCTGCTCGCGATCGGCGAGCTCGACCTCGCGCCGTCGGCCGCGCGCGCGGAGGCGAACGCGCCCTTGCAGCGCGTCGAGGAGTTCGAGCTGCTGCGCGAGCTCGGCCGCGGCGGGATGGGCATCGTCTACGAAGCGCGCGATCGCGTGCTCGCGCGCCGCGTCGCGGTGAAGCTCCTGCCCGCGCATCGCCTTGCCCTAGGCGACGCCCGTCAGCGCTTCGAGCGCGAGGTCGCGGCCCTCTCGCGCCTCGCGCATCCGCACTTGGTCGCGATCTATCGCTCGGGCCTCGCGCACGAGCCGCCGTTCCTCGCGATGGAGCTCGTGCGCGGCGGCGTCTCGCTCGAGCAGCGCCTGCGCGCGCTGCATCGCGTGCCCTTCGCGCAGCGCCGCGTCGAGCATCTGCTCGGCGAGGTGAGGGAACGCCGCTCGACCAGCGCGTTCGCCGAGGCGACGACCGACCTCGAGGCGCCGCGGTCCGGCTCCAGCGGAACGCAGGCGCGCGACGCGAGCTATGCGACCTGCATCGCGCGCTTGCTCGCCGAGACCGCGGAGGCGCTCGAGCACGCGCATCAGAACGGCGTGCTGCATCGCGACGTGAAGCCGGCGAACTTGCTGATCGACGAGCGCGGCGCCGCGCGCCTCGTCGACTTCGGCGTCGCGCGTCTCGCGGACGAAGCGGCGCTCACCGCGACGGGCGGGTTCGCGGGCACGCCGCTCTACGCGGCGCCCGAGCAGATCTCGCGCGAGCACGGCGCGCTCGATGGGCGCACCGATGTCTATGCGCTCGGGGTCGTGCTCTACGAAGCGCTCGTCGGCGCGCCGCCGTACGAGCTGCGCGACGGCGCGGACTCGCGCGAGATCTTCGAGTGCGTGCTGCGCGAGGTGCCCGTCGAAGCGCATCGGCGCGCACCCCTCGTGCCGTGGGAGCTCTCGGTGATCGCGGCGAAGGCGCTCGAGAAGCGAGCGGAACATCGTTATCCCTCCGCTGCTGCGTTCGCGGCGGATCTGCGCGCCTTCCTCGCGCAACGCCCGATCGTCGCGCGCCCGCCGGGGCTCTGGCGTAGAAGCGTGCAGAGCGCGCGGCGCCATCCCTCGATCGCGATCCCCGCCGCGACGGCGGCCGCTGCGCTCGTGCTCGCGACACTCTTCCTGCTCGGGCGTGACGTGTTGCGCTGGCGCGCGCTCGAGCGCGAGGCCCAGGCGTACCTCGCGGCGCTGCCTGCGCGCCAGGCGGAGCTGCGAGCGAGCTACGATCATCTCGCGGCCGCGCATCGTCGCTTGGATGCGCTCGACATCGCGAAGTACAAGCGCCCGCTCGACGAGAGCGAACGCGCGGAGCGCGCGCGCCTCGGCGCGAGCGGGGTGACCTTGCGCGATGCGGCGCAGGCGCTGCTGTGGCAACGCCTCGAGGAGCTGCAGCGCTTCGCCGCGGTGCTCGACGAAGAGCAGCGGCAGCAGGCGCAGAGCGCCTTGCTCGAGCCGGGGCTCGAATTTGCGCGCGCCGCGGGGAGCGCCGAGCTGGAGCGCGATCTCCAGCGTCTCGCGGGCCTGGCGCCCGAGACTCTCGCAACGTCGTCCACGCTGCGACCGTTCACCCTCGCCGTAACACCGGCCGAGGCGAGCGTGCATCTCTTCCGCTACGTGGAGGAACGCGAGCTCGCGCGCGAGAGCTGGCTGAGCGAGCGCTTGCTGCCGGTGCCGTGCGATCGCACCGGGCGCGTGCTCGAGTTCCCCGCGGAGGCCGCGTGGACACCGGGCAAGAGCTACGCCGTCGATCCCGCGGATCCCGCAGGGCCTCGCACGCTGTACCCGCTCTTCGCCGTCGCCGCGAACCGCTTCGCGCTCGTCGATCTCCCGCGCGCGCTTCCGGTGGGCTCGTACTTGCTCTGGATCCGCGCCGAGGGCTACATCGATGCGCGGCTCCCGCTCTACCTCGATGCGCGCATCGAGGAGCACGAGCCCGCGTTGCGCGCGCAGCTCGATCGCGTCGGAGACGTGCCCGCGGGTTTTGCGCGCATCGAGGGGGCCGCGTTCCTCTCCGGCGGCGATCGCGGGCGCTCGTTCCAAACGTCGCCGCTCGAGCTCCGCGAGATCCAGCCGTTCTATCTCGCGCGCGCGGAGCTCCGCTTCGACGAGTACTTGGAGGTCCTGCGCTGGAAACAAGAGCGCGGCGGCTCGGTCGCGAAGCACCTCCCGCGCGATTGGCGGAACGAGAGCGAGCCCGCCCCCTGGAGCATCGACGCGCAGACGCTCGCGATCACGCCGCCAGAGCTCGGGGCTCTGCCGGTCTGCTCGATCCGCTACGAAGATGCGCTCGCGTGGTGCACCTACGCGACCGAGCGGGAAGCAGAACGCGGCTCCCCCTGGATCTACGAGCTGCCCTGGGCGGTCTCGTGGGAGCTCGCGGCACGCGGCGCCGACGGGCGCATCTTCGCGTGGGGGAGTGGCTTCGATTGGGCGAGCTGCTTTGGTCAGCACACGGACCCCGCCGCGCCGGCGCCGCTGCTTCCGCGTGCCAGCGGATGTTGCCTCGGGGATGAGAGCCCCTATGGGATTCTCGACCTCACGGGCAATCTGGAGGAGTTCGTCTACCGCGACGATCGCCTGGATCCGCGTACCTCGCCCGGAGTGAAGGGCGGGGGCTTCCTGCGCTCCGATCCCCTGAGCTTCCGGTTGCCGCGCTTCGTCACCTACTTGCCCGAGCCCTCCCGCGGCACGGGTTTCCGTCCTGCTTTGCGTCGCCGCGACATGCCCGCCCAAGGGCGTCGCGGCGAAGCCCCTCGCTCCCTCGCTTTCGAGCCGCGCCATGATTGAGATCACCTCTCGCGTTGCGACTTCGTTCGCGCTGTTCTGCGCGCTCGCGCAAGCGCCGATCGCCGCTCAGGAGCTCTGGGCGCTCTGCGATGGACCGCCGCCGCTCGGCTGGGCGTGGTGCGCGTGCGAGCTCACGAGCGACGGGCGGAAGTGGGTGTGCTACGACGAGTGGGGCACGGGCATCCCCGGGCTCCCGCCCTCGACGCCGGAGGACAACGCGCGCTCGAAACCGTTCTTCCTCCCCGCGAACCTGCCGCAGCCCGGCCTGAACGTCATCACCACCGACATGCGTGCCACGGTCGGCGGCGCGCGCCGCCTCCGCGTCTTCCGCGGCTGGGACGCGAACGGCAATCACATCGTCGAGACCAGCGAGCGCGTCGAGTTCTGCGACGCGAGCACGCTGCTCGGCGTCGGGCGCGTGCTCGAGGTCTCGATCGACGAGACGCGGCTCGGGCGCGTGCGCGTCTACTTCGCGGTGGAGGACGGCGGCCTCGTCGTGGCGGAGGACGTCGATGGCGACGGCGTAGCGCAGTCGCCGGGCGAGCTGCGCGTGGCGTTGGGCGCGACTTCGCTGCGCAGCGTCCCGGGCGCGAACGCCACCGTCACCATGGACTACCGCGCGTTCGAGCGCATCGCTTCCTCGCGCCGCGCGAGCGGCAACGCGCGCCTCCTCGGTTGGGAGGCGAACGATCTCTGCGTCTACGAGCTCGAGGACCTGAACGGCGATGGCGACTACGCCGACCTGAGCGAGCGCCGGAACCTCTTCAACGCCGCCGCGGTGCTCCAGTCGGCGAACACCTATGCGCCCGTGCGCAGCGGCTGGGAGCTCAACGCCGACGTCGCGACGGGCGTGCTGCCGAGCGCCTTCGACACGCGGCGCCTCACGGCCTCGCTCGGCGCGATCGCGTTCACCACGCAGCCGATCGCGGTGAACCCCGCGGGCCACGCCTACTACTTCGCCTCGACGCTCACCGACGACCTCACCGGCACCACGCGCTCGGGTTTGATCTATCGCGGCATCGACAGCAACGCCGACGGCGACGTGAACGACGCCGGCGAGGTCTCGCTCTTCTACGACCCGCGCCGCGCGAGCTCGATCCGCTATCCGATCCGGCGCGTGCTCGACGTCGTCGCCGACGGCCTCGACTTCATCGTGCTGCAGGACAACGGGCCGCTCGCGGCGAACAACCGCCCGCTGCCGACCTGCTGGAAGCTCCGCGATCTCAATCTCGACGGCGATGCGATGGACGCGGGCGAAGCGACGCTGCTCTTCACCGCCCGCAAGAATGACCCGCTGCCGACCGAGCTCGAGCGCGTGCCGAGCGGGCTCACTCCGCGGCCCGCGGCCGTGCACTACGGTTGGGCGTGCGGCGGGAACGCTGGCCTACCGCAGCAGCGCACCTCCGGCTTGCCGCAGATCTGCAGCCCGACGCCGATCCTCGCGGGGATCGCGAACGCGCCCGCGAACGCGCAGGCCGGTCTCTTGATGGGCTATTCGCGCGAGCTGCTCGGCAGCGCGCGCCTCCTGCCGCTGCCCCTCGGCTTCAGCGGCTGCTGGCTGCTGCAGTCGGCGGAGATCGCACTGCCCGGCTTCACCAGCGCCACGGGGAACGCGCAGTGGAATCTCGGCACCGTCCCCTGCGACCCGCTGCTCGCCGGCGCGCAGCTCTACACGCAGGCCTTCGCGTTCGATCCGCAATCGAGTGCCCCGCTCGTCATGACGGACGGGGTGTGGTGGCACGTGGAGCTCTAGAGGGGCTTCGCTTCGGCCCCGCTAGTGCGGGCGCGTGTACCGCGAGAACTGCTCCGCCAGCTCTCCGGCGAAGCAGCCGCCGCGCATGAGCGACGCCGAACGACATCGCGCGTCGATGCGCGTTCGATGTCGAACGCGACGCGAGGGTGAGCGCGGCGGTCGCGTCGACGCGCGATCGGCACCAGAACCCACGACGAGCGCGAACATCTGAACGCGAGGTGCGCGACGACCGCTCCGCCAGCCCTCCGGCGAAGCAAGCGCCGCGCCCGCCGCGCGTGAACGACGTCGAATGACACCGCGCGTCGACGCGTGATCGATGTCGGAAGCGATTGGAGAGCGAACGCGGCGGTCACGTCGCTTGCATCGCCTCCGGATGCGGCTCCGCTACATCGAGAGACATCGAACGCCGTTCCGGAGCCCGCTGGAGGCGGGGGCTCCGGAACTCATGTTGACGGGAGCGATCGGACGTCGACGCGTGAACGACGTCGAACGACATGGGTTCCCCGCCCGCGCGGCGGCTGCGACATCGCGCGGCGAACAACGTCGCGCAATCAAGAATCCGACTTTCTAGCAAACCAACGACGGCCCTTTTGCGTTCTACATGCTGGAACGAAGTCGGGGAAGGCGACGCGCAAGGAGGCAGAGGAAGCCAGATGCGCCGCAAGTTTCATCAGCTCGAGTTCGAGTTTCGTCAGCATGGCGGCAAGCGGAAGGGCGCGGGGCGGAAGCCGAAGAACGACGAGCCCGGCATGCCGCACCGTCAGCGCGCGAAGAAGAAGCGAAACGAGCCGCTGCACGTCACCGTGCGTCTCGGCGATGGTCTGCCCTCGCTGCGCCGCGGTGGAGCGTTGAACCTCGTGCTCGCGGCGATCGGCGCGAGCAGCAATCGGCACGGAATGCGGATCGTTCAGTACTCGATTCAGAAGGACCATCTGCACCTTCTCGTCGAGGCCGACGATCGCGAGTGCGTCGCGCGTGCTATGAACGCGCTGCTGAGTCCGCTGGCCCGCGCGTTGAACAAGCTCTGGGGCCGCTGCGGCAAGGTCTTCCCCGAGCGCTATCACGACGAGGTGATCTCGACGCCGACGCAGGCCCGGAACGCGTTGCGCTACGTGTTGCAGAACGGCAAGAAGCACGGAGTCGTCGCGCCATCGTCGATCGACCTTTGCTCGAGCGCGCCCGTGTTCGATGGATGGAAAGAGCAGCCGTCGATCGCCTCGCCCACAACTGCGCCAGCGGTAGCGACCGTTGCGCCGGCTTCGACCTGGCTCCTCACCACCGGCTGGCGCCGCCAAGGGCTGCTCGACTTTCACGAGTTGCCGAAGCCCCACAAGCACGCCGGTCGACCGCGAGCGAACCTCGCCGAGTCAAGAAGCCGAGCAGCCTCGCATTGATGGTCTCCGCCCTTCCTCCGCGCGGGCGGGGAACCCCTGTCGTTCGACGTCGTTCGCGCATCGACGTCCGAACGCACCCATGAGCATGAGTTCCGGAGCCCCCGCCTCCAGCGGGCTCCGGAACGGCGCACGATGTCTATTGACGGAGCGGAGCCGCGCCCGGAGGCGCAGCAAGCGACGTGCACGACGCGCCACGCTCCGCGTTTCTCGCTCGCGTCGTTCGCGCGTCGACTCGCGATTTCCATCGACGTAGTGAGCGCGCGTCGGGCGCGGCGCTTGCTTCGCCGTAGGGCCGGGCGTAGCGCATGCGCGGTCTTGCGTTCGAACGCCTCTCGCTCTCGCCTCTCGCTTTCACGAGTTCACCTAACCGCTCTGCTGCGGAGCGAGATCGAGCCGTCCGAGGGTTCGGAACTTGGCTCGAGAACAACGACCTTCGCGGCCCGAGGACTCGCGCGGGCTCCGTTGGCTCTCTTGCCACTCCTGATGACCTGTCCCGGCGCAGACCGTGGTTCTTGCGGTGGCCTTGGGGCCTGGAGTTCAGGCCGCACCTGGCGAGGCGGATGATCCAGCGTCATGTCTCCGAGACGGACCTCCGTCGGATGATCCATGACGCCGAAAGCGGCGTGGGTGAAGCCCCTCGCGGCGTATCTCTACTTGCGCCGTCGCGGCGAGGGGCACCGCGCGAAGATGCTCGAGGTCGGGAACGGCATGCTCCTGGAGTTCTCTACGGCCGACAGGTCGCTCGGTGTCGAGAGATCGACATCCTCGCGCTTCGATCTCCGGCTGCGGAACGAAGCGCTGGCAGCCTACGGCGTTCCGCCGGTGGGGGAGAACGAGGTCCGCCCGAGCGCGCGTTGAGCGCGTCGAGGCTACGGAGCCGAGCCTCTCTGGCTCAGTGCCGAATCCCCACCTGCGCCAACATCCACGCGTACTCGAAGGCCTTGTCCTTCCAGCGATCGTAGCGGCCCGACGCGCCGCCGTGGCCGGCGGCCTCGAGCTTGCACTTGAAGTGCAGGGCGTTGCGGTCGGTCTTCAGCGAACGGAGCTTCGCGACGTACTTCGCGGGCTCCCAGTACATGACCTGCGAGTCGTTGAAGCTGGTGGTGACCAGCGTGGCCGGGTAGGCGCCCTTCTTCAGGTTGTCGTAGGGGCTGTAGGAGAGCATGTACTCGAACGCGGGCTTCTCGTTGGGATTGCCCCACTCGAGATACTCGCCGACGGTGAGCGGCAGGCTGGCGTCCATCATCGTGTTCATGACATCGACGAAGGGCACGGCGGAGTGGACGGCGCGGAAGAGGTCGGGGCGCAGGTTCACCACGGCGCCCATCAGCAGGCCGCCGGCGCTGCCGCCCTCGATCATGAGGAGCTCGGGCTTGGTCCAGCGCTCGGCGATCAGGTGCTCGGCGCAGTCGATGAAGTCGGTGAAGGTGTTCCGCTTCTTCATCAGCATGCCGTCCTTGTGCCAGCGCTCGCCCATCTCGTCGCCGCCGCGGATGTGCGCGATGGCGAAGACGACGCCGCGATCGAGGAGCGAGAGGCGATCGCTGTCGAAGGTGGCGGGCATGCCCGCGCCGTAGGATCCGTAGGCGTAGAGCCAGAGCGGGCGCGGTGATCTCGGCGTCGTGCGGCGCGCGTAGACGATCGAGAGCGGCACGCGGACGCCGTCGCGCGCGGTGGCCCACAAGCGCTCCGAAGCGTAGTTCGCGGGATCGTAGCCGCCGAGGATCTCGGTCGACTTCCGGAGCGTGCGCTCGAGGGTCGCGAAGTCGATGTCGTAGATCGAGGAGGGGCTCACCAGCGACTGGTAGCTCACGCGGTAGCTGCTCGAGCGGAACTCCGGCGTGCCCCCGGGGAAGGCCGCGTAGACCGGCTCGGGGAAGGTGATGTCGCGCCACGCGCTCTTCGCGAAGTCGAGCACGCGGAAGCGCGTGAGCCCTTCCTGGTCCTCGATGGCGACGCCGTAGTCGGCGAAGGGCTCGAAGCCGCTGAGCAGGACGTCGGCGCGGTGGGGGATCAGCTCCTCGCCCTTCTCGAGATCGGCGGCCGTCGTCGGCACGCGCACGAGGCGGAAGTTCTCCGCACCCTTGTTGGTGCGCACGTAGAAGGAGCCGTCGCGGTGCTCGAGGCTGTACTTGTGGCCCTTCTCGCGCGGCAGGAAGGTGCGGAACTCTCCGCGCGGCGTGCTCGCCTCGAGCACGCGCGTCTCCCAGGTGTCGGTGCTGATCGCGCCGAGCAGGAGGTAGCGCTCGTCCTTCGTGCGATCGACGCCGATGTTGAAGAGCTCGTCCTTCTCGTCGTAGAGCAGCTCGGCCTTGCCGCCGAGCTCGAGGCGCCAGAGCTGGTTCGAGCGCTTCGTCACCGCATCCTCGGTGACGTAGAAGAGCGTCTTCGAGTCGGCGGCCCACTCGACCGCGGTCACGCGTTGCGCGAGATCGGCGCGCAGCTCGCCGGTGGCGACGTCCTTCACGTGCAGCGTGTACTGCCGGAAGCCCGTGATGTCGGTGCTGTAGGCCAGCAGGCGATCGTCGTCGCTCACCGCGCGGGCGCCGATGCCGAGGTAGGCGAGTCCTTTCGCCATCGCGTTCGGATCGAGCAGCACCTGCTCCGGTGAACCTTCCTTCTCGCGGCGGCAGTAGAGCGAGTACTGCTGACCGGAGATGGTGCGCGCGTAGTACTCGTAGGCGCCCATTCGCACCGGCAGGCCGAGATCGGTCTGCTTCACCCGGCCGACCATCTCGGCGTAGATCTTCTGCTGCAGCGGAGCCAGGCCGCGGGTCTGCGCGGCGGTGTACTCGTTCTCCGCGCGGAGGTAGGCGACGACTTCGGGGTTCGTCTTCTCGCGCAGCCAGAAGTACGGGTCGTCGAACTTCCGCCCGTGCCACTCCTGCACGTGCTCGACGCGCTTCGCGACGGGCGGGGAGACGGGGTCCTGGACGAGGCCGGCGAGGGCGAAGAGCAGGTAGAGGTGGTGTTCCATGGCGCGCGCAGCAAAACACACTCGCTTCCCGAGAGGAAGGTGCTACGTTTCCTCGAGTACCATCGGCGCGTTGCTATCCAAGGTGTTCTATGAGTCAGACTTCCGCCGTCCCTGGCATGGGGCCGCGTGATCGAGTTCTCGCTCTGCTGATCGGATCGGCGGCGCTCCTGGTCTACGCGGCGACGCCCGATGCGGTCGGGCATGGCGACGAGCAGGTCTTCCTGGCAGCCCTTTCGATGGGCGATGGCGGGCTCGGATACCACTTGGGCTACCTCCCCCTCGCGCGGATCCTGGTCGAGCTCGGGCTCGCTGCGGACGCCGCGCTGATCTGGGTGTCTCGCGCTTCCGGTGCCCTCGCCGTCGCGGCCGGATACGTGGTGGCGCGCCTCGCCGGTTCCGCTCGCGGTGAAGCGCTGCTCCTCGCTGGTGCTCTCGCGCTGACCCCTAGCGTCTGGTTCTGTGCCCGCAGTCGAGAGGTCCACGCCTTGCAGCTCGCGAGCGCGCTGCTCGCTCTCGCCGTCGCTATGCGCGCTCGCCGAGCGACATGGAAGCTCCCGTGGCTGATCTGCGCGGCCCTGTTGGCGTTGGTCTCTCATCCCGTGAACGCGCTCGGACTCGGCCTGCTCGTGCTCGTGGCTCGTGTGCCGTCCTCGGTGCGCAGGCTCACCCTGCTCGGCGCGCTGCTGCTCCCCCTCGGGATGGCGTTCCTCGCGCTCGACACCACGGGCGACGCACTGCGTCAGCGCTTGCCGATGGTCGGCTCTTCCGGAGGCCTGCTCACCGGCATCGGCGTATGGTTGGGTGTCTGCCTGGAGTATCAGCCTGCTTTCGCGCTCGCGGATCTCCTCGAGCACGCCTGGCTCGACTGGGTGTCGCCGCAGGCTCTGTGGGTGCCCGCGGCCTGGCTCGCCCTCCTCGCGTTGCCTTCGGCGTCGCGAGCAGAAGCCCTCTCCTGGTGGATCGCTGCTGCGCCAGCGTATCTGATCCTGCCCGCTCTTCTGCGCGTGCGCGAATTCGGAGGCTACTTCGCGCTGCCGATGGGTCTGGCGCTTCTCTGCGTGGCCCGGTTGGCAGTGTCAACCGAGCGGCCCGCCTCGCGTCGCGCGCTCCGCGCGGCGCTCGCGATCTTCTTCGGAGTGCAAGCGTTCTGCGGCGTTCGAGCCATCGCTCACTACGAACGGCTGGGCTCCGATCGCGCGCTCGAAGATCTGGTGCGCCCGATCGCCTCCTCCTCCGCACTCCCGGTCGTGGTGGTGACGTGCACGCAGCCGCGCACGAACCGCCTGAGCCGCATTCCCGGGCTCGTGCCAATCGACATCCGTTGGACGCTGGACGACGCCTTGCGGGCCGATCGGGAGTCCCAGATCACCTCGATCACGAGCACGATCGAACAGCTCCTCGGGACCGGTCACCGGGTGATCTGCGACGGCGCGATCTTCGAGACCGAGGCGCCCACGCTAGAGCTTCTCCCGCCCTTGCTCGAAGAGCTGGAACGACGCTTCGAGAAGCGCGAGCTCGCTCGCGCCGAGGGCGGGGTTTCGCTCGCGGAGCTCGCGCTCCGACCTCGTGCACCTGCGCCTCTGGGCGCAGGGCTCGGTCACTGAGCACTCGACGCGCCGCCGCGAGCCGTCCATCCTGGATACATGTGGCGCGCCCCCGGTCCCCTCGTCACTCGCTGCGCCGTGGTCGCGGGGTTAGCCTGCGGCGCGCTCCGGGCCCAGGACGAGCCGGGCGAGGCGCACTGGAGCTTTCGCCCGCTGAGCCGTCCCGCGGTTCCCGCGAGTGGAGCCGCGCATCCCGTCGATGCGTTCCTCGACGCCGCGCGCGCGACGGCAGGGATCGCGGCGGCGCCGCCGGCCGATTCCCGCAGCTTCGCGCGACGCGCGTACCTCGACGTGATCGGGCTCCCGCCGACGCCCGAGGAGGTCGCCGCCTACGTCGCGGAGGCGGCGCGCGACGAGGTCGCCGCGCGCGCGGCGCTGATCGAGCGCCTGCTCGCGAGCCCGCGCCACGGCGAGCGCTGGGCGCGGCACTGGCTCGACGTCGTTCGCTTCGCCGAGAGCGACGGCTTCGAGACGAACCAGCCGCGGCCGAACGCGTGGCCCTATCGCGACTACGTGATCCGCGCGTTCAACGAGGATCTGCCGTTCGAGCGCTTCGTGCGCGAGCAGCTCGCGGGCGATCAGCTCGGCGCCGACGAGGCGACGGGCTTCCTCGTCGGCGGTCCGTGGGATCGCGTGAAGTCGCCGGACCCGGTGCTCACCGCGAACCAGCGCGCCGACGAGCTGCACGACATGGTCGCGACGACGGGCAGCGCGTTCTTGGGGCTCACGGTCGGCTGCGCGCGCTGCCACGATCACAAGTTCGATCCGATCACGCAGCGCGATTACACGGCGCTGGTCGCGGTGTTCGCAGGCGTGCAGCACGGCGAGCGGCCCTTCGCGAAGCTGCGCGAGGAGCGCGCGGCCGAGCTCGCGGCGCTGGAGCCCGAGCTCGCCGAGCTCGAACGCGCGCTCGAGGAAGCCGAGCCGCTCGCCGATCCCGCGAGCAATTCGCCGCGCCGCGCCGCGGTGAGCTCGAAGCGCAACACGGAGCGCTTCGCCCCTCGGCTCGCGACCGCGCTGCGCTTCGAGATCGACCGCACGAACAACGGCAGCGAGCCGTGCCTCGACGAGCTCGAGCTCCAGGACGCGCAGGGCGTGAACCACGCGCGAACGGCGCGAGTCGCGTCCTCGGGAGACTACGCCGGCGACCCGCAGCACCGCCTCGAGCATCTCTGCGACGGCATCGTCGGCAACGCGAAGAGCTGGATCTCGAACACGCCCGGTCGCGGCTGGGTCGAGCTCGAGCTCGCCGCCCCGGCCGTGGTGGAGTGCCTGGTGTGGGGGCGCGATCGCGAGGCGCGCTTCGCCGATCGCACGGCGATCGACTACCGCATCTCGCTGCGCGACGACGCCGGCACCTGGAGCGAGGTCGCGAGCTCGCGCGATCGCGCGAGTGCCGACGCGCCGCTCACGGGGCCGCTCGAAGAACTCGCGCGCGCGCACCGCGAGCTGCAGGCGCGCGTCACCGCGCTGCGCGCGGTTCCGCAGGTCTACGCCGGGCGCTTCGAGGCGCCGCCGCCGACGCAGCTCTGCCATCGCGGCGATCCGATGCAACCCCGGGAGCGCGTCGCTCCCGG
>JAEUHW010000203.1 GCA_016793245.1 Planctomycetota bacterium
TTCTCGTAGAAGCGCCGCGAGATCTTCTCGTAGATCGGATCCACGCGCAGCGCGAGGTCGGTCGTGAGCATCACCGGCAAGTGCTGCTTGCTGGGATCGTGCGCATCGGGGACGCGCCGATCCGTCTGCCCCGGCTTCGGCGTCCACTGCTTGGCGCCCGCGGGGCTCTCCACGAGCTCCCACTCGTAGTCGAAGAGGTTCTCGAAGTAGTCGTGCGACCACTTCACCGGCGTGTAGGTCCAAGCACCTTCCAAGCCGCTCGTGATCGTGTCGCCGGCGTTGCCCGTCCCGTAGCTGTTCTTCCAGCCGAGGCCCTGCTCTTCCAGGCTGGCGCCCTCCGGCTCGCGACCGACGACCTTCGCCGGACTCGTAGCGCCGTGCGTCTTGCCGAGCGTGTGACCGCCGGCGATCAGCGCCACGGTCTCTTCATCGTTCATCGCCATGCGCGCGAAGGTCGTGCGGATGTCCTTCGCCGCGGCGAGCGGATCGGGCTGGCCGTTCGGGCCCTCGGGGTTCACGTAGATGAGACCCATCTGCGTCGCGGCGAGCGGGTTCTCGAGCTCGCGGCCCGCGGCGAAGCGCTGGTCGCCGAGCCACTCGGTCTCGGGTCCCCAGTTCACGACCTCGGGTTCGTAGACGTCCTCGCGCCCGCCGGCGAAGCCGAGCGTCCGGAAGCCCATCGACTCCAGCGCGACGTTGCCCGTCAGGATCATCAGATCCGCCCACGAGAGGCGCTGCCCGTACTTCTGCTTGATCGGCCAGAGCAGGCGGCGCGCCTTGTCTAGGTTGGCGTTGTCGGGCCAGCTATTGAGCGGAGCGAAGCGGATCATGCCCGCGGAAGCGCCGCCGCGACCGTCGCTGATGCGGTAGGTGCCCGCGCTGTGCCACGCGAGGCGGATCATCAGCGGACCGTAGTGTCCCCAGTCGGCGGGCCACCACGCTTGCGAAGTGGTGAGCACCTGCGCGATGTCCTGCTTCACCGCCGCGAGATCGAGCTTCGCGAACTCGCTCGCGTAGTCGAACGATGCGCCCATCGGGTTCGCCTGCGGCGCGTTGCGGTGCAGCACGTCGAGGTCGAGCTGGTGCGGCCACCAGTCGCGGTTCGTGTAGGAAGTCGTCGCGGCTGGCGCCATCGCGGGCTTGGCACCCGCAGCACTCGCACCGGTCACGGGACAGACGCCGCCTGCGCCCTCGGCGTGCGCCGGTGTCGCGGTCTCCGCAGATCCGGAGCGCGCGCCGTTCGGGCCTTGGTCCACGGAAGAGCAGCTCCCGAGCAAAGCGGCCCAGCCGAAGGCCGCAGCAAGGGAAGAGGTGATCGCCGTTCGATGCATGGGGAGTCTCCTTCGCCTCGGCTCGCGCCGAAGCCATGGCGCCGGATCGCCCGGCGCGGGGGAAGTCATCGCTCCGCGAGGTCCGCTCTCGTAATCCCGTCTGCCGATCAGACTGACCGCGGCGCGGGTGGGACGCGCTGGCCCGAAGGGCGGAGTCGCTTCGGGGTGTGTTCTCTGCGGTCCTCGCGGCATGGCCCCTAGGTCCAGACCCGCTCGAAGTCGAGCCCGGACCCAAGGAACCCATGCACACCCTTCGCTCCCCGCTCCGCGGCGCCCTGATCGCGGCCCTCTGCACCACGCTCTGCGTTCGAGCGCAGGAACCCGAGTCGCCTTCGCGCGCGCTGCCTACCGAGCTGCTCGCCTCGGTCCTGCGCGTCCCGCTGCAGCCGCTCTCCGCCGCCGAAGCTGAAGAGCTCGGCGCTGGCTTCGCCGCCGCCGAAGCTGGCTACAAAGTGCGCTTCGTCGATGGCTTCGAGCTCTTCCCCGCGCTCGGGGAGCAACGCGCGACGAACGCACCGCTGCGCTGGCGCACGCGCTCGCTCGCGATCGGCGAACACGAGCTGGTGCGGGACGCCGCGGTCGCACCGCGGCGCCTCGATGACCGCACCGTGATCTACGAGCACGCGGACTTCGTCGAGCGCTACGAGATCCGGCCGGAAGGCGTGGAGCAGCTCTTCGTTCTCTCCACTCCGCTCGACGTCCGCGGAGATCTCGTGATCCGCGGCGCGATCGAGACGCCGCTCCGCGCCGCCGAGCGCGCGCTCGAGCACGCGGAGATCGTCTTTCGCGAAGAGACCGGCGCGCCTGTCGTGAGCTACGGCGTCGCCGTCGCCTTCGATGCGTGTGGTCGAACGATCGCCATGCCGAGCTCGTATCGAAGCGGCGAGATCGCGCTGCACTTGGACGGTGCCTGGCTCGCGCGCGCGAGCTTCCCCGTCACCATCGATCCGCTCGCGGCACCGGTCTTCCTCTCCGGCAGCGCGCCGAACGGCGGCGCACTCTCCTCCCTCGAGATCGAGGCCGCGAACGGAGTGGGTACGCGCAACGTGCTCGTCGCGTTCACGCGCGCGATCAGCCTCAGCGACCACGACGTCTACGCCGTGCTCTGCGACGAGAGCTTCGCGAGCCCTCTGCTCATCTACACGAACATCGACGCCACCTACTCCGACACCGACGCGCAGGTCGCGTTCGTGAATCGCCACGACCGCTGGGTCCTCTGCTCCGAACGCCGCCGCGCGACGCCGAACGGCGAGCACACGCGCTTGCGCATCTACTCGTTCCTCGCCACCAACTTGCAAGTGAACGCCGGCACCGAGCAGCTCAGCACGACCCCCGTGAACGCCGATCACACGCGCGCCGATCTCGGCGGCTCGGTCGCAGGCGACTTCGGAGACACGGCACTCCTCTGCTATCAAGCCGATGCCGGAGCGGCAGGCACGCTCTCGGACCACTCCGAGATCCATGTCGCGCCCTTCGATGCGCAGACGCAGGTCCTCGGCGCGGCCCAGGTGCTCTCCGCGACTCCCGTCGGCACGCGCTACGACCGCGAGGATCCCGCGCTCAACGCGCGCCGTTGGGGCCAAGGCGACGGCTGGATCGTCGGCTGGCGCGAGCTCGATCGGCAGAGCGCGAACGACGACTGGGACGTGCGCGCCGTGCGCACCAACTCACTGGGCGCGCGCCTCCAGGAAGCCGAGCTCTACGACGCGGGCGGTGCGCGCGATGTACGTAGCTTCCAGCTCGCCGGCATCGGCAACCTCTATCTGCTCGCCGCGACGCTCAGCACGACCCAGGGCTCGAGCAACGTCACCGGCCTCGTCTCCCGGCGCTTCGATTGGTCGGCGGCCGCGAGCCAGCCGACGAACCACGCCACGCGCAACTTGCTCGAAGACCCGTGGTTCCTCGCGAGCTTACAGGTCTCGAGCCTCGCGATGGAGTCGGCCACGCAATCGCACTGGGTGATCGCGCTGCAGCAACGCGTGCCGGCGAGCGGCTTCGGTACCCGCACGGTCGCGAAGCTGCTCCGCGTCGGCGGCACGGGCGCCGAGCTCGAACGCGAGACGCTCTTCGATCTCGCGGGCACGAGCACGCCGCCGCCCAGCGTCTGCCGCGGCTGGGAGACCATGAGCTTCCTCGCGGTCTGCGGAGCCACGAATGCCAGCGCCCTCGTGCGCGGCACGCGGCTCGAGCCGCCCGTCGATGCCTCTTCCGCGATCCAAGGGCAAGGCTGCGACTTCGCTAGCCTCTCGTGTTCCCCGCCCTACGCCGGCCATCAGGGTTTCCGCGTCCTGCTGAGCGGCGGTCAGTCGGGACAGCCCGCCGCGCTCCTCGTCTCGCTCGGCACCGCGAATCTGTCGCTGCCGGTCTTCGCCAGCCCGAGCTGCATGTTGCTCGTCGATCTCGGGCCCACCTTCATCGCCGCCTTCCCGGCGTCGATCTCGAGCGGCTTCGCCGAGGTCGCGCTCCCACTTCCCGATGCGCCGGTCTTTCGCGGCGACTTCGAAGTGCAGTGGGTGCATGTGCGGACCTTCGGGTCCCCCACGGGCATCTTCACGACGCCGCGCCTGCACGTGCAGGTGCGCTGAATGCGCAAGCAGCGGTTTTGCGCGCGCCTCTCGCGGGATGGTGGAGATGCGCGCGCGCCACGTCGGCCGCGCCCTACAGGAGAACTCCCATGTCCTCGAAGTCGATCCTCGCGCTCGGCCTGCTCACGGCCGCGGCCTTCGGCCAAACGAGCGAACCGCACATCCCGGCCACGTTCCTCGATCCTCAGCTCTTCGATGTTCCGCCGACGCGCCCCCCGCAGGCCGCCGGAGAATCGCGGCCCGCGTTCCACGCCGTGCGCGGGAACTACAAGGTGTGCTTCGGCGCAGAGATCGAGTTCCACCCCTATCTCGGCGCGCAGCGGCCGAAGAACCTGCCGCTCGTCTGGACCGCTCGCGCGCTGCGCTTCGGCGCGGCGGAGCAGCTCGCGCGCACCGAGCTCGACGAGCGCGTGGAGGGCTGGCGCTATGTGCGCTCGCACGGCGTCTGGAGCGAGATCTACGAGGTCCGCCCCGAAGGCTTGGAGCAGAGCTTCGCGATCGAGCAACGCGGCGCCGACGGCGACCTCGTGATCGAGGGATTGCTGCGCAGCGAGCTGCGCGCGGCGCCGCAGGAGAGCCGCGTCGGCGCGCTCGAGTTCTACGACGCGAGCGGCGAGCTCGCCGTGAGCTACGGCGCGGCGACGGCCTTCGATGCGATGGGACGGAGCTGCGCGGTGGAGACCGCCTACGACGGCGAGCACCTCGCGCTGCGGGTTCCCGACGCGTGGCTCGACGAGGCGCAGTTCCCGATCCTGGTCGATCCGCTGATCGCCAACGTGGCGGTCCAGCAGAACGTGAACCTCCCGATCGACTCGATCGACATCGCGAGCCAGAACGAGAGCTCGCTGCGGAACAACCTCATCGCCTGCACGCGCATCTACTCCGCCACGGACCACGACGTCTACGCGTTCGTGTGCGAGGAGAACTTCACGCAGATCGTCGGCGCCTACTGGGACACCGCGGTGGCCTACAGCGACCGGGACGTCTGCGTGACCTATGTGCCGGGAGCGAATCGCTGGGTGCTCGCGCATCAGCGCGACTTCACGAGCGGCTTCGGCGACTTCTCCTCGATCCGGCTCTTCTTCCGCGACCGCGACGCCGCGGCCGCCTACGCCGGGACCGCGATCGCGACGCCGATCAGCATCACGGCCTCGTACAGCGCCCCCGATCTCGGCGGCGGTGCGATGGGCGCGAACACGAGCCCGCTCGCCTTGCTGGTCTGCCGCCGCGACTCGACCACCACACGCCAGAACACGGCGAGCTCCGAGATCCTGGCCTTCCCCATCGATGCCGCGGCGCAGACGCTGCAGGCGCCGTTCGTACCGGCGACGACGACCATCGGTGCCACGCTCGACCGCGAGCATCCGAGCGTCCATGCGCACCGCCCGTGGGACAGCTTCGGCTGGAACGTCTGCTTCCAGGAGTCGACGCCCGGGACGCTCGGCAGCGGCGGGATCCGCGTGACGCGTCTCGATGGAGCGCTGCAGCCTCTCGCGACCCACACCCTCGTCGCGAACTCCGCCTTCGTCACGACGAGCGCTCCCAAGCTCGAATCCGATGGAGAGCGCTGCCTCGTGGTCTATGGGCGGCGCACCGTCCTCCCGACCTCGACGGAGCGCCTCGTCGCCACGACGTTCCAGCTCCTCGCCAGCGGCTTGGAGGACGTCGTCACGCGCACCCTCGACGAGCGCAGCGGGCTCTTGCAAGAGATCGAGGGGCTCAGCCTCGCGCACGACGACTACTCCGGCGCGTTCTGGGCCGTCGCCTACAACGCGCCGACTCCGAGCGGCAACACGGGCATCGTCCTGCGCCTCGGCGGCACCGGCGGCATCGTCGAATCCGCGGTGCTCGGCTCGAACGGCGTCGAGGTCTCTGCGCAAGCCGTCTGCTGCTCCACCACCTCGCGCGGCTTCTTCGTCGCGCACGGAGCGCTCGATGCCCAGCGCACGCTCTACGGCACGCGCCTCGACTACAGCTCCTCGGCCGCTGCGATCCCCTACGGCACCGCCTGCGGCACCGCGGACCTGGATCCGGGGACCCCGAACGCGGGCAACACGCAGTTCCACATCCTGATCGAGGGCACGCCGCCGGACGCACCGACCTTCCTGCTCATCTCCGCGGCCAACGCCGCGCTGCCTCTCGACGGCATCGGCATGGCCGGCTGCGTCGCCAACGTGCACCTGGGGAGCCCGCTGCTCCTGGTGCAGAGCATGGTGGCGACTCCCTCCGGGATCGCCTCCCATCGCGTGCCGCTGCCCGATGCACCGCTCTTCGTCGGCGACGCCTACGTGCAGGGGCTCTACTTCGATCCCTTCCTGAACGGGCTCGGCATCGGCGCGACGCGCGGCTTTGAGATCCGCGTGCGCTGAACGCGCGCGGATCGCGAGCAGCTCGACCGCATCGTCCGGCGGCCGCCAGCAACAGCGCTCGTGCCACGCCCCTTGCGGGCGCCGCGACGCGTGACCGCGAGCGGCCGCGCCTCTGGCGAGGGTAGATCCGAAAAGCACGAAAGCTGAAACCCCATCGATGGGCTCGTCAATACTAGGGATCTCGTCCCGCCCTTCTCGCCCAAGGAGGAAGTCGTGCCCATGCAGAAGCTCCTGAGCGCCCTGGCGCTCCTCGCCAGTCTATCGCCCCTGGCGTTCGCGCAGATCCACGTCGATCAGCACGACGGCACCACCGACTTCACCAGTCGAGGGTTCCCCGCCACCGTCGATGGCTGGGCGCACAACGCTTTCAAGGTCGATCGGCAGGGCGGCGGGATCGGAGGCCGAGGTCTCGTGGGGTGGTCGACGACCGTTCAGGACCAGAACTGCGTCACCATCGAGACGTGGCAGTTTGCGATCTTTCGAGGCAACTGCGATCGCGTCACTGGCCTGCCCCGCGTCGCGGCTCCGAGCTGGGGCGCTCCCGATTCCTGGCCAGACGCGAACAGCATCCTGGCCGCGACGGCGCGCTTCATCTTCGTTACCCAGGCACCCGTGCCGTGTGCGTGGATCTTCACCACCAACCTCGCCACACCGCTCGACATGTCGAACGAAGGCGACCTCTTCACCGCCACCTTTCTCGCCTCGAACCTCGGCTGGACGAACGACGGCCAGAGCTCTCACATCTCGATCGCTCAGCCGGTGCCCGGCGCCGCCACGCGTGAGTATCCGCTCACGTCGGCCGACGCGACCACCCAACAGGAGATGAGCAACGAGTTCGGGATCTGCTGGTCTGGTCTCGGGCCAGCAGCCGGCGGCGCGGTGTGGACGCCCGCCGCCAAGCGCTACTGGCTGAACCGCTTGCGCTACGACCACACCAGCCGCGCGGGCGTCGAGGACACCTCCGGCCAGTTCGGCGCCCTCTTCGGCGCGCTCGGTCCCCAGAACTTCGGCATGGCCGGCGCTTATCCCGACGCAGCCAATATCACCGGACAGCCGGCGGCTACGCCGCGCGCGGACGAGCTGATCTGGAGCGATCAGCACGCCTTCGACTTCGCCGCCGGTCAGGGCTACGGACAGGTGCTGCTTGCGACCACGATGCTGCGCGACGTCGTCGGCGCGCCGCTCGTCCTCTCCGGCACCGGCCTCCTCGAGCTGAATCCCTCGGACCCGCTCTTCGGCGTCGGCGCCTCGATCCCCGGTCTCCAGATCCCGATCGTGAACCTCGGCGCGCCGACGATCTACGACCCGACGATTCCACTGACCCAGCAGCCCGGCATCGCGCCGATCCTGCACTTGAATCGAGTCGATGTGTACGCGCAGGTGGTCCGCGTGGACCTCACCATCGGGGCGGCGTCCCTGGGCTCTTGTGACTCCCACTCGTTCCGCTGGTAGTCGCAGACTCGCCTGACGGCGCTGCGCCTTGCAGCGCCATCGCTCTCCGGCCGGCGCGACGCCGCTGAACGAGCATGCACACGGTGAGCGAAGCCGCCTTCGCTTCACGAGCTGCAGGACAGCATCGAGCACCCCGCCTTGTGCCGCGCCCACTCCGGGCGCTTCTGCGCGAGCTCCTGGTGCTCCGGCTGCTCGTCGAACGGCCGCTCCATCACCTGCATCAAGCGCTCGACCTTCGAGAGATCGCCTGCATGCGCGGCGTCGATCGCCTCCTGCGCGAGCCAGTTGCGCAGCACGTACTTCGGGTTCGTACGGTCCATCGCCGCGGCGATCTGATCGGGCGAGCCCGGCTCCGAGCGCACGCGCTTCCACCAGCGTTGGAGCCAGGCGAGCAGGAGCTCTTCGTGCGAAGAGGCGACCTCGCCGTAGAAGCAGGCGCGCACGCTCACGGGAAGCTCCGTCGGTGCCTGGTCCCGGCGCGCGAGGGAAGAGAGCGCCCGGAAGAAGAGCGTCATGTCGGTCGGTGCCGCGCTGAGTAGGTCGAGCAGGTTCTGCAGCAGCTCCTCGTCGCCGCGCGTGGGATCGAAGTGCAGGCCGAGCTTCGCGCCGTGCCGCGCGCTCGCCTCCGCGGCGTAGACCTCGCGGTAGCGCTGCAGCGGTGCCGCCGCGGCTTCGTCGTCGCCGTCGAGCAGCGGGAGGAACGCGCGCGCGAGGCGCGCCAGGTTCCAGAGCCCGATCGCGGGTTGGTTCCCGAACGCGTAGCGATGCTGCTCGGCGTCGGTGGTGTTCGGAGTCCAGTCGAGATCGAAGTCGTCGATCCAGCCGTACGGACCGTAGTCGATCGTGAGCCCGAGCAGCGAGAGGTTGTCGGTGTTCATCACGCCGTGCACGAAGCCCACGGCTTGCCAGTGGGCGATCAGGCGCGCGGTGCGCGCGGCGACCTCGTGCAGCAGCGCCTCGTACGCTGCGCGCCCGCTCGTGCCGAGCTCCGAGAACCAATGCCGCAGCGCGAAGTCGGCGAGCTTCCGCAAGAGCTCGTGATCGCCGCGCGCGGCGGGCAGCTCGAAGTTCCCGAAGCGGAGGAAGCTCGGCGCGACACGGCAGACGATCGCCCCGGGCTCGAAGGCCGCGTTCCCGTCGTAGAAGAAGTCGCGCAGCACCTGCTCGCCCGTGTCGACCAGCGAGAGCGCGCGCGTCGTCGGCACGCCGAGCGCGTGCATCGCCTCACTGCAGAGGAACTCGCGGATCGAGCTCCGCAGCACCGCTCGCCCATCGCCGCGCCGTGAGTACGCCGTGCGGCCCGCGCCCTTCAGCTGCAGCTCGTGCACCGCACCGTCGAGCGCCACCCACTCGCCGAGCACGATCGCGCGCCCATCGCCGAGCTGCTCGGCCCAATGCCCGAACTGATGACCGCCGTAGTTCGCCGCGTAGGGATCCATGCCCTCCCACAGCGCATTGCCGGCGAGGACCTGCGCAGTGCGCGGCGCGCGCATGGTCTCCTCGTCGAGCCCGAGCTCGACAGCGAGCGAGCGCGACCATGCGAGCAAGCGCGGCGCGCGCACCGGCGTCGGCAGCACGCGCGACCAGAGGGCCCGCTCTACGCGCCGCGGGCGCGGCGCGGTGTCGGGATCACCGGGGAGCTCGTCGAGGAAGCGGCTGAGGAAGCGAGGCGCATGGCTCATGCGCGGAGCTTAGGGCAGGCCCGGCGAGTTTCGAGAGCGCGCTCGACCGGGTTTCGCCCCATCGACGCGGCTCCGAGACCGCCGAGCCCGGACGTACGGTGCCAGGAACGTTTTCACCGGGGTCTGCGACC
>JAEUHW010000340.1 GCA_016793245.1 Planctomycetota bacterium
CGGCCCATGAGCTCCCGCGCGCGCCTCCTCTTGGTCAGCACCTCCACGACCTTTGGCACCGGCTACCTCGACCACTGCGCCGAGGCCATCGCGGCCCACTTCGCGGGAGCGCGCCGCGTGCTCTTCGTCCCCTTCGCCCTCTTCGACCGCGACGCCTACGCGGAGAAGGCCCGCGCGCGCTTCGAGGCGCTCGGCTTCGGGCTCGACTCCCTGCATCGCGCGGCCGATCCCGCGCGAGCCGTCGAGAGCGCCGAGGCGCTCTTCATCGGCGGCGGGAACACCTTCCGGCTGCTGCGCGACCTCCGCCGCGGCTGGCTCCTGGAGCCGATCGCGCGGCGCGTGCGGGGCGGGATGCCTTACCTCGGGACCAGCGCAGGATCGAACGTCGCCGGCCCGACGATCCGCACGACGAACGACATGCCCATCGTCGATCCGGGCGGCTTCGAGGCCCTCGGTCTCGTGCCCTTCCAGTTGAACCCGCACTACCTCGACCCGGACCCGAGCTCGAAGCACATGGGCGAGACGCGCGAGAAACGCCTGCAGGAGTACCTGGAGGAGAACGAGCGAGCGGTCGTGGGCCTCCGCGAAGGCGGCTGGATCGAGTGCCGCGGGGATTCTTCGTTCGTGCTGCGCGGCGCGCCGCGCGCGCGCCTCTTCCTGCGCGGCCGCGAGCCCTTCGAGGTCGAGCCGGGCACGGAGCTCGCCGCGTGGGTCCGCGCATGAAGCGCGCGCGCGTTCTCGCGGCGTTCCTCGCGAGCGCGTGCGCGCTCGTCACCGGCCTCGGCGCGCAGATGCCGCTGCGCGGCGCGCTCTTCGCCTGCGGCGGCGGCAAGCTCCCCGATGCGGTGCGCGATGCGTTCGCCGCACGCGCCGGGGGCACGAGCGCGCGCGTGCTGATCGTCCCCACGGCGAGCGAGGACGCCGCGCGACCGGAGGAGCACGAGAGCTTCCTCGCGCCGTGGCGCCGCTACGGCTTCGCGAGCTTGGAGATCCTGCACGCCTCCTCGCGCGACGAGGCCAACGACGAACGCTTCGTCGCGCGCTTCGGCGGCGTCACCGCGGTCTGGCTCTCGGGCGGCGTGCAGTCGCGGCTGATCGCCACCTACGGCGGCACGCTCGCCGCGCAGGAGCTCCGAGCGCTGCTCGCGCGCGGCGGCGTGATCGGCGGAACCTCGGCGGGCTGTGCCTCGATGACGACGCCGATGATCGCCGGCGGGAAGGACGAGCCCGAGATCGAAGAAGGCTTCGGCTGGCTGCCCGGTGCGATCTTCGACCAGCACTTCGTCGCGCGCGGGCGCGATCCGCGGCTCGCGCGCGCGCTCGAGCTCCATCCGGGGCACGTCGGCTTCGGCGTCGACGAAGGCACGGCGCTCTGGATCGAGGGCTCGCGCGGTCGCGTGCTCGGCGCCTCGTGCGTGGTCGCGCGACTCGCCGCGGGCGCGGATCGTCCCGCCGCGCGCGTCGAGCTGCCCGCGGGCAGTGAGTTCGAGTGGATCGCGTGGATCCGCGCCGCGCGTGCACGCGCGGGAGCTCTGCGCCTACCCGCACCCCGCGCGCTCTTCGTAGCACCTCCGGCCTCTCATCGCGAAGCCGCCCACCGCGCGCTGCGAGCGGCCGCCGCGCGGCGACCGGGAGTGGTGTTGAGCCTCGCCGAGGCCGCAGGCGAGCCCTTGGGCACGGATCTCTCGCAGGTCTCGGGCATCTGGATCGAGCGCCCCTCCTCGCCGACCTACCTGCTCGATCTCCTCGGCGACCCGAGCTCGACATCTGCGCTCGGCGCGGCCATCGCATCCGGACTGCCCATCGGCGCACACGCCGAGGTCGCGACCTTCTTCCGAGCGATCCCCGCCAGCATCTACGGGGACGCCGCGCGCGCACCACTCGAAGGCGACCTCGCCGGGCTCGCGTGGATCGAAGAGCCGACCGAGGAACTCCCGCTCGATGCTTGGTATCGCGGCGATCATGCGCTCTGGGTGCGCGGCGATCCCGAGATCCCGCGCGATCTGCCCGTCGTGCGTACGGAACGCCTGGGATCGCGCGCGCACGCGCACAACGACTACGCGCGCGACGTGCCGCTCCACGCGGCGCTGGACGCCGGAGTGGGCAGCCTCGAGGTCGATGTCTTCGCGCTGCACGGCGAGCTGAGAGTAGGCCACACGCGCCTCGAAGCCTGGTTCGGCCCGCGGCTCCGCGAGCTCTATCTCGAGCCGCTCGCCGCGCGCATCGCGGCGAACGGCGGCCAGGTCTACGCCGACGGCGGCGTGCTGCACCTGCTCGTCGACTTCAAGGCCGAGGGCGCGCTCTGCCTCGAGCTGCTCGAGCGCGAGCTCGCTCCGCATCGAGCGTGGCTCACACGCTTCGCGCCGGGTCGCATCGATGCGGGCGCGACGACGATCGTGATCTCCGGCGATGTGCCGCGCGCGCAGATCGCCGCGCAGAGCGAGCGCTGGTGGGCGATCGACGGGCGGCCGCGCGATCTGGAGTCGAATCCCCCGCCGACGCTCGTGCCGTGGATCAGCGCTGCGTGGAGCGCGGAGCACGCGCAGGGCTACGCCGAGCTCGCGCGGCGCGCGCACGCGCAAGGGCGGCGGCTCCGCTTCTGGGCGATCCCCGCGGACGAGAGCCTCTGGCGCGCGTTCCTCGACGCCGGCGTCGACTGGGTGAACGTCGATGATCCGGCGGCGTACGCGCGCTTCGCCGCGACACACTTCGCAGCGGAGCAGAAGCGATGAACGCACTCTCCATCCGCCGCGCGACCAGCGCGGATGCCGCACTCATCCATCGCCTGATCTGCGCCCTCGCGCTCTACGAGCACGAGCCCGACGCCGTCGAAGCGACGCCGGAGTCCTTGCGCGCGCAACTCGAACAAGTGCCGCCGCCCTTCGAGTGCTTGATCGCGGAGTGGGAAGGCGAGCCCGCGGGCTTCGCGCTCTACTACCAGACCTACTCCACGTGGCGAGGCAAGGTCGGCATCCATCTCGAGGACCTCTTCGTCCCCGAAGAGCAGCGCGGCCGCGGCATCGGCGCGGCACTCCTCGCCTCCCTCGCGAAAGAGCTCGTCTCGCGCGGTGGCGCGCGCCTCGAGTGGAACGTGCTCGACTGGAACGAACCGGCTCGCCGCTTCTATCTGGAGCTCGGCGCGCAGCACCTCGAGACCTGGCAGATCTTCCGCCTCGACGGCTCTGCACTCCTGCGCCTCGCCGAGCGCGGCCCGGCAATCGCGAAGCGCGCCGGCGACGTCAGCCGTTGAACCAGGCGACACGCTGGAGTCCTTGGGGCGCGGAGGTCGTTGTTCTCGAGCCAAGCTCCGAACCCAAGGACGGCTCGATCTCGCTCCGCAGCAGGGCGGTTAGGTGAACTCGTGAAAGCAAGGAGCGAGAGGCGAGCGAGCGCAAGA
>JAEUHW010000291.1 GCA_016793245.1 Planctomycetota bacterium
GCTGAAGTATCTGGACGGCCAGCCCCTCGTCGGCGTGAACCCCGACCCCGCGCGCTGGGACGGTCAGCTGCTGCCCTTCCGCGTCCCGGATCTCGCGCGCGTGATGCGCGAGCTCCTCCGCGACGGACGCCAGATGCGCGAAGTGACGATGGCCGAGGCGCGCCTGAACACCGGCTTGAAGCTGCTCGCGGTGAACGACTTGTTCCTCGGCATGCGCACGCACGCCTCGGCGCGCTACGAGATCCACTGGGGCGAGCAGCGCGAGGTGCATTCCTCGAGCGGGGTCATCGTCTCGACCGGACTCGGCTCGACGGGCTGGTTCCGCAGCTTGATGACGGGGGCCGCGCGGATCGCCGCCGAGTCCGGTCAGGCGACGCCGCTGGAGAAGCGCTCGAAGGCGAACACCAGGCTGCAGGTGCCCTGGGAAGCGGACTACCTGCACTTCACCGTCCGCGAACCGTTCCCGAGCCGGACCACCGGCACCGCGCTCGTCTTCGGCCGCGTGACCCGCGACCAGCCGCTCGTGCTCGAGTCGCGGATGGGCGAGAACGGCGTCATCTTCAGCGATGGGATCGAGCAGGACTTCCTCGAGTTCAACTCGGGGACGCGCGCGGAGATCGCGCTCGCCGCCAAGCGCGGTCGGCTGGTGATCTGAAGTCAAGTGGCCGAAGAGCCGGACCAGAACCGAAGCCGAACTCGCAGCGAAAGCGCTGGAGGTTCGACAGCGCCCCCCCCGCTGCGCTGAAATGCGCCGCGATGGGCATCCAGAGATTCATCCGCTGGCTCCTCCCCCGGGAGGATCACTTCTACGACATGCTCGAGGAGCTGGGGCGCCTCTCCCACGAGGCCGCCGTGGCGCTCGCGCGCTTCCAGGACCTGCCCGCCGCGCAGGTCCGGGACAACGTGCAGCAGATCGAGCACGCCGCCGACGACGTCGTCCGGCGCATGGAGCAGGCGTTGGCGAAGACCTTCGTCACGCCGATCGATAGGGAGGACCTGCATCGCCTCACCGCCGAGATCGACGACATCGTGGACCTCGCGAACCTCACCGCGCGCGCGTTCAGCCTCTACCACATCGATCGGCCGACGAAGCCCATGGTCGAGCTCATGCAGCAGCTCGTGCGCGTCACGGCGATGATCCGCGAGGCGGTCCCGCACCTGCGGCAGCACCGCTACGCGGAGCTGATGGACGAGGGGCGCGCCGTGCGGCAGGTCGAGAAGGACGCCGATGCGATCTACCGCGCGGCGATCAGCGAGCTCTTCCGCGAGTCGCACGGCGACTTCAGGAAACTCCTCCGGGAGAAGGAAGCCCTCGACGACCTGGAGCACGCCATCGACCATTGCGACAACGTCGCCGACTTGCTCGCCAACCTCGCCATCAAGCATGGTTAGCCTGCTGATCGCGGTGGTCTTGATGGCCATCGTGTTCGACTACATCAACGGCTTCCACGACGCGGCGAACGCCGTGGCCACCGTCGTCTCGACGGGCGTGCTGCCGATCCGCACCGCGGTGCTGCTCGCGGCGGTGCTGAACCTGGCCGGAGCCCTCGTCGGCACCGCCGTGGCGAAGACCATCGCCTCGGGCTTCGCCGATCCGGCGATCGTGACGCAGACGGTGATCCTCGCGACGCTGATCGGCGCGTCGACGTGGAACATCATCACCTGGTACTACGGCATCCCGTCGTCGTCGTCCCACGCGTTGATCGGCGGCCTCGCGGGCGGCGTGGTCGGGCTCGCGGGCTTCGGCGCGTTCCACTGGGAGAACCTGGTCGGCAAGGTGCTGGTGCCCTTGGTCGCCTCGCCGGCGATCGGCTTCGCCTCGGCGTTCTTCTTCATGATCGCGCTGCTCTGGATGGCGCGCCGCCTGCGGCCGGGCACCGTGCACACCGGCTCGCGGAAGCTGCAGCTCGTCTCGGCCAGCATGATGGCGTTCTCGCACGGCTCGAACGACGCGCAGAAGTCGATGGGCATCATCACGCTCGCGCTCGTCTCGTTCTCGAAGGGTGGACACGAGCTACCCGCGTGGGTTCCCGACTGGGTGATGCCCCCGGACAGCAAGACCGTGCCCGAGTGGGTGATCCTCGTCTGTGCGGTCGCCATCGCGCTCGGCACCGCGGCCGGCGGTGTCCGCATCATCAAGACGATGGGCACGAAGATCATCCGCATCTCGCCGCTGCAGGGCTTCGCCGCGGAGACCTCGGGCGCCGCGACGATCCTCGCCGCGAGCCACTTCGGCATCCCGGTCAGCACCACGCACTGCATCAACGCCAGCATCATGGGCGTCGGCGCCTCGAAGCGCCTCTCCGCCGTGCGCTGGGGCGTCGCCTCCAACATCCTCCTCGCGTGGGTGCTCACCCTGCCGGCCTCCGCCGCCCTCGCTTGGCTCTCGATGAAGCTCCTCGCCCCCTTCACTGCACAGTAAAGGTGCCAGGCACCTTTACTGTGCAATGGATGGAGGGCGCGCATCCCTGGACCTGAAGGAGTAGCGATGCAGCGACGCAGCTTCCTCGCGATGACCGGCCTCGGCGGGGCCCAGCTCTGCTTCGGCGGCGGGCCTTCGCTCGCGTCCTCGAGCGCGCGTGGCATCTACGCCGCGCTGCTCGAGCGCAACGACGACGCGCTCGCGCGGCAGCTCGAGCGCCAACAGCTCGATCCCTCGCATCCAGGACACGGCGGGCTACCCGACGAGTACGAGCTCTATCACGCGGGCTCCGCCGCCGGGCTGCTCCGCGACGGCGCCATCGCGCTCGTCTCGCCGGAGAGCCGCTACTTTCGCTCGGCGCTCGTCCGCGAGCGCTTGCTCCTCGTCACGCGCTTCCTGCGCCGCGCGCAGCACGAGGACGGCACGATCGATCTCCTGACGACGAACTTCCACTCGCCGCCCGACACGGGCTTCTGCGTCGAGTGGATCGCCGCCGCGTGCGGCCTGCTGCGCGCGAGCGCGCGGCGCGACTCCGATGCCGCGCTCGCCGCGCTGGTGGAGGAGATCGAGAGCTTCCTCACGCGCGCCGCGCAGGCGCTCACCATCGGCGGAGTGCACACGCCCAATCACCGCTGGGTGATCTGCATGGCGCTCGCGCGCGTGAACGCGCTGCTGCCGGATGCGCGCTATGTAGAGCGCATCGACGCCTGGCTCGCGGAAGGCATCGACATCGACGCGGACGGCCAGTACACCGAGCGCAGCACGGCGATCTACTCCCCGCTCACGAACCGCTGCCTCCTCATCGTGGCGCGGCTACTCGGCCGCCCCGAGCTGCTGGAGCCCGTGCGGCGGAACCTCGCGATGTCGCTGCACTATCTGCATGCCGACGGCGAGATCGCCACCGAGGGCTCGCGACGCCAGGACCAGCACCGCGCGAGCTCGTTCGCGCGCTACTACATCGCCTATCGCTGCCTCGCGCTCGCGGATCGCGACGGTCGCTTCGCCGCGGCGGCGCGCTGGCTCGAGCGCGACTTCGCCTCCGAGCTGGTCGGCGATCTCGTGTTCCTTGTTGAGGATTCGGCACTGCGCGCAGAGCTGCCGGCGGATGCGCCGTTGCCGACGAACTTCGCTCGGCACTACGCGGCGTCCGATCTCGTGCGCATCCGCCGCAACGCACTCAGCGCCACGATCCTCGGCGACAACGCGAGCTTCCTCTCGCTGCACGCCGGAGGTGCCGCCGTCGTCATGCGCTGCGCGAGCGCCTTCTTCGGCAAGGGACAGTTCGTCGGCGATCGCGTGCGCGAGCAGGACGGAGCCTGGCTGATGGAGCAAAGGCTCGAAGGCCCTTATTGGCAACCGCTCCCCCCCGAGCTCCGCACCGGCTCGAACGACTGGGCCCGCATCGATCGCACCACGCGCACGCCGAGCGAAGTCCAGCGCCTGCACACGACGCTGAGCGTGCGAGAGCTGCGCGAGGGCGAGGATCACGGCCTCGCGGTCGAGCTCGCCATCGAAGGCACGGAAGGCGTGCCGGTCGCCATCGAGCTCGCGTTCCGCGCCGGCGGGCACTTCCGCGGAGAGCACCTACGCGAGCTCGGCGGCGCACGTCGCGTGCGCCTCTTGGAGAGCGGCCACGCTCGCTACGAGCTCGGCGTCGATGCGATCGAATTCGGCCCCGGCCGATCGAGCCATCGCTGGACCGAGATCCGCGGAGCGCTTCCGCCGCTCGACGGTGAGCTGGTGTTCCTCGCCGGCATGACGCCGTTCCGCACGAGCCTGCGGCTCATGGCGCGTCGCTGACCCTGACGCGGAAAGCCCACTGTACAGTAAAGGTGCCTGGCACCTTTTCTGTACAGTGGGCGGTGAGGTGAGGTGAGGCGCGGCTTAGTTGCCGAGCGGGTTCACGAAGCGGCCGAGGTCGATGATGCGGTTCTCGAGCGCGCCGCCGTCGTTGTCGAGGCACACCCAGAGGCGGCCGTTCCGGATCGCGACGCCTTCCACCTTCTCGTAGGGGAAGAAGAAGCTCTGCACGTCGACGGCGAGCACCTTGGTCACGGTGTCGCTGCCGTTCGCTTCGCCGGGGACACCGTCGGTGTCGGGCACGAGGCCCGCCATCGAGAAGGCGTAGATCGCCTTCAGCGCGGTGTCGGTCCCGACGCCCTGGTCGCGCTCGATCACGAGATACTGACCGGGGCCGATCGTGGTGATCTCGCTGAGCCCGACGAAGCCCGCGCCGGTCTCCGCTTCGAGCGGGTAGTAGAAGAACTGCCAGTCGCCGCCGAAGCGGAGGCCGTTCGACGGCGCCGTGCCGTTCGCGATCTGCTGCAGGTCGTAGCGCGCGATGCGCGTGTGCGTCGCGGCTTCCCCGTTGAAGCTGCGCTGCACCGCGGCGAGGAGATAACGGCCGTCGGCCGAGATCGAGAGGCCCTCGAAGCCGTTGCTGCGGATGCGACCACCGCCGGCCGAGCCGACGGCGTTGCCGCCGATCGCCGGATCGGCGCCCGCGTCGATCGAGTTCGGGAACTGGATCTCGCGCAGCACGTTGCCGGCGAGGTCGGTCTGGATCAGCAGGTTCGGCTGCGTCGTGCCGTTGCCTTCGCTCGCGATCCAGAAGCCGCCGAAGGGCCGCGAGAGCGAGAGGATCGAGCGGTCGACCGCGATGCCTTCGCCGTCGTAGCGCGCCGGAACGCCGTTCCGCAGGACCGGGATCAGCGGCGTCACCTGCGCGAGCGGGGTCTGCAATCCGAGGTAGTAGATCTCGGTCGGCAGCGCGTTGTCCGGGATGGCGAAGGCGCCACCGGGAGCGTCATCGAGACCCGAGAGCGCGCCGAACGGACCGTCGAGCGAGAACGGCAGCGGCCGGCTGGGATCGAACGGCAAGCCGCGGATGCCTTCGTAGATCGAGAGCGTGCCCGACACTTCGTCGGCGGTGACGACGAGATCGCGGCTCGGGATCGCCACGACGCCTTCGGGAGAGATGCCCGTCGGCAGGAACTGCACGAAGAACGGCGCGCGCGGGTTCGAGATGTCGTAGATGCCCATAAACGAGCCGCGCTCGCTCAGCACGAAGGCGAAGTCGCGGTTGCCGAAGCGCGCCGCGGCGACGCCTTCGACTTCGATGCCGCGGGCGTCGCTGCGCCCGTCGGGGTACTGCCCGAAGAGCTCGGCGATGCGCTCGAGCAGGCCGCCGTCCTCGAAGACCTGCAAGCCCGCCACGGAGAAGCCGCTCCAACCGCGGCCGCCGGTGTAGTTGAGCTCGCCTTCATCCGCGCAGTAGATCACCGACCCATCCGGGCTGAACGCCACGGCGTCCGTCATGCGCGGTCCACCGGTGATGCGATTGCCCGCACCGTCAGTGCCCGCCGGGATCGCTCCACCGACCGCGCTGGGATAGCCGTCGGCGAAGAGGATCGTGCGATTGTCGCGAAGGTCGGCGAGGCGCTCGCTCGCGTTCCCGGTCGAGAAGACACGCACGAGCACCGGCATCAGCGGATTGAAGAAGTCGACGATCGCGAGGCCGTTGTTCTCCTGCAGGGAGACGGCCGCGCGCGTGCCGTGGATGTCGACGAACTCGGGCTGCGGATCGGCGGCGTAGAGGCAGCCGGCGCGGCTCAGCACGACTTCGGGCAGCGCGATCGTCGCGACGTTGTTGCGGATCGGCTGCGCGGCGTCGATGGTGACGACCTGGATCGCACCCGGCAGCGAGCGATCCTGCGGGAAGGTCGTTCCGCTGGTCGGGAAGCCCGGGCGGTCTTCGCCGAGCACGTTGCCATTCGCATCGACGACGATGGGCTGGTTCTCGATGCAGACGACCGCGACGATGAAGTCGCCACGGCGGACGGCCTTCACGCTATCGGGCTGGAAGCCGAGCGGAATGGTCGCGACCACCACGGCGGCCTGCGGGTTGCTCGCATCGATGACGAAGAGCCCGCCGGCGTTCAAGGGATCGGCGGGATCGGGAGCGGCCTGACCCGTCTGCGGCGGGCGGCGGATCACCGCGGCGAGGACGTAGCGACCGACCCAGCTCACGCTGGTGGGCTCTCCGCCCGTCAGCACATCGGGCAGCTGCAGGGGTTGCGCGGGGTTCGTGATGTCGACGAAGCCGACGCGGCCGCCTTCGGCGTCGCTGAAGGCGAGCGTGCGACCATCGGGGCTGGCCGTCACGATCTCGGCGATGCCGCCTTGCACGCCATAGGTGGCGACCGGGCGGAAGTAGTTGGGGCCGACGCCTTGCTGCGCGGCGAGAGAAGCGGTCAACGCGCTGAGCGACAGCGCGCCGAGCGCGATGGAACGAAGGGACATGGAGATCTCCAGAGCTTTCGAGGTGCCCCGAGAGTTGGACCTCTGCACATGTCGAGGACGTGGTCCGAGCGTGATGATGCGATGAAGAGCCGCTGCGCTCTCAGCGGATCCCCACCGTCGTCGGCCGCGTGGCATAGATCGCGCGCGACGGCGGCAGCACCCAAGCTTGCAGCGCGGGCTCGAGGCCGCGCAGCGAAGGATCCGCGGGCACGTCGAAGCGCAGCAGCGCGCGGATCTCGCCCGTCGGCACGGCGAGCGCGAAGAGCTGCGCGCCGAGGAGATCGACCCACCACTCGCCGTAGCCGAAGAGGTTCTGCGGCTGCGCGCTCGCGCGACCGATGGCGAGCAGCGCGAGCGCGCCGCTCTCGGCGCCGAGGTTCACCTCGAGCGTCCCGCCGAGCGGGAACACGCGGCGGAACTCGGGGAACTGGTGCAGCGTGGTGAGGTCCGGCGTCGCGCCGAAGGCGAAGAGCGAGTTGCCGGCGGCGACGCGCGCGCTCTCCGAGTTCGCGGCGAAGAACGCCGGCGCCGCCGGAAGTGCCGCGGTCTCGAGCTCTCCCGAGAGCGCGCCGAAGCCGTGCGCGAGCGCGCCATCGATCGCGACCAGGCTCGTGCGCCAGATCGCGATCGACAGCGGTGCCGCGCTCTGCTTCGCGACCGAGACCCAGCGCTCGAAGCGCGCATCGAAGACGTGCAGAGCGTGCGCTTCCTCGACCGCCATCACGCTGCTGTTCAGATCGTAGCGCGGCTGCGCCGTCGGTCCGGAGGGTAGGAACACGAAGCGCCCGCTGCGGCCCGAAAACGCGGCGAAGCCGCGATGCGTGCGGAGGAGCGAGCCGCACCACGTGAGCGCCGGCACCTCGATCTTCACGTCGCTCGGTGCGGGAACCCATGCGCCCAAGAGCGCGCTGTAGAGGAGCGGCTTCGCCTGCGCGCTCGCCATTGCGTACGCGCAGGCCTGATTGGCCTGGAAGAACACGGCCGGCTCCGGGGCCGCGCGCACGTCCCCGGTGAACGGCGAGTACGCGAAGAGCTGCTGCGTCGTCGGCTCGTGCCAGATCGCGACCTGCGGCATGACCTGCAACAGGCTCGCGCTCGTCGGCAGGACCTCGTGGCGCCACGTGCCGAGCACCGCGGAGTAGAGGTGGAGGTCGGAACCGCCGCGCACCGAACCGATCAGCGCATCGGCGCGCAGAGCGGCCACGGTCGGCACGAGGGTCGAGCGGAACGCTCCGACCAGCCCGGAGTAGGCCACGACCTGACCGGGCGCCGCATGGAGGAACACGTCTTCGCCGGCGAAGCTCTGCGTCGGGCCGCTGAGCAGCGGATGCGTCGACCAGCGCTCGTGCTCGGCGGAGAAGCCGTAGAGCTGCTGCGTTCCCTCGAGGAATCCCCAGGTGCCGTTCGCCTGGGCGTCGATGGCGCTGTCGCTCGTCGCGAGGTCGACCCAGCGGCCTCGGAACGCACCGTAGCCGCCGAAGGTGGAGCCATCCGCCAGCACGAGCGTGTGGCGCTGCACGCCGACGAGCGGGGTCGCGCTCTGCAGCGCGCGGCTCGTCCACTGCCCCGTGAACGCCGAGAAGGTCCAGAGCGTCGCGCCATCGCGCACGGCGAGGATCGAGTCGTTGCGCTGGTTCGGGGGATTCAAGAGCTGCGCGCCGGGGCCGATGGCGATCGACTCGAAGCGCCCCCGATACGCGGAGAACGCGCTGAAGCGCCCGGGCTCCCACGCCCACGCGAGGTCGTTGAACGCGTCGAGCTGCGCGGCGGCGCTGACGTTCGCGAGCGAGACCCAGGACTTCGCAAAGGCCGAGAAGGCGTGCAGGGTCGTCCCCTGCAGATAGATGCAGGTCTTGCCGAGCTGTCGCACGGCGGACGGCTGGAAGGGCCCGCCGAGTGGGAGCTCCGCCCAGGCGCTCGGCCGCTGGGCCGACGCGAGAGGGCAGAGCGCCGCGATCAGGGCGGCCACTCGAGCAGCGCGGAGCGAAGTCATGGCGGGTGACGGAGCCTCTCCGACCGGGTGCCCACCTTCTCCGCCCCCGTTGCACCCCTTCACTGTACAGAAAAGGTGCCTGGCACCTTTACTGTACAGTGGGGGTCAGGGGCGGTGGGTTTCGACCCGATCGCGGCCGCGCTCCTTGGCCGAGCGGAGCGCGGTGTCGGCGGCCACGAAGAGTACCAGGCGATCGCTCGGGCGGAAGTCGCCGCCGGAAGTCGCGACGCCCGCCGAGACCGTGACCCGAAACTCGGCTTCGAGCTGCGGGAAGCTCAAAGCCGCGATGGCCTCGCGAAGGCGCTCCGCGGTGCGCACCGCCGCGGCCTCGTCCGTCTCGGGCAGGACGACCGCGAACTCCTCGCCGCCGTAGCGCGCCGGAAGGTCGGTCGCGCGCACCGCCGCCCGCAACACCTGTCCCACCGCTTCCAGCACGAAGTCGCCGCGCACGTGGCCGTAGCGATCGTTGATCGACTTGAAGCGATCGACGTCGAGCAGGACCAACGAGAGGGGCTTCAAGTTGCGGCGATGGCGCAGCCACTCGCGCTCGAAGCCGGCGTCGAAGGCGCGCCGATTCGGGAGGTTGGTCAGCTCGTCGGTATCGGCGAGGCGCTCGATGCGGCGATGCAGGCGCTTCAGCTCGCGGTGGCGCTTGTCGAGCTCGTCGTAGAGGTGCGCGAGCTGCTCGATCAGCATCTGATCGCCGGAGCGCAGGCGCGCGAAGCCGCCGAGCAGGCGCTCCGGTCCCTGCAGCGCGACGAACGAGTACTCCACCGCGAGCGGCGCGTCACCGGTGCCGAGCACATGCCAGACCTGCGCTTGGTCGTGGCGCCCGGGCTCGAGACCGCGCAAGCGACGCACGGCCTCGACCGACGGCGTCTGCAGCGTGCCGAGGAAGTTCCGGCCGAGGACCTCCGCCGACGAGCAACCGATCAGGGCGCAGAAGGCGGGGTTCGCCGAGCGCACCTTGAAGTCGCGGTCGAAGACGAGCGCCGGCACGTCGCTCTCGCGCACCAGCGCCGCGAGCAGCGCGTCCGGCGCCGGCGCCATCTCGCGCGCCGGCTCGCTCATCCGTGCGCGCCCTCGAGCGCGCCGGGAGCGAGAACTCGCGACTCGAACACCGGGCCGTGCAGACAGGCCTTGGCGTAGGGCCAGTCCCCGTGGCACGCCGGATCGACGGGCACCGCGCAGCCGTTGCAGACCCCGAGGCCGCACGCCATGTAGGTCTCCAGCGAGAACCACGCCGCGATCGACGTGGAGCGCTCGCGTTCCACGCCGCCGAGGAAGCGCTGCACCGCCGCCATCATCGGATCGGGGCCGCACACGAAGAAGCGCATCGACGGGTCGATCGCTCCGCTCGCGAAGCCGCTCGCGAGCAGGTCCGTGACGCGCCCGCGTTCCCCCACCGAGCCGTCCTCGGTGCAGAGATCGATCGCGACACCGTACGCGCGGAGTCGCTCGAGGTCGTAGAGACCGCGCGCGTCGCGCGCGCCGAAGACGAGGCGGATCTCGTCGCGCGCCACGCCGCGCGCGAGCGCGCGCTCGATCCAGAGCGGGAAGGGCGCCAAGCCGACACCGCCCGCGACGAGCACGGTCGGAGTCCGCGGTTCCGGTTCGGGCCACATCGCCCCGAGCGGGCCGACGAGTCGCAGGCGATCTCCAGGGGCCAAGCGCTCGTAGGCGCGCGTCGCGGGACCTTGGCGCTTGATCAAGAAGTGCAGCTCGCGGCCTTCGATGCGATAGATGCTGAACGGCCGCGGGAGCAGCGGCTGCAGCCGCTCCGGGAGACTCAGCATGTAGAACTGCGAAGGCGCCGGCGCCGCGTTCGGGACCAGCGGCTCCAAACGCAGCACGTAGCCGTCCGGGCTCGCGGGCTCGGCGGCGACGAAGCGCGCTTCGAAGATCTCGGGGGCGACGGGGGCTAGGGGCAGACCGGGCATGGAAGCATCCCGCGCGGGGCTCGCGGCTTCCCGCTCCCTCGCGCGGCGGCTACTTTAGCTGCCCGCGCGGCTCGGCGGCCACGATCGAACGTCCGCCGCGCACTCTTCGCGAACCCCACTTCGAGCCCTTCCGCCCGCCCCCCGCATGTCGCTCCTGGTCCTCGAGAACGCACTGAAGCGCTTCGGCTCCCAGGAGATCTTCCGGGACCTCTCCCTCAGCATCGAGGCCGGCGAGAAGCTGGGCTTGATCGGTCGGAACGGCGGCGGCAAGACCACGCTGCTGCGCGTGCTGACCGGCGAGGAGGACCTGGACGGCGGCGCGCGGCGCCTCGCGCGCGGCGTGCGGGTCGGCGTCGTCGACCAGCGCCCGGTGTTCGAAGGCGGGACGACGGTGCTGGGCTCGGTGATGGAGGGTCTCGCCGAGATCCACCGCATCGAGGCACGGATGCGCGAGGTCGAGGAGCACCTCGGCGATCCCGGCGCCGACACCGACGCGCTGCTCGCGGAGCTCGGCGATCTCCAGCACCGCTTCGAGTTCCTCGGCGGCTACGACTTCGAGCACCGCGTCGAGGCCGTGCTCCACGGTTTCGGCTTCGAACCCGGCGACTACCAGAAGGACGCGAACTCGCTCTCCGGCGGCGAGCGCACGCGCCTCGCCATGGCGCGCGTCCTGGTGCAGGGCCACGACCTGCTGCTCCTCGACGAGCCCACGAACCACATGGACCTGCTCGGGGTCGAGTGGCTCGAGCAGTTCCTGAAGGATAGCCCCGCCGCGGTCGTGGTGATCTCGCACGACCGCCGCTTCCTCGACCGCATGTGCGAAGGCATCCTCGAGCTCTCGCGCGGGACGCTGCGGCGCTTCAAGGGCAACTACACCGCCTTCGAGAAGCAGCGCGACCTGCGCTACGAGACGGAGCTCCGCGAGTACGAGAAGCAGAAGGACTTCATCGACCGCGAGATGGCCTTCATCCGGAAGAACATGGGCTCCCAGCGCACCGCGGAGGCGAAGGGGCGCTTGAAGAAGCTGGAGCGCTTGGAGCGCGTCGAGCGCCCGCAAGCGCAGGTGAAGGCCCCGCGCATCAAGCTGGGCGGACAGGGCCGCGCGGGCGATCTCGTGTTGGAAGTGCGCGAGCTCTCCGCGCGCGTGGGCTCGGGTCCGACCGAGCGCGTGCTCTTCGAAGACCTGCGGCTCGATGTGCTGCACGGCGAGAAGATCGGCATCGTCGGCCCGAACGGCGCGGGCAAGTCCACGCTGCTGAAGATCCTGCTCGGCAAGCTGCCCGCGGAGACCGGCAGGGTGCACTGGGGCAATCGCGCGCGCCCCGGCTACTACGACCAGGATCTCTCCGGCATCCCCGACGGCCGCTCGATCCTGAAGGAGGTCCACGCGCAGCGGCAGGACCTCTCCGAGCACGACATCCGCTCGCACTTGGCGCGCTTTCTCTTCGTCGACACCGAGGTGGACAAGATGGTCGCGGTGCTCTCGGGGGGCGAACGCGCGCGCGCGGCCCTCGCGAAGATCACGCTCGAGCCGTTCACCTGCCTCATCATGGACGAGCCGACGAACCACCTCGACATCGCGGCGCGCGCGTCGCTCGAGTCCGCGCTGAAGGAGTACCCCGGCGCGCTGCTGCTCGTCTCGCACGACCGCTACTTCCTCGACGAGCTCGTGACGCGGATCCTCTACGTCGACGGTCCCGCGACGCGCGAGTACCTGGGCAACTACAGCGACTTCGAAGCGCAGCGCGGCGCCGCGCTGGCGAGCGGCGAGGAGCGCGCGCGCACGCCCACGGCAAAGATCCAGCGCGCCACCGAGGCGCCGCCGCCGAAGACGAACCCCGCCGCGAGCGCCGAGAAGCCGAAGGCGCCCGCGGAGAAGGACCGCGCTGCCGCTCCCAAGGCCGAGCCAGCGAAAGCCGCGGCACCGCCGTCCCCCGAGCCGAAGACATCCGAACCGAAGACGCCCGCCGCGAAGAGCGGCGCCAAGGCCGGCGGCGAGAAGGTCCGCAACCCGTTCCAGTTCCAGAAGCTCGAGCAGCGCATCTTCGAGCTCGAGACGGAACGCGGCGAGCTCGAGAAGCAGCTCGCCGACGAGCAGATCTGGCGCGATGCCCCGCGCTTCAAGCAAGTGATGCAGCGGAAGGAAGCCGTCGACGCCGAGCTGGTTCCGCTCTACGAGAAGTGGGAGAACTGGTCCTGACCGCACGTCGCGGTCTCCCGTCTCCTTTCCGACGCTCTTCTCCCGTCGCCCCGCCGAGCCCCGCCATGGCCGACCCGCGCCTCGAGACCCTCCGCCGCCTGATCCGCGATGTGCCCGACTTCCCGAAGCCGGGCATCCTCTTCAAGGACATCACGCCCCTGCTGGCCGACGGGCGCGCCCTCGGCCTCGCGATCGATCTGCTGGCCGAGAGTCTGGGATCGGCGAAGCCGACGGCGATCGTCGGCATCGAGTCGCGCGGGTTCCTCTTCGGCGCGCCGCTCGCGCGGCAGCTCGGGGTCGGCTTCGTCCCGGTGCGGAAGCCCGGGAAGCTCCCGTACAAGTGCCGCTCGGTCTCCTACGCGCTCGAGTACGGGACGGACCGCCTCGAGATCCACGAGGACGCGCTCGGTCCGCAGGACCGCGTGTTCCTCCTCGACGACCTGCTGGCGACGGGCGGCACGATGGCCGCGACCTGCGAGCTCGTCGAGCACTCCGGCGCGCAGGTCCTCGGCTGCCGCTTCCTGATCGAGCTCGGCTTCCTCGCGGGCCGCGCTCGCCTCGGGGCCCGCGACTGCCGCGCCCTCCTCGTCTATCCCTGAGCCCCCCTCCTCCCGAGGGGCGAACGAAGCCGGAATTGGAGCTCACCGCGCCGCGCGCGCTCCACCCCTCGCGACACGCTCCGAGACGCCGCGGAACCCTGCTCCTCCAAGGGCTCGGAGCGCCGCTCGTCGATTCTTTGCGACATCCTGTGGCGCGCCGATGCGGCAAGCGCGCGCAAGTGCTTCAACGTCGCCCTTCGAGGGCCGCGAGCGCCCGCCAAGCTTCCCTCGGAAACGCTCTCAGTTCCCCGCAATCGGTTCCGATAGCAACCGGCGGGATGGCGGCGCGAAGATCGGCGCGTCGCTCCTCCCGCGTTCTCTAGGGACTTCGCGTACCGCGCTGCGGTGCGCCGCATGCGGGGTAGGAGAATGGCGACGACGCTGCGTTCGGTGA
>JAEUHW010000323.1 GCA_016793245.1 Planctomycetota bacterium
TACCAGAAGCTGGCCGCGCAGAAGCGCGAGGAGTCGATCGAGGAGATGCGGCACGCCGATCGCGTGATGGACCGCATTCTCTTCTTGGAGGGCGTACCGAACATGCAGCGGCTCTTCCCGGTGCGCGTCGGCGAGAACGTCACCGAGATCCAGAAAGCCGACCTGGCGCTCGAGGTCGAGGCCATCGCGCGTTTGAACCGCGGCATCGCGCTCTGCACCGCGAAGGGCGACAACGGCACGCGCGAGCTGCTCGCCGCGATCCTCGTCGACGAGGAGAAGGGCCTCGACGAGCTGGCGGCGCAGCTCGGCAGCCGCGCGAAGATCGGCGAGGAGCTCTATCTCGCCGAGCACATACGGCCGTGAAGCTGCGAAGCAGCTTCACGGATGTCTGCTGGCACGGCGCCTGATGGCGCCGTAGCGCGGTCTGCTGGCACGGCGCCTGACGGCGCCGTAGCGCGTTGCTTGCACGGCCTGCAGCGCGATCGAAAGGCACCGCGCGTGGCAACGTTGTAGCGCCCGTGCGAGCGCCGGCTCCTCGGGGAACGAGCGCAGGGTGCTACGGTTCCGCGCGCGCGTCGTCTTCGCCCGCGGGCGGCTCGCGCCGCCCGCGCCGCCGCAGCGCCTCGCGCAGCAGATATTCGATCTGCGCGTTCAGGCTGCGCAGATCCTGCGCCGCCCAGCCCTGCAGCTCGTCGTAGAGCTCGGGTGGGAGGCGCAGGAGGAAGGACTTCCGCTCGGCCACGATGTCACGCGTAGAGCGAGCCCGTGTTCACGACGGGCGTCACTTCGCTATCGGAGCAGAGCACGACGAGCAGGTTGCTCACCATCTGCGCCTTGCGTTCCTCGTCGAGAGTCAGGAGCTTGCCCTTCTCGAGGAGATGCAGCGCATCCTCGACCATGCCCACGGCGCCTTCGACGATCTTCTTGCGCGCGGAGATCACCGCGTCGGCTTGCTGACGGCGCAGCATCGCCCCGGCGATCTCGGGTGCGTACGCGAGGTGCGAAAGGCGCGCCTCGAGCACGTCCACACCGGCGAGCGATAGACGCTCGTCGAGCTGCACCTTCAGCTCGCGCGCGACCTCCTCGCGGCCCGTGCGCAGCGAGATGCCGTCCTCACCAGCGTGGTCGTAGGGGTGCGAGCTCGCGAGCTGGCGCACCGCCGATTCGCTCTGGATGTGGACGTAGTCGGAGTAGTCATCGACATCGAGCAGCGCCTGCGCCGTGTTGGTGACGCGCCAGACGACGATCGCGGCGATCTCGATCGGGTTGCCCGAGAGATCGTTCACCTTCAGCTTCTGTCCGTCGAAGTTGCGCGCGCGCAAGCTGATCGAGCGCTTCACCGTGAACGGATTGGTCCAGAAGAACCCGTTCCGCAGCACGGAGCCGCGATAGTTGCCGAAGAGCACGAGCAGGCGCGCTTCGTTCGGGTTCACGATGAAGAAGCCCGACAGCAGGGAAAGGAGCAGCAGGATCGACCCGAGCGCCGGCACCAGCCAGAGCGGTTGCGCCTTCACTTGGGTGAAGCAAACGATGGCACCGGCCGCGATCGAGAGGCAGAGCACGACGATCGGCCAGCCCGAGAGCGGGGCGAACGGGACTTCCTGGGTCTTGGGGCGTGACATGAGAACCTCCTCGGACATCAAGTTGATATCAGTGCGATAGCCACGGCGCAAGATTCCGAGGCGCCGCCCTGGCCCGTCGGGCCTCCGCGCCCGAGCATTCGCGACGTGGTGCACCCTCTCCCGGACTCGACGAGCTCGCCCGTCCCCTCGCCGCGTCGGCGGCGCCTGGTTCGCCTGACCTTGCTCGCGCTCGGCGCGATCGCGGTCGCCTGGCTCGGCGCCTATGCGATTGGAGCGATGAACCTCTCCACCCCGGTCGATCTCGTGCTCACCGCGCCGCCGATCGCCGACGAGCTCGTAGCGGCCGCGCCGGCTCCCGGCGCCGACGAAGTCGTGGTCCTGCTCCACGGTCTCGCGCGTGGACCGCGCTCGATGGCGCGGATCGAGCGCGCGCTCCTCGCGCGCGGCTACGAGGTGTGGAACGAGGGCTACGATTCACGGGCGGAGAGTGCGGCCGAAGCCGCGGCGCGCATCGGTGCCCGCATCCGAGAGCGCGTCGATGCGCGCACGCCACCGCCGCGGAAGCTCCATGCCGTCGCGCACAGCTTGGGTGGACTCGTCCTGCGTCGCATCGATGCCGATGCCTCGACGTGGCGCTTCGCGCGAGCGGTGTGCTTGGGTTCGCCCCAGCGCGGCGCGGTCATGGCGGAGGCGTTGCACGAAGCCTGGCTCTATCGCTTGGCGCTCGGCTCGCGAGCGAGTCTCGATCTGCGTCCGAACGCGGAGTTCGTTCGCGCGCTCCCGCCGCGGCCGCGCTGCGAGCTCGCCTCCATCGTCGGCGCGACCGGTACCTCGTGGGGGCGCTCGCGCGTCATCCCCGGCGATGACGACGGTCGCGTCGCGCTGCGCGAGACCGAGATCGAAGGCGAGGTCGCGCGCCTCGTGCTGCCGCTCGGGCACACGGCGCTCTGTACGGACGATCGGGTGATCGCGGGAGTCTTGCGCTACCTCGCGAGCGGTCGCTTCGCGGACGAAGCGCCGTGAAAGCGCGCGAGCGCGCGTCGCGGAAACACCGCGACGCGCGCTCGCGCCCGAAGCAGAGGATCGGGAGCGCCGCTCACGGGCAGCTCGTGATCCCGGCGCCGAAGCGCACGCGCCAGCCATCGGTCAGGTCGTACGCGCCGAAGAGCGCGCCGGAGCCGGGTTGCACTTCCACCCCTTGGAAGTCGATCACCAGGCCTTCGAGCGCCGGCACGAGCGGCACCGGCAGCGGGAGGAAGCCCGTGCCCAGCGGTCCCATGGTGCCCGAGAGGAAGGTGATGTAGTCCTGACCCGGGAGCAGGCTCATGTAGAGATCGCAGCCGGGGGCGAGATTCGTCGTGCCGGAGTAGATCGAGCCGAGCAACACGACGGTCGAACCCGGAGCGGCGAGCGAGACGTCGAAGCCGAAGCCCAGGTTGCCGGGGATCGCGCGCCCGACCAGACCGCCCGGCGTCATCGCCGGCGCGTTCGGCGCACCGCAGCCGGCTCCGAGGTACACGTTGAAGCGGCCCAGCGGAGCGACGCCGTCGATCGCGAACGCGGGTTGCGCTCCCGCGTTCAAGCGCGCCTGGCCGAGCAGGATCGAGCTCGAGCTGACCGGCGCCGCATCGCTGTCGAACCAGAAGTTGAAGATCGTGTTCCACTCGATCGCGTTGCCGGCGGGAGCGGTGAACACCACCTGCGCACCTTGCACGGACATCGTCCACGCGTTCGCGGCATTCTGGTCCACGTCGTGGAAGCCGAAATTGCGGATCGAGGTGCCCGGGCAGATCGGCAGCGTGAAGGAGCTGATCGCGCCCGCGTTGTCGCGGTTGTGCAGGGCGTACTCGTAGTGAAAGCCCCCCGTGTTGCGCGTCACGCGATGCGCGAGATAGACGCGGCCGTCGGCGCTGCCGTTCGCCGCCGAGGTCAGCGTGGAGCCCGTCCAGCGCTGCAGCACCGAGCCGAAGATCTGCGGCACGGAGTTCGCGCTCACGTTCCAAGTCGAGCCGGTCCACGTCGCGGTCATGCCGCGCGAGGTCAGGTTGTTCGTGCGCACGGCTTCGGGTTCGCCGCGGATCACGTACATGCCCTGATACCAGAAGGTCGAGCCCGGGACGTTGAGGTCGGAGTCCTGGAGGCGGACGCGATTGCCGACCGGGCCGAGAGCCCTCGCCTGCGTCTGCGAGAAGCTGCGGTTGCCGTCGCAGTTGACGCCGCCGGTGCCGAGGTCGAAGAACGAGCAGCGCGCGGCCCAAGTGCCGAGCCACGGATCGATCTCCGCCGGCGGGCCGAGCCAGTAATTGTCGGAGTTGTTGCCGATCGCATAGGTGTCCGAGCAGCCGACGCCGAGGAAGCTGCCGTTGCTGGGATTGCGGCAGGGCGTGCACTGCGAATCCGACAGCGCGAAGAAGCCATGCTTCAGGTAGCTGCGGTCGGAGATCTGGATCAGCCGACCGTTCGTCTCGCGAGCGACGAGGAACGCGATCAACGGGTGGTCTTCACCCATCGCGGCGGCCCAGGGCACGTTCACGCTGCCGAGGTTGCAGGAGGTGGTCTCCATCGCGACGGCCTGCGTCCCGTTCGGGTACGTGCCGCTGCGGCCGACTTCGTCGATCGGTCCCAGGATGCCGAGGGAGACATCGGTGCCGGGACGCACGTTCGACTGTGCGAAGAGCGGGGCCGAGAGCGCGCTGAGCGCGCTGGCCACGCAGAGGAGCGAGAGGATTCGCATGCGTTGCTCGCGTGAAGAAGGGGGCTCGGGTATGCAACCGGACTCCGCTGACGTGAGGCAG
>JAEUHW010000366.1 GCA_016793245.1 Planctomycetota bacterium
CGATCTCGGCGCCGATCTCACGGTGAGCTCGACGACGAAGTTCGTCGACGGGCATTCGACCGCGCTCGGCGGCGTGATCGTGACGCGCGATCCCGCGCTGCACGAGCGCCTCTTCTTCCTGCGGAAGTGCACGGGGGCGATCCAATCGCCGTTCCAAGCGTGGCTCACGCTCCAAGGAGTGAAGACCCTGCCGCTCCGCCTGCGGCGCCAATCCGAGAGCGCTGCGCGCATCGCCGAGCATCTCGCCGCGCATCCCGAGGTCCGCGTGCTGCATTACCCGACGCGCTCGAACGCGGCGCTCGCCTCGCATCAGCATCTCGGCGCACACGGGGCCGTGCTCTCGTTCGAGCTCGCGGGAGGCTACGAGCGCGCTCGCGCGTTCGTGCAGCACGTGCGCCTATGCCGCCTCGTAGAGCACGTGGGTTCGGTCGAGACCCTGCTCACGCACTCGGCCTCCATGACGCACGCGGGTGTACCGCGCGAGGAGCGCGAGCGCATCGGCATCGCCGAAGGTCTGCTGCGGCTCTCGGTCGGTCTCGAGGAGCCGAGCGAGCTCCTCGCCGATCTCGATCGCGCGCTGCAAGCGACGCGCGAGTTCGCCGCGGCGACCCCATCTGCGGCGACGCTGCGCGCCGTGGAGGTGCGCTCGTGAGTCGCCCCTGCATCGTGCTGAAGTTCGGCGGCTCCGTGCTCGGGAGCGCCGCGGATCTGCCGCGCGTCGTGAGCGAGATCTACCGCTGGCGCCGCGAGGGCTGCGCGGTCGTCGCGGTGGTCTCCGCCTTCCACGGCACGACCGATCGCCTCTTCGCCGAAGCGCGCAGCGCGGTCGATGACGCCGATCCGCATGCGATCGCCGAGCACGTGGCGCGCGGCGAGCACGAGAGCGCGACGCGCCTCGCGTTCGCTCTCGATCGCTCCGGTGTCGCGGCGGCGGTGCTGACCCCCGCGGCGTTGCGCTTCGTCGCGAGCGGACCCGCGCTGGAGGCGACGCCGCGCGCGCTCGACCGCGCGGCCTTGGAGCGCGTCCTCGCGCGCGGGCTCGTCGCCGTCGTGCCGGGCTATGCCGCGATCGACGAGCTGGGACGAACGGTGCTGCTCGGACGCGGCGGCAGCGATCTCTCGGCGCTCTTCCTCGCGCGAGCGCTCGACGCGCGCTGCCGCTTGCTGAAGGACACCGCCGGCGTCTTCGAGCGCGATCCCGCGCTCGATCCGCGAGCTCGGCCGTTCGCCGCGCTCTCCTTCGCGCGGGCGCTCGCGATCGGGGGCCGCGTGTTGCAGCCCCAGGCGCTGCGCTTCGCGCGAGCGCGCGGTTTCGCGTTCGAGGTCGCCTTGATCGGCAGCGCGCGCTCGACGCGAATCGGAGCGCACTCCTCGCGCCTCGCCGAGGCAGCGCTCGCGGGAACGACGCGTCCGCTGCGCGTCGCGCTGCTGGGCGCGGGCGTGGTGGGGGAGGCGCTGATCGAGGCGCTCGGCGCGCGCTGCGCGGAGTTCGAGCTCGTGGCCGTCGCGGTGCGCGACCTCGCGCGCGAGCGAGCTTGGCGCGCGCGTGCGCCGCGGGCGTTGCTCTTCGCGGACCCGCTCGCGGCGGCGAGCTGCGGCGCCGACGTGGTGGTCGAAGCCTTGGGCGGCGTCGAGCCCGCGCGCGAGGCCCTTTGCCGCGCTCTCGATGCCGGGGCGCACGTCGTCACGGCGAACAAGTCGTTGGTCGCCGCGCAGGGCGTCGCGCTGCGCGAGCGCGCGGTCCAGCGCGGCCTCCGTTGGCTCGACGGCGCGTGCGTCGGCGGCGCCGTTCCGATCCTGGAGCAGCTCCGCCGGCGCGAGCGCGCGCGCGTCGTGCGGATCCGCGGCGTGCTGAACGGTACCTGCAACTTCGTGCTCGAGCGCTTGGCTCGCGGCGCTTCGTTGCGCGAAGCGCTGGCAGACGCGCGTGCGCGCGGCTATGCCGAGCGCGACGCCGCGCGCGATCTCGACGGACGCGATGCCGCCGAGAAGCTCGTCTGCATCGCGCAGCACCTCGGATGGAGCGCGTTGCGCGTCGAGCAGATCGAGCGCGGAGCGTTCGTCGCGAGCGCGCAACGGCTGCATCAAGTTGCCGAGCTCGATCTCCGCGGCTGCACGCCGCGCGCGCGCGTGCGCTGTGAATCACTGCCGGACGGCGACCCGCTGCGCGACCTCGCGGGCGCGCGGAACGCGGTCGAGATCTGGCGCGCGGACGGCACGCGCGAGCTGCTCTGCGGTCGCGGCGCGGGCGGGACACCGACGGCGGAAGCGCTCCTCGGCGATCTCCACGAGCTCGCGCGCGCTCTCGCGCCGAGTGAGGATCCGCCCGTCGGCACCTTGCGCGCTCCCCTCGGCGTCGCGTAGACCGCAGGTGGGCGCATCTCCGCTCGCGCGCCGCGCCCACCTCCATGGCCGACTCTTCTCCGGCAGCTCCCGTTCCTCGGCTCGCCCCGCGTCCACGAGGACTCCATCGCTGGCTCCCCGGTCTGGCGGTGCTGCGCGTCTATCGCCGCGCTTGGTTGCTCGACGATCTCTGCGCGGGTGTGGTCCTCACGGCCATCCTGGTGCCGGTCGGCATGGGCTACGCCGAGGCTTCGGGGCTGCCGGCCATCCACGGCCTCTACGCGACGATCGTCCCGCTGCTCGTCTACGCGCTCTGCGGACCGAGCCGCATCCTCGTGCTCGGTCCCGACTCTTCGCTCGCGGCGATCATCGCCGCGGCGATCGTCCCGCTCTCCGCCGGAGACTCGTCGCGCGCGGTGGAGCTCGCGGGGGTGCTCGCGTTGCTCGCCGGAGGTCTCTCGCTCCTGCTCGGGCTGCTGCGCTTCGGCTTCGTCACCGAGCTGCTCTCGAAGCCCGTGCGCTTGGGCTATCTGCACGGCATCGCGCTGGCCGTGCTCGTCGGTCAGGCGCCGAAGCTCCTCGGCTTCTCCCTCGAGAGCGAGCGCATCGGCGCGCAGATCGTCGAGCTCGCGCAGGGGATCGCGGCCGGCGAAGCGCAGCTCGTGGCGCTCGCCATGGGCTGCGGTTCTCTCGCGATCATCCTCGGCTGCAAGCGCTGGAGGCCGAAGGTCCCCGGCGTGCTGGTCGCGGTGCTGTTGGCGACGCTCGTCTCGTTCGCGTTCGATCTACACGCGCGAACGGAATTGCAGGTCGTGGGCGCGATGCCACAGGGGCTGCCGTCCTTCGATTGGCCGGACGTGCGCTGGGCCGATCTCGGCGCCCTCTTCTCCGGAGCGGTCGCGATCGCGCTGCTCTCCTTCGCCGGCACGAGCGTCCTCTCGCGCACCTACGCGGCGCGCGGGGGCACGACGGTCGATCCCGATCAAGAGCTCGTGGCCCTCGGCGCCGCGAACCTCGCGGCCGGCTTGACCCAGGGCTTCGCGGTGAGCAGCAGCAGCTCGCGCACGCCCGTCGCGGAAGCCGCCGGCGCGCGCACGCAGCTCACCGGCGTGGTGGGCGCGCTCTGCATCGCGTTATTGCTCGTGCTGGCGCCGGGGCTGCTCGCCGCCCTTCCGCGCTCCGCGCTCGCGGCGGTCGTGATCGCCGCCGCGCTCTCGCTCCTCGATCTCCCCGGATTGCTGCGGCTCGCGCGTCTGCGCCGTTCCGAGTTCGCGATCGCGCTCGTCGGCTTCGCCGGCGTCGCCGCGATCGGAGTGCTCGAGGGGATCTTCGTCGCGATCGCGATCTCGCTCCTCGCCTTCGTCGCGCGCGCGTGGCGCCCGTACAGCGCGGTGCTGGGGCGGGTCGACGGCCTGAAGGGCTATCACGACGTGCGTCGACATCCGGAAGGGCAGCGCATTCCGGGCCTCGTGCTCCTGCGCTGGGACGCGCCGCTCTTCTTCGCCAACACCGCGATCTTCCACGAGCGGGTCCTGCGCGCGCTCGCCGATGCGCCGACGCCCACGCGCTGGCTCGTCGTCGCCGCGCAACCCGTGACGGATATCGACATCACCGCGGCCGATGAATTGGAGTCGCTCCACGACGAGCTGCGCGCGGCCGGCATCCAGCTCTGCTTCGCGGAGCTGAAGGGGCCGGTGAAGGATCGCCTACAGCACTACGGTATCTACGCGAAGATCGGCGAGAAGCACTTCTTCCGCACCATCGGGCAATCCGTGGCGATGTATCTCCAGGAGCACGGCATCGCGTGGACCGACTGGGAGGATCGAGCGTCGGCGGCTGCGCCGCCGAGCGGCGCGGCCGGATGAGTGAAGTCAGTTCGCCGGCGGCAGCAACACGCCGTCGATGATGTGCAGCATGCCGTTCGAGGCGCGCACGGAAGCGACGATGTGGGCGTCGTTCACCTGAATCTTGCCGTCCACGACCTTGATCGAGACCTTCTTGCCGTTCGCCATCGCGAGCTGCAGGCCGTCCTTCAGCGCGGCTTGATCCCACACCGACGTCGTCGCGTGGTACTCGAGGATGTCCTTCAGGTCGGCCTGCTTCTCGGGCTGCAGCAGCGCGTCGACGGTGCCGGCGGGGAGCTTCGCGAAGGCGGCGTTGGTGGGGGCGAAGACGGTGAGCGGGCCGGGATTGCCGACCGACTTCACGTAGTCCGCGGCCTGCAGCGCCGCGACCAAGGTCGTGTGATCCTTCGAGGCCGCGGCGATGCTCACGATGTTGTTGGGGTCGGCCGGTGGCGGAGGCGCGGCCTCCTTCTTCGCGGGCGCCTTCGGTGTCGTCGCGGCGGAGCCGTTCGATTGCGGCTCCTGCGTGCAGGCGGTGAGCAGGACGAGCGAGAGCAGGGCGAGGCGAGGCAACATGGGTGCGTGCTCCAGAACGGGAAGCGATCCCGCGCACGCTCGCCGGAGCCCACGTGCGGTCCCATACGCCTCCGGGAGTAGGGTTGATCTGCGTCAGCTCTTGCTCTGGATCCTTCGGAAACAGGCGAGATCGCTCGCGCGGTGCCGCGAGCGCCGCTTCAGCGCGCGTTCTCGATCGCGAGCACCCACTTCACCGTGGCACCCGTCGTCGGATTGGGCGGGACGATCACGGTGTAGAGCGGTCCACCGCGGATCGCCGGCGCGCCCGCCGGGGCGGAGCCCAGCTCGCGCAAGAGCTCGGGATACCACTCGGGGAAGAGCGCCAGGTAGTCGCAGCCGAGCCCCGGCTCGGCGAGGAACGCGGCCTCGAGGTCGCTGCGCTCGGCGTGCGTCGCGCCTACACCGCCGCTCGCGTGGCGGCGGAAGCGCAGGAGGCGCGCATCGAGCAAGCCGAAGAGATCGACGATCTTGCGCTCGGAGTAGTAGCCGATCGCGCCGATGTCGTTCGCGCCGATGCGCGCTTCCCTCGGCGTGTGCGCCGCGAGCCAGCGACCCGTGGCGACGTGCATCTTCGCGATGAGCTCGACATCGCCTCCCTGCTCGTTCGCACGCGCCGGCTCTTCGAACGCCGAGCGGAGCAGGCCCGCGCCGCCGAGCGCCAGAGCGAGGGCGAGCGCCATCGCTCGCGGCGCGCGCGCGCGCCACTCCGCGCTGCGCTCCGGCTCGCGCCGCAGCGCGCGCAGCGCGCGCAGCGCTGCGATGCCGACCAGCGCCGAGAGGAGCACGCCGGCGAATGCGGCGCGCACGATCCAGGTGCGTTGGTCGGACAGCTCGGCCTGCAGCAACTCGGCGAACGCGCCCTGCGCTTCCGGAGCGACGGGCGGCCAGAGCTCCCACAGCGCGGCGAGGAACGGCGCCGCGAAGAGCAGCGGGGTCAGCACGACGCCGCCGCGCCGCTGCGGCAGAGCGCCGAGCACGGCGCCGAGTCCCGCGGCTAGAGCGAGCGAGAGCAACGCGGCCTGGCGACCATGTTGGAAGAGGAGATCGTTGAACGACGGCGCGAACAGCTCTTTCGCGAGCGGATAAGCGATGAGCAGCAGAGGGAGGAGTCCACGCAGAGGCTCGCGGCGCGACGGCAGCAGCAGCGCGAGCCCGAACAGCGCAGGCACGAGCAGGAGCCCGCGGTCCTGCCAGAGGAAGAACCAGAGCTTCCACGGGAGCTCGCCGAGCCGCGCCAGCACCGCCGAGAGCTCGGCGCGCCCGCGCGCGACCTCGAGCAAGCTCGCGGGGCCGACCTTCGCGCGAAAGGTGCTCGGCAGCGGATCGCCGGCGAGCAGGAAGTTCGCGAGTCCGTAGGCGCCGATCGCGCCGACGGCGAAGAGCGCGCAGCGCAGCTCGAGCGCGCGCGGCGAACGCTCCGCGGGCGGCTTCTCGCGCCGATCGAGGCGCGCGAGCAGCGCCGCTCCGAGCGCGAGCGGCAGCAGCGCGAACGCCTCCGGTCGCGAGAAGCCCGCGAGCGCGAGCAATGCGAGCGCCAACGCGCGCGGATTCGGACCGGTCCCGAAGCGCAAGGCCGCGGCGACGAGCGCCAGCGTGAGCGGTGGATCCATTCCCGCGAGGGCGCTCCACGCCACGCGTGGTGTCAGCGCGAGGGCGAGGGACGCGATCGCGCCGGCGGAGGCGCTGTCGGTCCAGCGCGCGACCGCGCTCCCGAGGAACCCGCACGCGAGCAGCGCGCAGAGGACGCCCAAGATCTTCGTCGCGAGCACGGGATCGACCGCGTCCTGCGCGTGCACCCCGGCGAGCGCGAGCGCCCAGAGCAGGGCGGTGGCGGCGGAATCGGGGCGCCCGGCATTGAAGGCGTAGCCCTCGCCGCGCGCGAGGTTCCTCCCGTACACCTGATAGATGTAGGCGTCGTCGAGGGGGAACGCCGCCAGCGGAGCGCCTCCGGGGATCGCGATCGCGCTGCGCGAGAGCGCGTCGCGTTCGGCGGAGAAGCGCAACGCGACCGGCCAGAGCAGGACCAGCGCTGCGAGCCAAGGCGCGTAGCGCGCGAGCCGGCGCGAGAGCAGGCACCGCGCTGCGAGCCAAGGCGCGTAGCGCGCGAGCCGGCGCGAGAGCAGACACCGCGCTGCGAGCCAAGGCGCGTAGCGCGCGAGCCGGCGCGAGCGCGGTGGAACGGGGGCGTCGGGATCGCTGCCGAAGGTCACGGCGGGCGGCTGAACCTTGACCCCCTTCCGGAGGCCGGGAAGAATCCTCCGCCTTCGGGTCGCCGATGCGCGTCGCGCGTCGAGCCCCGTCGGCGGAGAGATGGTACCTTCCGCCGCGGCGCCGCGTCGCCTAGAGCACGCGCGCTTCCTTCCCCTCCCCCTGAACCGTGCCCGCGCCCCGAGGTCCCGTCGAGATGTCTTCCCACGCCGTGATCGGGATCCAGTGGGGCGACGAAGGGAAGGGCAAGATCATCGATCGCCTCGCCGAGGGGGCCGACGTGGTCGTGCGCTGCCAGGGCGGCAACAACGCCGGGCACACCGTCGTCGCGAAGGGCGAGCGCTTCGTGCTGAACCTGATCCCCTGCGGGATCCTGCACGCGGGCGTCCGCAACGTGATCGGGAACGGCGTCGTCATCGACCCCGAGCACCTCTTCAAGGAGGTCGAAGGCCTCCGCGCGCGCGGCGTCGAGGCCGAGGGGCGGCTCTTCGTCTCCTCGCGCGCGCACCTGATCCTGCCCTTCCACCGCGAGCTCGATCTCCTGGTCGAGCGCTTCAAGGCCGCGGGGCGCATCGGAACCACGGGGCGCGGCATCGGCCCGGCCTACGCCGACAAGGCCGCGCGCGTAGGGATCCGCGTCGCCGACACCCTCGACGAGGCGCGCCTCGCCGAGCGCCTGCGTTCGCTGCTCGCCGAGAAGAACCTGCTGCTGCAGCGCTGCTTCGAGGCGCCGACGCAGGCCGAGGCGCCGCTCTTCGAGAAGCTCGTCGCCTTCGGCCGCAAAGTGCGTCCGCTCGTCGTGGATGCGGGGGCTCTGGTGCGTCGCGCGATCCAGGACGGACAGCGCGTCCTCTTCGAAGGGGCCCAAGGCACGATGCTCGATCTCGACGCGGGCACCTATCCCTACGTCACCTCGTCCTGCACGACGAGCGCCGGCATCTGCGCCGGTGCCGGCATCTCGCCGCGCGCGCTGCACCGGGTGATCGGCGTCGCCAAGGCGTACTCGACCCGCGTCGGCGAGGGTCCGTTCCCGACGGGGCTGCAGGGCGAACGCGACGAGACGCTGCGCACGAAGGGCCGCGAGTACGGCGCGACGACCGGGCGTCCGCGGCGCACGGGCTGGTTCGACGCCGTGGCCGCGCGCTACGCGATCGAGCTGAACGGCGTCGATGAAGTGATCGTGACCAACCTCGACGTGCTCTCGGGCTACGGTCCGCTGAAGGTGGCGGTCGCCTATCAAGTCGGCAGCGAGCGCCGCGAGACCTACCCCGCGGACCTCGCCGACATCGCGCAGGCCGAGCCGATCTACCGCGACTTCGAAGGCTGGACGGAAGACCTCACCGGTCTCCGCCGCATCGAGCAGCTCCCGCCGGCGGCGCGCCGCTACATCGACTTCCTCGAGGAGCGGATCGGCGCGCCGATCGCCGAGGTCTCCGTCGGGCCCGATCGCTCCCAGATGATCCCGCGTGCGCGTTGAGCGCAAGACAGGTGACCGCGTGACCGAAGCGAGCCCCGCCTTTCCCGCGCACGTCGCCATCATCATGGATGGCAACGGACGCTGGGCCGAGGAGCGCGGCATGGTCCGCACGAAGGGCCACGAGGCCGGCGTCGATTCGGTGCGCGCGATCACACGCGAGTGCGCTCGGCTCGGCGTGCAGAGCCTGACCCTCTACGCCTTCTCGGTCGAGAACTGGAAGCGCCCCCGCACCGAGGTCGCGCAGCTCATGCGCTACCTCCAGCGCTTCCTCATCGAGGAGCGCGCGGAGATCGAGCAGAACCGCATCCGCCTGAGCGCGATCGGCCGCATCGCCGATCTCCCGCGCTCGGTGCGCCGCGAGCTCGCGCGCACGCAGGAGCTCAGCGCGAAGAACGAGGGCATGCTGCTCCGCCTCGCGCTCTCCTACGGCGGCCGCACGGAGATCGTCGATGCGGTGCGGCGCATCGCCGAGGACGTGCGCAGCGGGCGCATCACGCCGGAGAAGATCAACGAGGCCACCATCCGCGAGATGCTCTACGACCCGCTGACGCCGGATCCGGATCTGCTGATCCGCACGGCGGGGGAGATGCGCCTCAGCAACTTCCTCCTCTGGCAGTGCTCCTATTCCGAGCTCTACGTCACCGAGATCTGCTGGCCGGAGTTCCGCGAGCCGCAGCTCCACGCCGCGTTCGAGTCCTACTCGCGCCGCGTGCGGAAGTTCGGAGCCGTGAAGCCCTCGCGTTCGCTCGGCCTCGGCGAGGCGCTGCTCCATCCGCTGCGCGCGGCGCGCCGCGCGCTCGGAGGCGAGAGCTGAACGCGATGGAGCGCTTCGCGTGAGCTCCGGCGGCAGCGCGCTGAAGGCGCGCCTCGTCGGCGGGGCCGCCGTGATCGCGGCGCTCGCCGCGATCGCTTGGCTCGACGTCGCCGTTCTGCCGGGCATCCCGGTGGCGCTCGTGCTCGCGGCCTTGAGCGCGTTGGGAGTGGTCGAGTACGCGGCTCTCTCCGAGCGCGCGGGTTGGCCCGTATGGCGCGGCGCGCTCCTCGTCGCGACCGCGCTCGTCTTCGCCGCACCGCTGGGGTGGCTCGGGCCGCAGCTCGGAGCGCTGGGCAACGTCGGTTCGCTCGCGCTCGGCTTGGTGATCGCGTCGCTGCTCTGCGCCGTGCTGCGCGGCGACGTCGAACGCGGCTTCGAGCGCTGCGTATTCACCGCGGCCGGGTTCCTCTACGTGCCGGCGGCGATGGCGACGCTGCTCTATCTGCGCCTCGCCGATGGCGGCGGGGTCGCGGGACTGGAGCGCTTGCTCTGGCTCGTGTGCGTCTCGAAGAGCGGCGACATCTGCGGCTACTTCGTCGGACGCGCGATCGGGCGCACGAAGGCGATCCCGCGCATCTCCCCCGGCAAGACCGTCGAAGGCTGCACCGCGAGCTTGCTCGGCGCCGTGCTCGTCGGATGCGGCCTCGGTGCGGGTCTCGGCTGGCTGCCCGGGCTCGGGTTGCCGACCCTGGTGGGCGCCGGAATAATCACGAACCTCGCCGCCCAGCTCGGTGATCTCACCGAGTCGCTGCTGAAGCGTCGCGTCGGCGCCAAGGACTCGGCGGCGTTGCTCCCCGGCTTCGGCGGTGTGCTCGACATGATCGATAGCCTGCTGGTGGCGGGTCCGGTCTTCTTCGCCTTCTGGATCCTGCTCCCGTGAGCAGCGGCGAGGCGGACCCTAAGTGGTGTGATCTGATCGGTAGAAGCCGGACGCGAGGGTAGAAGAAGCTTGGAGTACGGAATCCCGCTGCGATCTCAAGACGAGGAACGCATCCTCCTCGGACTCCAGGATGGCCACGCCCGCGCGCTGCGGCAGCGCTACGGAGTGGAGCTCGTGACGCGCCAAGGCGCGCTCAAGCTGATCGGCGAAGCCCCCGCGCTCGACGAGGCGCGCCAGCGCGTCGAGACCGTGCTCGATCTCGTGCGCCAAGGCCGCGACATGAGCCCCGACGAAGTGCGCGCGCGTCTGACCGGCGACGCCGCGCGGAAGGCGAGCGCGCCCGCGGCGACGATCGCGCCGGCGCCGCCGGCGAGCGAAGGCGATCCCGCGGCTCGCGCGGCGCATCGGCCGGCGTGGACCGCGTTCCCCTCGCGCACCAGCGAAGGCGACGAGCGCGCTCCCCACGTCGTGCTCCCGACGGGGGTCCTCCGTCCGCAGACCCCGGGCCAGGCGCGCTACATGGAGGCGATCCGCTCCAACGCGATCACCTTCGGCATCGGCCCGGCCGGCACGGGCAAGACCTTCCTCGCCGTGGCGATGGCGGTCGAAGCGCTGCGGCGCGGCGAATTCCGCCGCTTGGTGCTGGTGCGGCCGGCGGTCGAGGCCGGAGAGAAGCTCGGCTTCCTGCCCGGCGACTTCCAGGCCAAGATCAATCCGTACCTGCGTCCGCTCTACGACGCGCTGAACGACCTGCTCGATCCGGACGCCACGAAGCGCTACTTCGAGAACGACGTCCTCGAGGTCCTGCCGCTCGCGTTCATGCGCGGTCGCACTCTGAATAGCTCGTTCATCATCCTCGACGAGGCGCAGAACACGACCGTCTCGCAGATGATGATGTTCCTGACCCGCATGGGTTACGGCTCGAAGATCGTGGTCACCGGCGACGACACCCAAATCGACCTGCCGCGGGGAACCCGCTCGGGCCTGATCGACGTCGGACGGAGGCTGCAGAGCATCCCCGGGATCGCCTTCAGCTACCTGGAGCGCAGCGACATCGTGCGCCATCCGCTCGTGCAGCGCATCGTCGAGGCCTACGGAGACCTCAGTCGCGGCCGATCCGCCGAGGAAGAGGACGCGCGCTAGCGCCCGTCCTCTCCCGCAGGCCAACCATGACCTTCCCCTTCTCCCGAGCGAAGCGCGTGCGGCGCGTCGATCCCGAGCGCTTGCGCACGAGGACCTCGCGTCGCGGAGCGCGGATCGGGCATCCCGCGGAGAAGCTGGTCCTCACGGCGTTGACGGGGGGCGCCCTCGCGCTGCTCCTCGCGCTCCCCGATCCGAGCCAGCCGCGCGTCTTCGGGATCGCGGTGCTCGCGGCGCTCTCCCTCGCGCTCTTCGTGCGCTACACGACGGCCTTCCATCCGAAGATCGTCGGGTCGTTCTCCAAGGTCGCCACGGCGTGCGCCCTCGCCTTCGCGATGGTCTTCGTCGCGCGCCTCTCGAGCTGGCTCGCGCCGGCGTTCCCGCCGCAGGCGGTGCCGCTCTCCCTCGCGACGCTCTGCGGCGTGCTCGTGCTCGGGCAGCGCTTCGCGCTCGAGCTGACGCTCTTCCTCTCGCCGTTCTTGGCGCTCGGTCTCGGCGGCGATCCGGCGCGCAACGTCGAGACGGTGGGGATGCTCGTCGCCGGCGCGCTGATGGCGGCGCTCTCGGTGTCGCGCGTGCGCAAGCGCTCGACCCTCGTCCGCGTCGGCCTCGTGATCGCCTTCGTGCACATGGCGACGCTCGGCGGGGTCTCGTTCCTCACCGAGCGGCCGTGGGATCGAGCGTTCCTCGATGAGCTCGTCTTCGTCGGGCTGCACGGCGTGGCGGTGGGCTTCTTGCTCTCGGGCCTCCTCCCGGCGATCGAGTATCTCTTCCACGCGACCACCGACATCTCGCTGCTCGAGCTCGGCAACACGCAGGAACATCCGCTGCTGAAGAAGCTGCTCGTCGAGGCGCCGGGGACCTTCCACCACTCCTACATCGTCGGCATCCTCGGCGAGGCGGCGGCCGAAGCGATCGGGGCGAACCCACTCCTCGCGCGCGTCGGCGCGCTCTACCACGATGTCGGCAAGCTCAACAAACCCGAGTACTTCGCCGAGAACTCGCCGGAGGCCCGCGCGCGCCACAAGGCGCTGACCCCGGAGATGAGCACGCTCATCATCGCGGCGCATCCGCGCGACGGGATCGAGATCGGCACCTACTACGATCTGCCGCCTTCGATCCTCGCGTTCATGCCCGAGCATCACGGCACGACTCGGATCGAGTACTTCTATCAAGCGGCGCTGAAGCGCCACGGCGCGGCCAGCGTCGTCGAGAGCGACTTCCGCTATCCCGGACCGCGCCCGCAGTCGAAGGAGACGGCGATCTGCATGCTCGCGGACTCCGTCGAAGCGATCTCCCGACAGATGCCGGAGCCGACCCCGCCGCGCCTGCAGGCGATGATCCGCGAGGTCTGCCTGAAGCGCGTCGTCGACGGGCAGTTCGATGAGTGCGGGATCACCTTCCTCGAGCTGAAGCAGATCGAGGAGGCCTTCCTGCAGGTGCTGATCGGGATCTTCCACACGCGGCCCACCTATCCGAAGGGACCGCCGAACCCCCTCGACCTCTCGCAGCCCCAAGAGCTCCGCTTCGGCAGCTCGCGCGCGCTGCGCGAAGGGGCCACCGGTGCGGGCGCCCGTCCGCACGACGCCTAGCGGGCGCCCCGCGGTGAGACCTCACTCGGTGGAGATCGACCTGCGCTTGCCCGGCGCTCGTGCGTGGATCGATGTGGCTGCGCTGCAGCGCGCCGGCATGGTCGCGCTCGACGATGCCGGATGGTCGGGCGAGGGACTCTCGATCGCGCTCGTCACCGATGCCGAGATCGCCGCGCTCCACGCGGCCTACCTCGACGACCCCACCGAGACGGACGTGATCACCTTCGATCTGCGCGACGAGAGCGAAGCGGGTGTCCCGCTCGAGGCGCGCACCGGAGGAGAGCTGGTCATCTCGGTGGACACCGCCGAGCGCTGCGCGCGCGAGCGCGGACACGACCCGTTGCTCGAAGCGCAGCTCTACGTCGTGCATGGTGCGCTGCACTTGCTCGGCGAAGACGATCACGACGACGGCGACCGCCGCCGCATGCGCGCACGAGAGCGCGCCGTGTTCGAACGGTTGGGTCTGCCGTATCCGTTCTGATCGTCGCCGCTCCGTGTGCGCATGTGCACGCGCGTCCGTTCGTGCGCGTCGCGCACGTTTTTTTTTGCGCGTCGCGACCTGTCGCGAAGCGGACGGAGCGCGAGCCGGCACAACTGCGTTGCGCTGCGTGGTCGCGCGCTCTCTCTCCGCGCGAGTTCGAGCGCGTTCTACCCCTTGCGGCGGCAAACTCGGCAGCGCGACTCCGGCGCACATCGAGGCGCGATCGAGGCGAGACATGTACTGGTCGCGCCGTGCGCGCTCGTTCGCCGCGCGGAGATCGACGCCGCGCGTCGCATGTGACCACTTGCGCGCTGCATATGAGGCGCTGCAAATTCTCTCTTCAGCAGTTCGGTGCATCCTGACCGCTCGGCTCCATTGCTTCGCTCGTGCGATCTCCGCGCAGGCGAAGCGAGAGCGCACGCGAGAACCTGCGCGCGTGCGTTCGGGAGGCGAGGGCGGTGGGACGCTCTTCGGTAGCAGGACATCGAACCGGTGAAATCGATACGAGTCGAGAAGCGCCAACGCAGCGCCGGACGTTCTGCCGGCGGCGTTCGCGAAGAGGCCGGCCCTCTGCTGGCCGTGCCCGAAGGGCCCATGACCACGCCGCCGAGTCCGGTCCGGACGCGCGCGCGGAAACGCGCCGCGCATGTTCCGTCCGCGCAGGCGGTGCTGCTCGAGCGTCAACGCAGCGCCCCGCCCGAGCTCGCCGTCCCGGACGAGTGGATCTTCCGCCTGCCGGAGCTCGCCGCGTTCCCGGCGTGGGTCGCGGTCCAGGCGCATCCGCTGGAGGCGCCGCTCGCCCCGCGCGTCGTGCGCGCGGAGCTCGTCCCCCCGGCGCCTCCCGAACCGGTGCTCGAAGAGCCCGGTCCGCCCTCGGTCGAAGCGCTGTGGCTGCGCTACGCCGAGCAACGCGACATCGATACGCGCAACGAGCTGGTCGAGCGCTACCGCAAGTTGGTGGATCGCGAAGCACGGCGCATCGCCGCGCGCTTGCCGCGCCGCGTCGACACGCGCGACTTGGAGACCGCCGGTGTGGTCGGGTTGATCGACGCCATCCAGGGCTACGATCTCAGCCGCGGCGTCGCCTTCGAGAGCTACGGTCGCCCGCGTGTGCGCGGCGCCATCTTGGATGAGCTGCGGCGCCTCGACTGGATGCCCCGCGTCTGGCGCACGCGCCGCACGCGCCGCGCGCAGGCCGAGCAAGCGCTGCGCGAGGAGCTCGGGCGCGAGCCCGGCGAGCGCGAGCTCGCCGATTACCTCGGCGTCACCGCGCAGGAGTTCCAGGAGCGCTACGGCGGTCCGGCGCGCGGGCTCGAGATGGCCGGCGAGGGCAGCAACGGCTGGGGCGACGAAGCGCTCTCGTCGAGCGATCGCTTCGAGGCGCTTGCCGATCCGCGCAGCGGAGAGGAAGAGAGCCGCATGCAGGTTCGCGAGCTCATCGAGTCGCTGCTGGAAGAGCTGGATCCCGAGGATCGCCGCGTCCTCCTGCTGCGCTACTTCCGCGGCTGGACGATGGGGCGCATCGGTCAGCTCATGCACATCTCCGAGTCCCGCGTCTGTCGCATCCACGCCTCGATCCTGGAGCGCCTGAAGCGGCGCCTCGAGTCGCGGCGCCTGGAGATCCTCGCCTAGCCGCCGCGGCGCGAGGACGCGAGCCGTGCCTCCCGAGACTCCGATCGGCTTCGAGCGCCGCGCCGGCGAGCTCTGCGTCGATGGCGTGCCCTTGGAGGAGATCGCGCGGCGCTTCGGCACGCCGACCTATGTCTATTCCGCGGGGTTGCTCGCGGAGCGCCTTGGCGCGTTGCGCGCCGCGTTCGCCGCGTTCTCGCCCGACATCTGCTATGCCGTGAAGGCCTGCGCGAACCTGAGCGTGCTCTCGCTCTTCGCGCGCTGGGGCACGGGCTTCGACATCGTCTCCGCCGGAGAGCTCCACCGCGTGCTCGCCGCCGGTGGGCAGGCGCGCCGCGTCGTCTTCGCGGGCGTCGGCAAGCAGCGCTGGGAGCTCGAGCGCGCGCTCGACGCCGGCGTCGGTCGCTTCAACGCGGAGTCGGCCGCGGAGCTGGAGCGCTTGGGCGCCGTCGCGCGCGAACGCGGCGTGGTCGCGCGCGTCGCGCTGCGCGTGAACCCCGACGTCGATCCGCGGACGCACGAGTACATCCGCACCGGCTCGAAGGAGAACAAGTTCGGCGTCGACCTCGATCGGGCGGGCGAAGTGATCCGTGCCGCGCGCGCGATCGAAGGCATCGATCTCTGCGGCCTCCACTGCCACATCGGGAGCCAGATCTGCGAAGCGGAGCCCTATCTCGGCGCGCTGCGCCGCATCCGCGCGTTCTTCGATGACTTCGGCCGAGCGGGCTTCGATCACCTGGACTTGGGCGGCGGCTTCGGAATCGACTACGGTGACGGCCGCGCGATGGACTTCGCCGCGCTCGCCGCCGCGCTGGAGCCCGAGCTGCGCGCGATCGGCCTGCCGCTCGTGCTCGAGCCCGGGCGCTCGCTCGTCGCTTCCGCGGGCACCCTGCTCACGCGGGTGATCGAGGCGAAGCCCGGCCGCGACCGCACCTTCCTGATCGTCGATGCCGGCATGAACGATCTGCTGCGCCCGAGCCTCTACAAGGCGGCGCATCGCATCGAGGAGGTGCGGCCGTCCGCGGCTCCGGTGCAGCGCGCGCAGGTCGTCGGCCCGATCTGCGAGTCGGGCGACTTCCTCTGCGAAGCGCGCGACTTGCCGCTCTCGCCCGCGGGGGCGCTCCTCGCCGTGCGCGACTGCGGCGCCTACGGCTTCGCGATGTCGAGCCAGTACAACGCGCGGCCGCGCGCGGCGGAGGTCCTCGTCGGCGATGGCGTCGCGCGCCTTGCGCGCCGGCGCGAGAGCTTTGACGATCTTCTCCGCGGAGAGCTAGCATCCGACCTCCTCGACGGTTGATGCCCCCGCTTCTCCACGCCTCGCGATGCTCTCGGATGTCCTGCGCGAGCACCTGCTGCGCCCGCGTCACGCGGGACGCCCCGCGCGAGCGCATTGCTCCGCGCGTGCGGCGAACCCGGTGTGCGGCGACGTGCTGCATCTCCACGCCGCGCGCGACGAGCGCGGCGGGCTGGAGCTCTGCTTCGAGGCCGAGCAGGCCTGCTCGGCCGTGCTCGCGTTGAGCTCGTTCGCGTTGGAGCGCTGCCAAGGGCTCCGCGCCGACGAGCTGCGTTCCGTCGACGCGCGCGCGCTCGCGGCAGAGGCCGGCGGACTCCCGCCGGGGAAGAGCCATGCCGCCGATCTGCTGCAGCGCGCGCTCGAATCCCTCCTCGCGGAGCTCGACGCATGAGCCTCCGCGACCTCTTCGGCCGCGGCGAGAAGGGCCGGCCGGTGGAGAAGCTGCTGCGGCTCCTCGAGATCAACAAGGCGCTCTCCGCGCAGCAGGAGCTGCAGCCCTTGCTCGACGCCATCGTCGACGCGGCGCTCGGCCTGCTCGGCGCCGAGCGCGGCTTCGTCGTGCTGGAAGAGGCCGGCGCCCTCGACGTGAAGTGCGCGCGCACGCTCGATCGCGAAGCGGTGCGGAAGCCCGGCACCAAGATCTCCTCGTCGATCGTGCGCCTCGTGGTCGAGCGCCGCGAGAGCCTGCGCGTCGATGATGCCGGTGCGGAGGACGCGCTCTCCGCCGCGGGCTCGGTCGTGGAGCTGAAGCTGCGCTCGGTGCTCGCCGTGCCGCTCTTCGGTCCCTCCGGTGTGCGCGGCTGCCTCTACATCGACAACCGCTTCGCGCGCGGCAGCTTCGATGCCGCGGATCAATCGGTGCTCGAGGCCTTCGCCGACCAGGCCGCGATCGCGCTCACCAACGCGCAGCTCCGCGCGCAGGCCCGCACCGCCGAGCAGCTCCTCGTCGCGGCGAACGAAGATCTGCGCCGCGAGCTCGAGGTCACCGAGCGCGAGCTCACGCGCGTGCGCGCTTCGCTCGAGCCTGCGCCGGAGCGCTCGGCGCTGCGGCATCCCTACGAGGAGATCGTGGGGGAGAGCGAGCCCATCCGCCGCGCGCTGCACTTGCTCGATCGCGTGATGGACGGCGAGTTCCCCGTGCTGCTGAGCGGCGAGAGCGGCACGGGCAAGGAGCTCGCGGCGCGCGCCTTGCACCGCTACGGTCCGCGAGCGAAGGGTCCGTTCGTGGCGCTCAACTGCGCCGCGATCCCCGCCAACTTGGTCGAGAGCGAGCTCTTCGGCTTCGAGCGCGGTGCCTTCACCGGCGCCGATCGCGCGCGGGCCGGCGCGTTCGAGAGCGCGCGCGGCGGCGTCCTCTTCCTCGACGAAGTGGGCGAGCTGCCGCTCGACGTGCAGGCGAAGATGCTGCGCGTGCTGCAGGACGCGAGCTTTCGACCGATCGGCGCGAATCACGATCGCCGCGCCGATGTGCGCGTGGTCGCGGCGACGAATCGCGCGCTCGCCGACGAAGTCGAAGCGGGGCGGTTCCGCGGCGATCTCTACTACCGCATCCGCGTGGTCGAGGTGCCGCTGCCCGCGCTGCGCGAGCGCCCCGAGGACATCGATCGCCTCGTGCCCGTGCTGCTCGCGCGCGCCGGAAGATCCGATCTCGTGCTCGGCGCCGAAGCTCTCGCCGCGCTCCGCAACCATCCTTGGCCCGGCAACGTGCGCCAGCTCGAGAACGAGATCACGCGCGTCGCGGCGCTCTCGAGCGGCTCGCCCGTCCGCGCCGAGGAGCTCCAGCTCCCGACTCCTCCGCGCAGCGCGCCCGCCGTGCGCGGCCTCGCCGGCTCGACCTTGGAGCAGATCGAGGAGCGCGCCATCCGAGAGACCTTGGAGCTCACGCGCGGCAGCCGCACCGAGGCCGCGCGGCTCCTCGGTCTGCCTCGGCGCACCTTCTACAGCCGGCTCAAGAAGTACGGGCTCGACTGAGCCGCAGCGGCCCAGTGTGCAGGATCGGCACAAGGGGCTGCGATCCCGCGGGTTCGCTCCGAGCGCGCTCTTGCGCGTCTAAGTCGCTGCAGATGTTCGACTTGCGATTTTGTTGGCGCTCAATTCCGCGCCGGTCCCTTTCTTGCTCCACGGGGCGCAACCAACCTCGGTGTGCCCCATGCCCGCTCTTCACCCACGTTTCCTCGCCGTCAGCGCCGCGCTCGCTCTCTCCGTCGCGCCGCTCGCCGCGGACACTCCGCAGCGCGGGCCGCGGCACCTCGATCGCTTCCTGCCGGGAGCGTTCCTCTACGTCGGCATCGAGGACCTGAAGAGCTTCGGCGAAGGCTGCGACAAGCTGGCGATCGGGCGACTGATGGACGCGGCGACCTTCGAGCGGCTGGTCCAGGAAGTCGTCGAAGCCACGGTCGGCGGCAACGTGAGGGTGAACCTCGACCTCTTCGGGCAGCTCGAGTCCGAAGAGCTGGAGGGCTTGATCCCCGAGCCGCAGGAGCTCGCCGCGATCTTGGAAGGTCTCGGCGGCTCGATGAGCCTCGCGATCGTCGATCCGCGCGGCTTCGGATCGCAGGATCCTTCGCTGGCCATCGGTGTGGACTTCGGCGCGATGGGCGAGCGCGCCGAAGCGTGGATCGCGAACGCGCTGCAGCACTTCGCCGATCAGGGTTTCATCGAGCTGAAGACCGCGCGCTCCGCCGGAGCGGTCACCTGGATGTTCCAGGACGGAGAGGACCCGGAGCCGATCTCGATCTCGCTGCGCGACGGCTACCTCTTCCTCTCGAACGACGCCGCGTTGACGCAGGGCTTCCTCGCCGGCGGTGTCGAGCAGCCGCTCGCGGAGAACGCGAGCTATCGCGCCGCGCGCGCCGAGCTCGATCCGCGGGATGGGCTCTTCCTGTGGTGCGACCTGGCACCCGTGCGTCAGCTGATCGCTGCCGAAGGCGCGACGGCGAAGGCGACGCTCGCGGCGCTCGGGCTCGATCGCATGCACTGGGTCGGTCTCTCGATGCGGCCCGAAGGCGAAGCGGTCCTCTACAAGATGCGGCTCTCCGCCGAGGGCGGGATCGCTCCGCTGCGGCGCGCGCTGGGCACGCGCTCGAAGAGCGCCGCGCTCGAGCTCGCCGCTCTGAACACGATCGGCTACGTCGGTCTGCACCTCGAGCCGGGCGGTCTGCTCGCCGCGGCACGCGAGCTCCTGCAAGCCGTGCCCAGCGCCGAGCGTCCGGACCTCGACGCTCTGCTGCGCGAAGCCGAGAAGTCGCTCGGCATGCACCTCGAGCGGGATCTCCTGGGCGAGCTCGGCGGCGAGATCGCGCTGATCGCGGCGCCCACCGCCGCGAATCTCCCGGTCCCGAGCTTCTTGGTCGCCGTGCAGCTCCGCGAAGAGAGCTCGGCCGATCGCCTCGTGGCCCACGCCGAGCGCCTGCTCGGCCAGAAGCTGACGGCGCAGAAGTATGGTCGTGGCCGGCTCTTCCGCCTGCCCGAGCAGCTCTTCCCGCCGGAAGCCAACTTCGAATCCTTCGCCGTCCTCGGCCGCTGGCTGCTCTTCGCAGCTCCTGTGCCGTCGGCCCGACCCACTCCTGCTCTGCGGCGCCTCCTCGGCGACGCGAGCGGCGCGAGCTTGGCGCAACAGCCGAGCTTCGCACGAGCGGTCGGACAGACGAGCCTCGGCCAACACGGCGGAACGCTGCTGTACTACCTCGACTGGCCGACGCTCGCGGAGCGCGTGTATCCCACGCTGCGCGCCGCGGTGCCGACCCTGCTCGAGCGCGAGTCTCTGGCGGAGCTGCTGCCGACCGAGGAGGCCCTGAAGGCCGCCCTGGTTCCGGCGGCGGGCCTCCTGCGCCTCGACGACCGCGGCGTCTGGTTTGAGTCCTGCTCCGTCTTTTGATCGGGCCCGGAGCGGGGACGGCGGGGCGCCAGAGGGGCGCCCCGCTTTTTTTTTTGCTCACGTTTCGCGCGCGGGCGACGCCACATTGGGCAGACCGGGTCGAGGTCTTGCCCATCCATGCCCCGCGACATCACTCTGCGCTGTCCTTGCTGCCAAGCCGAGCTGGTCATCGACCTCGAGGCCGGTCGCGTCGTCCAGCATCGCGCGCCGAAGCCCGCGGGCGAGAAGACCTCGCTCGAGAGCTTGGCCGAGCGGGCGAAGGAGAAGCCGCGCTTGCAGGACGAGCTCTTCGGCAGCGCCCTGATCGGCGAGCGCGCCCGCGGGGATTCGCTCGAGGATGCGTTCCGTCGCGCGCATCGCGAAGCGAGCCAGCGCAGCGACTTCGAGCTCGAGCTCCCCACGGGCGAAGCGCAGGAAGACGAGAGCGAGCGATGAAACGATGAGCAGCGCTTCCGATCGACCGAACACGGCGGCGGCGTGGATCGCGCGCCTCGATCTTCGCCCCTTGCCCTTCGAAGGCGGGTACTTCCGGCAGACGGTCTGCTCCGAGGAGCGCTCGCCGATCGCGCGCCATGGCGCCTCCCGGCCACTGCACACGGCGATCTATTACCTGCTGACCCCGGACTCGCACAGCGCGATGCACCGCTTGCCGAGCGACGAGGTGTTCCACTTCTACGCCGGCGATCGCGTGCGCATGCTCCAGCTCGCGCCCGACGGAACCGGTCGCATCGCGCGGCTCGGCAACGACGGCGCGCTCGGGGTCGAGCCGCAGGTGCTCGTGCCGCGCGGGACGTGGCAAGGCTCCGAGCTCGAGCCCGGCGGGCGCTACGCGCTGCTGGGCACCACCATGGCGCCGGGCTTCGAGCTCGAGGACTTCGAGCTCGGCCATCGCGCGGAGCTCAGCGCGGCGTATCCGCAGTTCGCGGAGGAGCTCGCGCGGCTCTGTGATGCGTGAGGTTACGGCGTGCGACGCGCTGCGGAGGCTCGTGGCGCGCGTGAACGTCGCCGCGGTGGACGCGCTCTTCGCGATGGGGTATCTCCTTCGCGTCGTCCCGCACCGAGCTCGCTCATGATCCGCCGCGCCTCGATCCTCGCTCTGCTGCTCGCCGCTCCTGTGCACGCCCACCCGGGGCACGGCGTCGACGGCGGATCGCATTCGCCGCTGCACTATCTCTTCGAGGCGCCGCACTCGCTGCCGTGGATCCTGCTCTTGGCGTTCGCCTGCGGCGTCGGGATGCTCGCGCGGAGAGCCCGCGCGCGGCGCTGATCCCCAAGAGAGCTCACGGCTCATGACCGCGGCGAAGCAAGCGAGCTGGCTCGAGGTCGCGCGGCGCCGCGACGTGGTCCTGCGCGCGCTGCGCGTGGCCGCCGTGGTGGGCACGCTGCTCTGCGCGATCAACCACGGCGATCGGTTGTTGGCAGGTACGCTCGGCTTCCGCGATGGCCTGAAGATCGCGCTCACCTATCTCGTGCCGTACGCCGTCTCGACCTACGCGGCCGTAGGCGCGCTCCGCGCCGAAGCTCAGCGCGGAGCGAGCTCCTCCGTCGGTCGGTAGGAGAGCGCCTCGGCCATCGCCGCGGCATCGAGCGCGGAGCGGCCTTCGAGCGCCGCGATGCTGCGCGCGACGCGCAAGGTGCGCACGATCGTGCGCGCTCCCGAGCCGAGGCGTTCTCCGAAGGCCTCCAAGAGCTCGCGCGCATCGGGTTCCAACGGGTGTCGCGCGAGCAGCTCCTCGAGCTCGAGCGGCGCCGTGGAGCCGAGCACCGCGCGAGCCGTCGCGACTTGCTCGCGCGCGACCGCGCTCGCGGGGGCGGCCGTGGCGCCGACCAACGCATCGGGCGCGACGGGATGCATGCGCAACACGAGATCGAAGCGCTCGAGCAGCGGGCCCGAGATGCGCGCTGCGTAGCGCGCGCGCGCCGCCGGAGTGCACGAGCACGCGCGCTTCGGATGTCCGCGATAACCGCAGGGACAGGGATTCATGGCGGCGACGACTTGCGCGCGACAGGGGAGCGCCGTGCTCTGTTGGGCGCGGCCCACCAGGAGCTGGCCATCCTCGAGGGGCTGACGCAGCGCCTCGAGCACGTTCCGCGCGAACTCGGGGAGCTCGTCGAGGAAGAGCACGCCGCGATGCGCGAGGCTGAGCTCGCCTGGTCGGCCCTGGGAGCCCCCGAGGATCGCCGCGCCGCTCGAGCTGTGGTGCGGCGCACGGAATGGGCGGCGCGCGAGCAGCCCGTCGATGCCGGGATCGACGATCGAATGGATGCGCGTCACCTCCAGCGCTTCCTCTAGTTCGAGGGGTGGGAGGAGGCCCGGCAGTCTGCGGGCGAGCATCGACTTGCCGACGCCGGGCGGGCCGACCAAGAGCAGGTTGTGTGCGCCCGTGGCTGCGACGAGGAGCGCTCGTGCCGCGAGCGGCGCGGCCTTCAAGTCGGCGAGGTCCGGCTCGCCCGCGCTGCGCGGTGGATGCGGGACGCTCTCGAGCGGTGCCGCGGGTTGCAGGCGTCCCTCGTCGTCGCGGAGCACGCGCAGCGCTTCGGCGAGCGAGTCCACGCCGTAGCAAGGCAGTCCGGCGGCGGTCGCCGCGAGCCGCGCGTGCGGGCGGGGGACGAGCAAGCGTCTCGCTCGCGTGCGGCGGCTGCTCGCGGCGAGCGCGACCGAGGCCGCGACCGGGCGCACGCTGCCGTCGAGGCGCAGCTCGCCGAAGGCCAAGGTCGCCTCCAGCGCGGCCGGGGCGACGGCGCCGCAGACGGCGGCGAGCCCGAGCGCGATGGGCAGGTCGAAGGCCGGGCCCGACTTCGGCGTGTGCGCCGGAGCGAGGTTCACGAGACAGGACTCCTTCGGCGGCTCGAGACCGCAGCGCGCGAGCGCCGAGCGCACGCGCTCCTTGCTCTCGCGGATCACGTTGTCGGGGAGGCCGATCATCGTGGTGCGGCCGTAGCCGCTCACGAGCTCGATCTCGATCTCGACGGGGACGGCGTCGATGCCGCGCACGGTGGCGCTGAGGATGCGGGCGTGGATCATGGCGCGCTCTCGACGCGCACCGCGGGCGGAGGTCACACGCGCCTGCGGCGATTTCTCCGCGCCGTGAACGCGCGCTCGCGGGTTGCATTCGCCCGCCGGTTCGCTAGCTTTCCCCGCCATGGAGCTGAAGGACCTTCTCGCGCCGGAGCGCATCGTCGAGCTCGCCTCGCGCGAGAAGCTCGGCGCTCTGAGGGAGATCGTCTCCGTCGCCGCTCGCTGCGACGCGGTGAGCGATCCCGCCGGGCTGGAACGCGCCGTCCTCGAGCGCGAGGAGATCCTCTCCACCGGGATCGGCTTCGGCGTCGCGGTGCCGCACGCGAAGATCCCGACGGTCCGCCGCTTCATCGGCGCGATCGGCCTCTCCCGCGCCGGCATCCCGTACGACGCGCTGGATGGCGAGCCCGTGCGGATGTTGATCCTGATCGCCGGCCCGAGCGGGGATAACCGCACCTATCTCGGTCTGCTCTCGAAGATCGTTCGTGTCGTGCGCCGCCCGGAGAGTCTCCAGCGCTTGCTCGCGGCGGAGGTCCCCGACGGGGTCCTCGAGGTCTTCCGCGACGCGCCGCTTTGAGTTGGTAAGAGGCGCGCCGCTGGTCGTCGGCTCGAAGGTTCGCCGCGGTCCAGCTCCGCTTGCGTTCTGCACCTTCTCGCGCGCCAAGCGGAGCTCCGGTCGGGCGAGCGCGGGCGCGAGCGACTTCTCCGCCTACGCGAGCTGACCCGGTGCGCCGAGGCGTGGCGAGCGGTACTCTGCGCGTACGTCCGACGGGTGCTTCTCGCCACGGGCGATTCTCCGGACCTGGGCTACTCCATGAATTCTCTGCGAATGACGCGACTTCGGCGCGGTGCGGCACTCTGCGGTGCGCTGGCGCTCACGTTCTTCGGCGCCGCTTCGTGCGGGACGCTGCCCATCACCGACGAGTACGACGCCGAGCGTCTGATCCATCTCCCGTTCGAGACGACCTGGAGCGCGGCGCTGAAGGTCGCGAGCTTGCGCAGCGGGACCATCCAGGAGCTCAAGTCCGAGCGCAAGATCAAGATCGACTCCGATGTCGACGTCGAGATCCTGCTCGAGCCGCTGACGCGCAACGAGACGCGCATCCAGGTGCGAGCCATCGAGGCCGGGGGCCTGAAGCGCGACCCCGATACCGCGCGCTGGGTCGCGGACGGGATCTATCGCGAGGCCGCGCAGTGAGCGAGGCCGCGGGCTCCGGCGCGAGGGGGCCCGCTCGAGGGGGCGCGCGTCCCGCCGCGCTGCCGCGCGACCCGCGCGCGGCGCTCGAACGCGACGCCGCGCTCTTCGCGCGCGGACGGAAACGCGCCCGCGTCGCGGCCGGCTGCTGGATCGCCATCGCGATCTTCGGCGCGGTGCAGTCGCTGCTGAGTGACGCGGGGCGCCCGCTGCTCTCGTTCACCTTGCTCGGCATCACCGTGGCGCTCGCGCTGATGCTCGGCGCGGGGATGCCGGTGGCGCGTTGGTCGGCGGTGCTCTTCACGAGCGCGCGCGGCCTGATCGGGCTGCAATGGGCCGAGCGGTTGACGGAAGCGCGTTCGCGGACCCAGCTCCTCGCGATCTCCCTGCTCTTCCTGGCCCTCGCGGCCGTGCTGCTCTTCGATCGGTCCATCGCGCACTATTGCCGGAGTCGCGGTCCGTCGAGGCGATGACGGCTGCATAGGGACCAGGTTCGGCTCATGGCCGCTCCGGAGCGCATCCGGCCGCTAGCATGTGGGCGGCACTTCGCCCTCCGATCCCCGCGCTCTCATGTCTGCCGATCCTCCCGCCGAGCCGATCGCTCTCGCGTTCCTCGAGCGCTATCACCGCGATCTCGAAGCGGGCGAGGCGCACGAGCTCGCTCACTACTTGGCGCTCTATCCGGGGCATGCCGAGGTGATCGCACGCGAGTTCCTCTTCGCTCGCGGCGAGCTCGACGATCTGGCCGCGGAGACGCCGCGCCGCGCGAGCTGGGTGCCCGAGCGCGGTGCGCGCTGCGGTTCCTACGTGCTGGAGGAGTGGATCGGCGCGGGCGCGCAAGGCGAGGTCTGGCTCGCGCGCGACCAGCGCCTGCCGCGCGAAGTGGCGCTGAAGCTGCTGCGGACGGGCGAGCACGCGAGCGAAGAGCGGCTGCGGCGCTTCCGCCGCGAGGCGGAGATCCTCTCGCGCTGGAACCATCCGTCGCTCTGCGCGGTGTACGACGCGGGGATCGAGAGCGGGATCCCGTGGTACGCGATGCGCCTCGTCCGTGGACCATCGCTCGGAGAGGTCCTGCGTCGCGCTCGCGACGCAGCCGTCGATGCGCCGCGAGATGGCGAGCGTTCGCTGCGCACGATCGCTTCGATCCTCGCTTGCTTCGAGCAGCTCGCGCGCGCGGCGCATCACGCGCACGAGCACGGCATCGTCCACCGCGATCTGAAGCCGGGGAACGTGGTGATCTCGACGAGCTCTGCTCCGGTCATCCTCGACTTCGGTCTGGCCTTCGATCTGCAGGATGGACACCTGCTCACGCGCACCGGCGATTTCCTCGGGACGCCGGCCTACATGGCGCCGGAGCAGATCGAGGGCCGCGTCTCCGCGATCGATGCGCGCACGGATGTCTGGGCGCTCGGGGTCGCGCTCTACGAGACGCTGACGCTGCGCTTGCCCTTCGAAGCCGCGACGCGGGAAGCGCTCTGCCGCGAAATCCTCGCGCGCGAGCCAGAGCCGCTGCGCAGGTTTCGCGCGGACGTGCCACGCGATCTCGAGGTCGTCGTGCGCACTGCCCTCGCGAAGAACCCGCACCACCGCTATGCCTCCGCCGCGGCGTTCGCCGATGACCTCGGGGCGGTCGCGGCGCGGCGAGCGGTGCGCGCGCGACGCGTCGGTCCGCTCACGCGGCTCGTGCGCTGGGCGCAGCGCGAGCCGCGCCTCGCGACCGCGAGCGCGCTCGCCGTGGCGCTGGCGGCGCTGGCTCTCGTGCTCGTCGGCTTCCTCGTCGCGTCCCTCGGCGACGCGGAGATCGGGCGGCGCGCGCAGCGCGTCGAGGAGCTCGAGCGCGCCCTCGGCCAGGGGTTCGTCGAGCTCGGCGAAGGCGATCTCGATCGCGCCGAGCGGAGCTTCGAGCGCGCGCTCGCGCTGGAGCCGAGCTCCTCGGAAGCGGCGGCCGGGATCGTGTTCGTCGCGCTCGAGCGCCGCGATGGCGCGCAGTCGCTGCAGCTGCTCGAGCGCCATCGCGAGTTGCTCGGAGAACGCTCGAGCGCCCGCTTGCTGCGCGCGCGCTCGCTCGAGCTCCTCGGTCGCAGCGCCGAAGCCGCGGTCGAGAAGCGCCTCTTGCCACCGGTGAGCGACGCGGTCGATGCGTTCCTGCTCGGACAGTACCACTTGGCCGCGGGGCACGAGCACGACGGGGCCGCGTTCCGCCTCGCGCTCGCCGCGTTCACGGAGGCGATCCTGCGCAGCCGCGCTCCACGCGCGCTGCACCACGCCGCGCGCCTGCACGCCGCGGGGCACGCGCGCGACGACGAGGCGCTCCTCTCGTCCCGCGACACCTTGCAGAACCTCTGGCCCGATGGCCCGCTGACGCCCGCGGCGATCGGGGCGGCCCTCGCGCACGCGGGTCGCAACGCCGAGGCCGTCCCCGTGCTGCGCGAAGCGCGGGACCGCGACCCGCGCTCGCGTTTGCTCGCCGTCCACCTCGTCCAAGCGCTCGCGCGCAGCGGCGAGCTCGCGGAGGCCGAGCGCCTCGCCGAAGAGCTCTGTGCGGCCGACGGCGCCGCTCCGCATGTGCATCAAGCGCGCGGAGAAGTGCGCTTGGCGCGCGGGGACTACACCGGTGCGCGCGCGGACTTCGAAGCCGAACTGCGCACGCGGCCGAGCTCGCTCGCGACGCGCCTCGAGCTCGCGCGCACACTCTGGTATCTCGGCGAGCGGGCGCGCGCGATCGAAGCTCTGCGCGCGGTGCTCGCGGTGCAGCCGGATCACCTCGTGGCCCTCGCCAATCTCGCGACGTTGCTCGAGCAGAGCGGCGAGCAAGTCGAGAGCGAAGCCCTGCGCGCGCGCCTGATCGCGCAGCGCGCGTCGGCGAACGAGCCCGCGGCCATCGGCTCGATCGCCGTTGCTCTGGCCAGCGCGGGGCGCGCCGGCGAAGCGCTCGCGCTGCTCGACGAGTGGATCGCGAAGGCTCCCTCCGACGCCGAGCTGCACCGGCGCCGCGCGGGTTTGCTCGTCGAGCTGGAGCGCCTCGACGAGGCGGTGGACGCGGCGCGCCGCGCGCGCGAGCTCGCGCCCTGGCGCGCGGAGCTCGGCTTCGAGCTGGCGCTGCTGCTGCGCGACGCGGGCTGGCTCGGCGAAGCTGCCGCGGGGCTCGACGCGCATCTGCGCGAGAGCGCTCCGAGCGCCGACCGGCGCGCGTTGCTCGCGCTCTGGCAACTCGACGTGGGCCAGCGCGACGCGGGTCTCGCGAACCTGCGCGCCGCGCTCGAGGCGGAGGAGCTCTCGCGCCGCGGAGTCCTCTGCTGCGCCGAGGCGCTCTATCTCGCGGGTGAGTTCGACGCCGCGTTGGAGCTCCTGCGCGCGCGGGCGGGCGACGCCGTCGAGCTGCGGTGGCGCGAGCGCTGCGAGTCGGCCGCGGCCGCGCTGCCCGCGGCGCGCGCGCTCCGCGCGAGCGATCCGCGCACGAGCGATGCGCGCGAGCTGCTCTGGCTCGCGGAGCTCGCGTGTCGCTGCGCTTGGAGCGCGGAGTGCACGCGCTGGCTCGCGCGTGCGCTGGAGCTCGATCCCGAGGTCGAGGCCGAGATCGAGGACGAGCTGCGCTGCGCGTTCTTGGCGCGCGTCCTCGACGATGCGAGCGCGGAGGCGCGCGCACTGGCGGCGCGGTTCGCGAGCGCGGCCCTCGAGCTTCGTCGCCGCGGAGTCGCAGGCGGAGCAGATGAACTTGCGCGCGCTCGCGCCGCAGCCCGGCGCGCGCTCTCCGTCGTGGAGCTGCACGCGACAGCGCCGATGCGAGCCTCTTGGAGCGCCGCGGAGCGCGAAGCCTGGGACGAGCTCGCGGAGGAACTCCGCGAGCTCGCCGCGCCGCGCTGAGCGCAGTGCTTCTCGAGGCTCAGAGGATCGTGACGATGATCTCGTCGCTCAAGGAGAACGAAGGCGTTCCCGGGCAACCGCTGCCGAGTCCGAAGTCGATGCCCTGGAACGCGACCTGCTGATCCACAAGCTCGCCCATGCAGGGCGCTGCCAGCGAGAGCACGTCGGACTGGATCGCCACGGCGGTGAGCGGATCGACGCCGAGCCAGCACCCGCTGCAGAGCTCGATGGGCGGGATGCTCGTGCCGATCAGGATGAACGGGATGCTCTGTACGCCTTGCATGGAGATGGAGAAGGTGCTGCCCAGCGCGGGTAGTCCACTGGCTTGCAACGTGAGCCCGCCGCAGCCCGGCAGGGCGTAGTTGAAGTACCCGCCGGCGACGGATCCCGAGATTCCCTGCCAGATGGCACCTTCGACGTAGCTTCGCGTGCCTCCGGCATCGGCCGAATCCCAGGTCGCGAAGTAAGAGTAGGCTTCGCCGCCGCCGCTGTAGATCGAGGTGATCTGCACGTGATCGTCGATGCCCGCGTTGGCGTTCAGCGCGACGGGGTATTCCGTGACCGCGAGCTCGTTGTCGAACTCTGTGTGCAGCGTCGCGAGATGTGGCGTCCCTTGATCCGCCGCGAAGGGGCTCGCGAACTCCGTGAACCCGACGACGAAGCGGCAGCCATCGCTATCGACGCAGGGATTCACCTCGTCGTGGTTCGATGACCAGCTCGGGAAGATCGCGCTCAAGTGGCTCGGGATCTGCGCGATCGGCTGCGGGCCGGTGCCGTAGTACACGACCGCGCGCAGGTCTTCGTGCACGATGCCGAACGGCGGCGTGCCCTGCGTCTCCTGGAACACGACCATCCACTTCCGC
>JAEUHW010000381.1 GCA_016793245.1 Planctomycetota bacterium
GCGGGAAGCGCTTGGAGCCCTCCTCGGCGGCGGCGAGCGACTCCTCAGTGCGCCCGAGCTCGAGCAGCACGTCGCAGCGGAGGCGCACCGGGCCGGCGAGGTCCGTCCGCGCCGCGAGCGAGCGATCGAGCAGCACGAGCGCCCCGGCCGGATCCTTCTGCTGCAGATGCAGCTCGCCGAGCGCGGCGAGCACCTGCGCGTCTCCCGGCTCGCAGCGCAGGGCCTCCTCGAACGCGCGCTGCGCTTCGTCGAAGCGCCGCAGGCGCACCAGGGCCTCGCCACGGTGGCGCTGCACGTCGAAGCCGCAGTCGTCGAACGAGGCCGCGCGGTCATAGGCCGCGAGGGCCTCGGCGGGCTTGCCGCGATCGCGATGCACGAGCCCCAGGTTCACGAACGCCGCCGGTCGCGGCTGCAGCTCGACCGAGCGCTCGAGCACCTGCTGCGCTTCGTCGTAGCGCTCGAGGCGCCGCAACACCTGGCCCAAGTTGCTGAGCTCGCGGGGGTTGTCGGGCCGCAGCTGCAGCGAGATGCGGTGGACCTTCTCCGCCTCCGCGAGCTCGCCCTTGTCGGCGAGCAGCGTGCCCAGGTTCGCGTAGGGCTGGAAGTCCTTGGGATCGAGTCGGATCGCGTTGCGGAACGCCGCTTCCGCTTCGGCCGCGCGCTTCGCGCTGAGCAGCGCGTTGCCGTAGTTGAAGTAGCACCGCGCATAGTCGGGGCGCAGCTCCAGCGCGCGGCGATGCGCCTCGAGCGCGCCTTCGATGTCCTTCGCGGCGTGCAGCGCGATCCCTAAGTTGTTCCAGACGCGCGCATCGTCGGGACGCAGCTTCGCGACCTCGCGCCACTCGGCTGCGACGCTCTGCGGCGGACGCACGTCGGCGATCGCGTAGGTCGCCCAGTAGCGCGCGATGGGCGATTCGGGCCAGAGCCGCTTCAGCGCGTCGGCCTCCTCTTCGCGCGCATCGGCGCTGCCGGAGTGACCGAGAGCGTGTGCGTAGACGTAGTGGTAGATGCGCCGCGCGACCGGCGCAGCGAGCACGGCGCGCCGGAGCAGCGCTTGCGAGAGGGAGAACGAAGCGTCCTCGCCGCGATGGCCGCGCTCGAGCTCGCCGAGCCCGCGCAGGAAGAGCGCCGCCGCATCGACGCGCGCCTCCAGCGACTTCGCGCGCGCGACCGCCTCTTCGTTGCGCCCTTCGAGACGCAGCAGCTCGACATCGGCCCAGCCGAGCTCGGGACGCCGCGCGACGAGCTCGGCGTGCTCGGAGAGCACCTTCCGCGCCTCGCTCACGCGCTCGTACCAGGCGAGCGCCAGAACGAGGCCGGCGAGCGCTTCGACGTTCTCGGGATCGCGCGCGAGCACGGCGCGAAAGTCCTCGAGCGGCGAGGTTCCGAAGTCCTCGCCGAGGTGCAGATAGGCTTCCTCCAGCAGGTGCTCGACGTTCTCGCTCTCCTCGAAGCGCTGCTTCGCGAGCAGCTCCTCGCGGAGCTGCGGCCAACGCTCGATCACGAAGCCGCCGGCGGCGAGGACGCCCGCGGCCCCGACCAGCAGCGCCGCGCGCGCGGGCTCGCGGCGACACCAACGCACGAAGCGGCCCAGCGGCGAGATGCGCCGTGCGAGGATCGGCTCGTGCGCCGCGAAGCGCCGCAGGTCCTCCGCGAGCGCGAGCGCACTCGCATAACGCCGCGCGGGCTCCTTCTCGAGCGCGGTCTCGGCGATCACCAGCAAGTCGGTGGGCAAGCTCGGGTTGTAGCGCCGCGGATCGGGCGGCGGCTGCGTCAGCACCGCGCGATAGAGCGCCTCGCGCGTCGGCGCGGAGAACGGCCGCCGCAGCGTCAGGCACTCGTAGAGCGTCGCGCCGAGGGAATACACATCCGCGCGCGCATCCACGTGGCGCGTATCGCCCGCGAGCTGCTCGGGCGCCATGTACTCGGGCGTGCCGAAGACCTCGCCGGTCTTCGTCAGCGTCTCGCCTTCCTCCTCGCGCGCGAGACCGAAGTCGAGCAGCACGGGCTGCTCGCCCGCGGAGATCAGGATGTTCCCGGGCTTGAGATCGCGATGCACGACGCCGGCCTCGTGCGCGGCGTGCGCCGCGCGCGCGGCGCGCTCGAGCAAGCTCGCCACGGCTTCGAGCTCGCCGCGCGAGCTCGGCGCGACGCGCTCCTTCGTCTCGCTCGCGCGCGCCTTCGCCGCCGCGAGGCGCGCGGCCAGGCTCTCGCCCTCGACGTAGCGCATCGCGATGAACGGCTGGCCGCTCTCGATACCGGCTTCGTAGACCGTGCAGAGCCCCGGATGATCGAGGCGCGAGGCGATCGAGGCCTCGCGGCGGAAGCGCTCGAGCCCGCCGAGGCCCGGCGTGATCCAGGGATGCAGCAGCTTCAGCGCGACGCGGCGCGCGAGGCGTTCGTCCTCGGCGAGGAACACCTCGCCCTGGCCGCCACGGCCGAGCGAGCGGAGCAGGCGGTAGCTCCCGAAGCGACGCGTCTCGGTGGCGGGCTCCGTCTTCGCGACGAGCAGCGCTTGGAGCGGAGCTTTGAGATCCGTCTCCTTCTCAGCCTCTGCTTCGTCTTCGTCTCCGAGCATGTCGCGGTACTCCCGCGCCACGAGCTCCTCGTAGCCGGGAAAGGCGCGCTGGTACTCCTCGAGCGGAGCCACTGCTCCCCGAGCGAGCTCCGCGTGGAGCCGCGCGAGGAAAGAAGCGAGGATGCCGGCCTCGCCGTGCCGCGGATCGTCGTGCATGGCGTTCTGAAGAAGATACACTTCCGCGCGAGCCTGGAGATCCCCATGCACGACCCCGAGGGCGACGCCCTGACCTCTCTGCACGTCCGCCGCGCCGTCGGCGGCGCGGCCGAGAGCCTGGGCTGGGTCGTCGAGCGCCTCTCGCCGCTGCTGCTCGCGCTGGCCACCTATCGGCTGGGACCGTCGCTGCGCGCGACCGTCGATCCCCAGGACCTCGTGAACGAGACCTGGCTCGTCGCCCTCCCCCGCCTCGGCGACCTCCAGCCGCAGCAAGGGCGCATCACGCCGGTGCTGCTGAAGTTCTTGACCTCCACGCTGCTCTTCCAGCTCAGCAACTTGGTGCGGAAGCACGTGCGGCGCCAACGCCTCGGCGCCATCGCCACCCCCGACTCCGGCGCCGCGACCCCGTCCCAGCTCCCGGCCGAGACCTGCGGCGTCGTCACGCGCGCCGTGCAGCAGGAGCTCCGCGGCCAGGTGATGGCCTGTCTCGACGAGCTCTCGCCGCAGGATCGCGAGGTGATCCTGCTCCGCGGCGTCGAGCAACAGGACAACCAGACCGTCGCGACCCTGCTCGGCATCGAGCCGCCCGCGGTCTCGATGCGCTACACGCGCGCTCTACGCCGCCTCCGCGAGCGCCTGCCCACCTCGATCTTCGACGAGCTCGCCGACGAGTGACGCTCACTGTACAGAAAAGGTGCCAGGCACCTTTTCTGTACAGTGAGAGGGAATCAGCGGAGCCAGGCGTTGCTGAGGTTGCCCGCGCGCCCGTTCCAGACGAAACCCTGCAGGCCGAGCGCGCTGCCGGGCGGCAGCTCGCGCGGCACGAAGAGCGCGAGAGACGCGGGCGTGGCGCCGAGCGGGATCGCGAAGAGGGTCTGCTGCGGATCGAGCTGCAGCAGGCCGTAGGAACCGAGCGGGAGCCACGGTCCCGGCAGGCCGGCGAGCAAGATCGCGAAGAGCGGGGTGCGCGCTTCGAGGCGCGCGTCGATCGTGGTGCCTGGTTGGAGCCCACCGCTCACGATCAGCGCCGCGTTGCACGCTTCGAACGCGCCGCGATCGAGCAGCGATACTCCATCGAGATCGCCATCGCTGCGCCGCGCGAAGCCGCGGAGATCGAGACCGTCGGCGAACGCGAGTGATCCGCCGCTCTCCAGCGCGAGCGAGCCGGCGAGAGGAGAGAAGTCGCCACGCGCGGGATCGGCGAAACGCGGGTCGCCATAGAGCTCGCTGGTGCTCGCTCCCGCGGCGCTGCGGAACGCCGCGATGCCGCGATGCTCCGCGCCGTTCAGGATCCACGCAGGCGTGCCACTCGCGGCGAACCAGAGATTGCTCTCGAAGCGCAGATTCACGGCCTGCGGCACGGATTGCAGCAAGAGCCCTTGCGAGCTCGCGGCGAAGACGTTGCTGCGGAACTCGAGCCCATCGGCCCACTGCACCCAGAGCTCGCCGAGGCCGAGCCGCAGCGTGTCGTTCTCGAAGGTCGTGTTGCTCTCGAAGAGGCACGCGCGCACGCGGCCCACCCTGCGCTCATAGCCGCCGCAGACGAGACCCGCCTTGTCGTTCCGCACGAGAGCGTTGCCGCGCACGACGATGTTCGTCGCATCGAAGCCCGCGTTCTCCGCGCCGACCTCGAGGCCGAGGTCGCAGGCCTCGACCCAGTTCCGCTCGAGCAGGAGATCGCGGCCGCCATCCACGTAGATCCCCGCGCCGTAGCCGCCGCCGTAGATCGAGCGCGCGCGACGCACGACGTTGCCGGAGCAGACGCCGGTCCGCGCGACCGCGCTCGGATGGATCGAGCTCTCGCCGCCGATGAAGTCGATGCCGATGTTGTTCACATCCTCGACCAGGTTCTCGCGGACCGCGAAGCGCTCGACGTTGCCGTTCAGCACCAGCGCCTCGGAGGGCGCGGGCTCGCAATCGTGGATCCAATTGCCTTCGATCACGAGGTCGGAGAGCGAGCCCGCCGTGCTCGTCCCGTACACCGTGATGCCCATGGCGTTCCGACCGCGGAGGTCGTGGATTTCGTTGCCGCTCAGATGGAAGTGGCTGCCTTGGCCGCTGATGCGGATCCCCGATCCGTCGCTGATCCCGTGGAGATGCGCAAGCTCGAGGTCGCGCACCTCGATGTACGAGTGATTGCGGATCTCGACCAGCACCTCGGCGTTGAGACCGGTGCCATCGATCGTCGCGCGCTCGCCGGGATGCGACATCAGCACCAGCGGGCCGCGCTGCAGGTCGCCGCCGCGCCGGAAGACGACCGCCTCGCGCCAGCCGCCCGGCTTCGCGCGCACGAGCACGCGATCGCCGGCCTGCGCGGCGTCGAGCGCCGCCTGGATCGACGCGAAGTCGCCGCCGCTCGGCGCGACGATCCAATCGCGCGCGGAGATCGCGGTGCAGAGGAGAGCCAAGGCACCGAGGGCAGTGGTGCCGCGACGGAGGCGGGAGGGCATGGATCAAGTCTACGCCGTTGTTCGTAGCAGCGGCGAGCCGCGCCGTGAACTAGGCTCGCGACATGCTGCCGCTCGCCGCCCTCCTCCTCGCCTGCACGCTCGCGACGAGCGAACCCGTGCACGAGCGCGCCGCGCACGCCGGCGACGACGAGATCGATCCGGTGAGGCGCCTCGCCGGCGAGCTCGCGCGCGGCGAGCGCGAGCTCGCGTGGGAGCCGCGCTTCGGGCGCCTCCTCGCGCTGCTGGAAGCCCTCGAGATCCCGCTCGATTCGCAGGTGCTCGTCTTCTCGAAGACGAGCCTGCAGCGCGACTACATCTCTCCGCGCTCGCCGCGCGCGATCTACTTCTCCGACGAGGCCTACGTCGGCTGGATCCCGGGCGCGCCGTGGATCGAGGTCGCCGGTGTGAGCACTTCCGGCGGCTCCTTCTTCGTCGTCGCGCAGGACCGCGAGGAGAACGCGGCGCCGCGCCCGCGCGAGGACTGCCTGCAGTGCCACGAGTCGGGGCTCACGCAAGGCGTCCCCGGCTTCCTCGTGCGCTCGGTGCACCCCGCGGCGGACGGCCAACCGATCCTGCGCTTCGGCTCGTTCTCCACCGATCACCGCTCGCCCTACGCCGAGCGCTGGGGCGGGTGGTACGTCGGCGGGCGCTTCGAAGGCCCCCACCTCGGGAACCGCCTCGCCGACGAGCGCGGCGACGCCCTCGCGTTCCGCAGCGCCGACGCCGTGACGCCGGAGCGTTTGGACGGCGTGGTCGATCTCTCGCGCTACCCGCGCACCACGAGCGACGTCGTCGCCCTGCTCGTCCTCGAGCACCAGGTGCAGGCGCAGAACCTCTTCGCGCGCTCCGCCCGCGAGACCGCCTCCGCGCTCGCCATGCGCGAAGTCCTGAACCGCCTCGACGAGCGACCGGCCGAGGCCCCGCGCGAGGAGACGCAGCGCCGCTTGGCGCATCAGGCCAACACGCTCCTCGACTATCTCCTCTTCGTCGACGAGCCGCCGCTCGGCGGCGAGGTGCGCGGCGACGGCCCCTTCGCCGCGAGCTTCGCCGCGCGCGGCCCGCGCGACGCGAGCGGCCGCAGCCTGAGCGAGCTGCACCTCCGCCGCCGCCTCCTCCGCTGGCCGCTCTCGTACCTCGTGCACTCGCGCGCCTTCGGCGCGTTGCCCGAGGAGCTGCGCGCGGAGCTCTGGCGTCAGCTCGGCGCGCTGCTGCGCGAGAACGCGGAGCTTCCCGCGCGCTACGAGCACCTGAGCCCGAACGCGCGAAAGGCGCTGCGCGAGCATTTGCTCGCGACGCACGCGGATGCGGAGATGCTGCGCGCGGGGCTCGAGCTGCGCTGAGCGCGCGAACGAGACCGGCCATCGAGTTGCCGCCCGCGACGCGCTCACCTAGAACTTGGAAGGGCCTCTGCTCGCGCGACCAGATCCCGGACGGAGCTCCGGCGCGTCGGCATCGACCACGCTCACCCGAGGAGCCGTTCCATGGTCCGCTCACTCTCAGCCTCATCCGGCGCGCGCCTCCGCTCGTTCGTCCTCTCGCTCTGCGCGGCGATGAACGCGGCGCCGGCTCAGAGTCCCTTCGAGTGCGACCTGTTCGTCACCGAGGAATCTCCCTCACGGGTCTGGACCCATCACGGCATCACCGGCGCTCCGACCGGGCCGGCCTTCGCGAGCGAATCCACGCCGCGCTTCTTCATGGCCATCCACCACGGCACGCTCGCGCAGCCGGTGCTCGTGGGCACCTTCGGCAACGGCGTGTTCGAGTATCAGCGCAACACCGGCGCCTACATCAAGACCTACAACGCCTCGAACGACTGGCAGTGGGCCGCGCTCTTCGCAGCGAACGGCGACGTCCTCATCGGCAGCCAGAATCTCGACGAGATCCGTCGCTACGACCCGGTGACCGGCCTGCTCATCGGCAGCTTCGCAACTGGCGTGGTCGAGCCAGCCGACATGATCTTCGGGCCGAACGGCAACCTGTTCGTCTGCTCCTACGAGCCCACGATCGGCGGCGTCTACGAGCTGAACGGAACGACCGGAGCCTTCGTGGCGCTGCACGCCGCGGGGGTCGTGAAGCGCGCGAACGATCTCGTCTTCCTGCCCGATGGCCGACGCATCGTGATCTCTTCGCATCCGTCGTC
>JAEUHW010000392.1 GCA_016793245.1 Planctomycetota bacterium
GCACTCGCGATCTTCGGCTTCGACGAGGAGGTGCAAATGGTCCCGTTGAATCGAGTAGTGGATGATCCGCATTCCGTGCCGATTGCTGCTCGCACTGAGCGCCGCGAGCACGAGCTTCAACGCTCCACCGCGGCGCAGCGAGGGCAGACCGTCAGCGAGTCGCACGGTGACGTGCAGCGGCTCGTTGCGCTTCTTCTTCGCGCGCTGACGGTGCGGCATGCCGGGCGTGGCATTCTTCGGCTTCCGTCCCGCGCCCTTCCGCTTGCCGCCGTGCTGGCGGAAGTCGAACTCGAGCTGATGATCCTTGCGGCGCATGTGGGGTCCTCTGCCTCGGTGCGCGTCGCCATCCCCGGTTTCGTTCCAGCATGTAGAACGCAGAGGAAGCGTGTTAGGTTTCATACAAAGTCGGAATCTTGATTGCGCGACGTTGTTCGCAGCCCGATCTCAGCTGTGCAGATGAGCCATGCTGCCGCCCTACCGCCGCGCGGGCGACGAACCGATGTCTTTCGACGCGGTTCTCGCGTCGACGTCCGATCTCTCCCTTAGCATGAGTTTCGGAGCCCCCGCCTCCAGCGGGCTCCGGAACGGCGCACGATGTCTATCGACGTAGCGGAGCCGCATCCCAAAGGCGACGCAAGCGCCGTGACCGCCGCGCTCGCTCTCGATTCGCGCTTGAGGTCGAACGCGCGTCGACGCGCGATGTCGTTCGACGTCGTTCACGCGCGGCGGGCGCGGCGCTTGCTTCGCCGGAGGGCTGGCGGAGCGGTCGTCGCGAAGTTGGGGTTCGAGTGTTAGGCGTTCGTCGTGGGTTCAGGAGCCGATTCCGCGTCGACGACTCCGGCCGGAGCGGCGTGACCCCCTGAGCCGGAGACCTTGCTGACGGACTCCGTCATTGCACTCGCCAGCAAGCTCGCGGGGCTTCGCCTCAGCCTCGCGAGCATGTTGGCTGGCTCAACGGCTGACACCGTGGAAGCACGAGTCTGAGGGCTGGAGATCCAACTCGAGTACAGCGACTTTCGCGGCCCAGGGACTCTAGCCTCTCAGGGGCTGTCTCGTTGGAGCTCGCGCGCGGCGAGCGCGTGAAAGGAGCGCAGCGCGATCGTCCTCTGGTAGCGCTCGAGGAGCTCCAGGGCTACCGAGAGCAGGAGGAGGCGGTTCTCTGCCATGGCTACGCGTCTCCGGGATTCCGATCGAAGAGCGGGGGTGCGGATGCTCAGCGCAAGGTGTGCGCGCGCCCCGCGTTCCGCTCCCGGAGATGCGCCTCGAGCGGCGCGAAGTAGGCGCGCATCGCGCTGGCCTCGAGCTTCGATCCGGTCAGGCGCTGCAGCAGCTCCGGCGCGTCGATCGTGGCGCCGGGGGCCAGCAGCTCGCGCAGGAAGTCGCCGACGGCGCGCTCTCCCGCGTAGTTCGCGGCGTGGAGATCGCAGCGCAGGATCCGCTCGCAGATCGCGCGGTGGAGCTGGAACTTGAGCGCGGTGGCGAGCGCGTAGTCGTAGTACTGCGCCGCGTCGTCATTGAGGTGCGTCTTCGTCGCCGCGTCGCAGAATTCCTCTCCGCGCTCGCTCGGCGGCGCGATGCCCTGGTAGCTCCTGACCAACTCCCACCAGCGCCGGTTCCAGCGTTCCGGCGGCAGCTCCTGCTCGTAGAGCTCGTACTCGAAGCGCGTCATCACGCCGGCCGAGAAGGGCAGGAAGACGATCGAGGCCTCGGCGAGCGCTTGGTGGAGGAGCCACGCGGTGGGGTCGATCACCTGGCTCTCGCCGAGCACGCCGACCGAGCGCAGGTAGGGCTGCTGGAACGCCGCGAGCGAGATGAGATCGCCGATGCCTTCGTGGAACGAGCGATCGGCGCCTTCGCGCAGCAGGTACGGGACCTCGGCGCGCGCGTACGCGAGGTAGTAGTAGATGTGCCCGAGCTCGTGGTGCGTCGTGCCGAACCAGTGCGCATCGGGGACGACGCTCATCAGCGCGCGGACATCGCGCTGTAGATCGATGTGCCAGGCGGAGGCATGCGTGTTCTTCGCGCGCGTCTCTCCGGGGGCGGGCGGATAGAGGTCGCTCTCCTTCCAGAAGCTCTTCGGGAGCTTCGGGAAGCCCAGCGAGACGTAGAAGGCCTCGGCGCGCTCGACGATCCACTCCTTGGAGCGCGTGGCGAAGAGCGGGTCCAAGTCCACCGCCTCGACGAGGCCCGGCCAGTCCTGGCCCCAGCGATTCGCGAGCCAGTGCGCGGGGATGAGGTCCGGCACGGGGACGCCGTAGCGCGCGGCGAGCTCGTGGCGCGCGAGCGTGTGCAGCTCGACGTAGAGCGGGCGCGTCTCGGCGATGAGACCGTCGCAGAGGGCGAGCATCTCCTGCGGGCTCATCCCGTACTCGCGCACCTCGTAGTCGAACCAGCTCGTGTAGCCCATCGCGCGCGCGACGCGGTTCCTGAGATCGCGGAGGCGTAAGAGGCCCGGCTTCAGCTCGCGTCCGACGGCCTTCGAGCTCTCCCACGCCGCGCGGCGCTGCTCGAGGTCGCGCGAGCTGCGGAGCACGTCGTCGAGCGCCTGCACGCCGACTTCCTTGTCCTCGAGTCGATAGGGGAACGAGTAGAGCTTGCCGCTCTGCGCGGCCTCCGCTTGCAGCAGCTCCTGCACGATCTCGGGCAGCGTGCCGGCGGGGCGCGCCGCCGCGCGATAGCGCAAGCGCTCGAGCTGGCGCACCTGGAGCGGCGCGAGCGCCGCTCGTTCCTCGACGTGCTTCTGCGTCGCGCGGAGCAGCCCCGCGCTGCCGAGGTAGGCGGCGAGCGCCTTCTCGGCCTCGACCTGCGCCTTCTCGTGCTCGGGGCGGATGTCGGTGGAGGCTTTCCACTGCGCTTCCGAGGCCGCGGTCTCGAGCTCGGCGAGCTTGCGCGTCGCGGCGTCGAGGAACTCCTGCGCTCGCGCTCGCTCGGGGAGCTCGGCGGCGAGGTCGCGCGAGACCTGCTCGCAGCACTCGAGTGCGCGCAGCAGGTTCCCGCCGAGGAGCTTCTTCACGGTCTGCTCGGAGTGGCCGCGGCGCAGCAGCTCCAGCGTGATGCGCGGCAGCATCGACACGTCGTCGAGTCCCTGCGGCACGTCGGTGATGCCGTCGTAGTCGGAGCCCAGGCCCACGTGGTCCTCGCCGGCGACGCGGATCACGTGCTCCAGGTGATCGATGACGACGGAGAACGGCGTGCGATAGCGCTGCGCGGGATCGGCGGGCTTCTCGCGCTGTGCCGCGTCCCAGCGCGGGTCGATGAAGCCGGGGAAGAAGTTCACCATCACCACGCCGCCGTTCTTCGCGAGAGCGCGGAGCTGCTCGTCGTCGAGGTTCCGGTGGTGGTCGCGGAGGGAGCGCGTCGAGGAGTGCGAGCAGATGACGGGGGAGCGCGAGATCTCCAGCGCGTCGAGGAAGGTGCTCTTCGCGACGTGAGAGATGTCGACCAGCATGCCGAGCCGGTTCATCTCGCGGACGATCTCGCGGCCGAAGTCGCTGAGCCCGCCGTGGCGCGGCTCGACGGGCGTGAAGACCCCCGCGGAGTCGGCCCAGTCGGTGTGGAAGGAGTGCGTGAGCGTCAGATAGCGGACGCCGAGCGCGTGATAGGTGCGGAGGGCCGCGAGCTCGTTCTCGATCATGTGGCCGCCCTCCATGCCCATCAGGCACGCGAAGCGCCCTTCGCGGTGGAGGCGGCGGATGTCCTCGGCGGTCTCGGCGAGCCCGAGGCGATCCGGATGGCGCCGCACGAGCTCGCGCACGGCGTCGATGCGCTTCAGCGAGTCCTTGATCGCCTTGCCGTCGCCCGGCACGGCGCCCATGTAGATCGACCAGAACTGCGCGTCGAGTCCGCCCTGCAGCACGCGCGGGAAGTCGACGTGGTCGCCGGGGTTGCTGGCGAAGAAGTCATAGAGCTCGTCCTCGAACTTCGGCGTCGTGTCGGCGTGCCCGTCGATCACGATCGCCTCGCGGTGGATCCGCGCCGCCCGCTGCTCCAGCGTCTCCTGCGCGAGCGCAGTCGGAAGAGCGAAGGCGAGGACAGCAGCGCAGCAGGCGTAGGCGTTCATCAGCAGCTCGGCGAAGGAGGAGCCGCTATCCTGCGAAACCGAACGTACGGTGCCAGGAACATTTTCATCGGGGTCTCCGACCCCGGTGAAAATGTTCCTGGCACCGTAAGTCCGGGGTCGGTGCCGGAGAGCTCGGATCAGAGGCGGAAGTTCAGGTTGGCGACGACGCGGGATTCGAAGATGTCGTTGTTGTCGGTGGGGCGGAGGGGGAAGCCGTAGCCGACGCCGAGGCTGATCTGCTCCACGATGCGCCAGCGGAAGCCAAAGGTGCCCCACATGGCCATGTGGCCGGCGGCGCGCTGGGAGCCGATGTTCGCGTAGTCGAGGCCGCCGATCGGGACCGCGAGGCGCTCGCCGTTCTGCGTGTAGTGCAGACCGTGGACTTCGATGATCTGGGAGAAGTCCTCGAAGAGCTCGGTGTTGAGGTGCGCGTCCCAGCTGATGATCGTGTTGCCGTCGGCCTGGTTGAACGGCTGGCGGAAGTTCACGTTGCCGATCACGTTCGTCTTGCCGTCGTTCCAGCCCTTCGCCGCCGTGGCGAAGACCGACCATTCGCGGCAGAGGCTCTTGAACACGTCGCGGTCGCCCGCGGGGATCGTGTAGCGCCCGCCGGTCGACAGGATGAAGTCCTTCTCCTCATCGACGAGGAGCGCGAACTTGAGACCCATCGCGAGGTCCATCAAGCCGGAGTCCTTGCCGAAGGTGTCGGTGTCGAGCCAGGAGTAGCCGTCTTCCGTCGCGATGAACTGGATGCGGTCCGTGATCGCGATGCGCGCCTGCACCGCCGCGACTTGCACGTCGCCGCGCCCGAGCGCCGTCTGCGCCGGGAAGGTGTGATAGAGGTAGAGCGCGCGGACTTCGGTGTTGATGTACGGGTCTTCGAAGTAGAGCGGAGCATCGAGCGGGCGCGGCTTCTTCTCGAAGCCCTTCCGCAGACCGTAGAGGAACCCGCTCTTCTCCTTCTCGTCGTCCTGCTCTTCGTCCTGCTCGGCGCCGGGCGAGCCGGCCGGGCGCTCGTCCTGGATCGCCGCGAAGTTCATGGTCCAGGGCTGGGACTCGGCCTTGGCCGCATCATCGCGCAGCGCGACCAGCCAGGTGCCATCGGGAGCGGTCGGGGGATTCGCGCTCTCCTGGGCCGAGGCCGCATTCGCGGCGATGCCGAGAGCGAACGGGAGGAGAAGAGCCTGGCGGAGCATGCTGCACCTCTACGGGGTAGTTCCACCTCAGGCCGCACTCGGCCTCCGGTGTTGTGCGCAGCTTCGGCGCTCCGGGAGGGGCATCCCATGCGCCTGAAGGAGCAGAGGCAGCGGGCCACTCGGCGTAGACAGCTTGCCGCAGCTACGTCATTCGCCGGAGGCGGAGGGGGCCGCGGGCCCCGCGAAGCGCCAGAGCTCGAGGCGCGGATAGGTGCTCGCCCGAGCGACGCCCGCGCGAGAGACGAGCTGCTTCCAGAGCGTCGTCTGCTCGAGCGGGCGATCGGGCCAAGGCGTGCGCCAGGGATCCAGCGTCGCGGCGACCCAGATCGTCCCGGCTTCGCTCGCGAGCAGCGCGCGCTCGACGGCGCGCGCCCGTTCCAGCTCGGCGCGCTCGCTCTCGTCCACACCGCTCCATTCGCCGCGCCGCAGCAGATCGAACGGCAAGGTCACGACGCGCGTCGGCAGCGCCGCACCGCGCGCCGTCTCCAGCGCGCGTCGATAGTAGTGATAGGTCGTGATGTCGATGCCCTCCGAAGGCCGCTCGGGGCGATCGACGGGCCCATCGATCAGCAGCACGTCGCCGGTCCGCGCCTCGCGCGCGAGCTCCTCCAGCGCCGCCGGCCATTCGGCCTTGCGTAAGCTCGACCAACACGTGACGAACGGCAGCAGCACGCCGGCGGCCGTCGCGAGCACGAGCGCGCACGTGCGCAGCGCGCGCTTCTCACCTGAGCCCGCGAGCCCGTACGCGACGAGCAGCACGGCACTCGGCAGCCCCGCCAGCAGATAGCGATCGAGGTAGATCGACTTCGACTGCGAGAGGAGCGCCAGCAAGAGCGGCGGAACCACGAGCGAGAGGCCGTGGAGGCGCAAGCGCTGGCGCTCCGGGAGCGGCCGCTCGCGCTCGCCGAGCGCGAGCAACGTTCGCAGCAGCGCGCCGCCGACGAGCAGCAGCGCGGGCAGCTCGATCCAGGGCCGCTGCACGCGGAGCTGCGGCCCCTGCAGGCCGGTGAACGACGCGAGCGTCGCGAGGATCTGCGCCGCGGCCGGCGTTCCGCCCGTGCGTTGGATCCAATCGCGGTGCCCCGCGCGCTCGCCGAGATAGAGATAGAGGACGCCCAGCAGATAGGGGCCGATCAGGAGCGCGGCCGTCACCAGCGCGCGGAGCCCGCGTCGCCGCGCCTCGCGCGAGAGCCCGCCGACGACGAGGAAGAGCGCGTGCGCC
>JAEUHW010000368.1 GCA_016793245.1 Planctomycetota bacterium
GATGGCCCGTTCCTCTGGGAGCTGCGCCTCGACTTCGCCGGGGGCGTGCAAGTCGGGCTGCTCTCGGGCCTGATCCCCGGGCTCGCTCCCGGGAACCTCGCGGTCGCCGACCTCTCCTATCCGGTGCCCAGCATCGCGCCGTGGAACGAGCTCGAGTTCGAGCTGGTGGGGCGCGTCTTCGATCCCTTCGGCTGCCTCGGCCTCGAGAGGCGTCTGCCGCTGAAGGTCATCCTGGGGCCGTGTCCCTAGTCGCGGTCCCTAGGAACGGTTCCTAGAAACGGTCCCTAGGAAGGGGCCCTGGGCACGGCCCACAGCCCTCGCGCGCATCCTGGTCGTGAGTCACCCCCGCTCCTCCTGCCGATCGCTCCTGCGCGGAGCCGCTCTGCCGCCGCGCTGCGAGCGGGCAGAAAAGAAGCGAGGGGACCGGTCCCCGTCAAGACCGGCCCCCTCGCCGAGGAGGAGGGAGATACGAGGTCAGTCGCTAGATTGCGCGCGGCTACCCGCCAGTATCCGTCGCGCCGCGTGGCCGACCTCTCGAGGTTCTCTGGCGCTCGCGAGTCGGCCGATCGGGGTCACCGATCGACCAGGCCCGCGAACCCGAGCGACGAATCGCGACTCGCTCCGGGGCCGGACTGGGAAATCCGGCAGATTCCGATCGGCCGCCCCGCGCCGGATGGGGGAGTGCCCCGGGCCCGTCACCCGAGGCGCCACCGCCGGAGGTCCGTCATCCCCCGGCGATGGACCGGGCGGGACGACCGATCGAGAATCGACGCGACCTTCGCCTCGTCTTCGGAACTGGATGCATCCCCGATGAGCACCACCACCTTCCTCTGCCGCGCCCTCTTGGGAGCGGCGCTCGTGTCGTCGCTCGCCGGCGAGGCGCCCGGGCAAGCTCCGAGCCGGCGCAGCTCGGTGGGGGTCTGGCCCTGGCTCACCAGCACCAACATCGATTCCGACGCGCCGAACATCGTGGCGAAGGCGGTTTCAGAAGGCCTCGACGAGATCTACCTCCACGTCTTCTCCTCGACCGGGATCGGGACCGGGGATCTGCGCATCGTCGACGAGGCGGGGAGCTTCAACCCGACCTGGGGAGCGGTGCGGCCGCTGGTGACGCTCTCGCGCTTCACCTCGCTCGCGCACGCGCAGAACCTCCGGGTGTACGCCGTGCTGAACTGCTTCTACGAGACGACGCCGACCCCCGACTCGGTGGCGCATCGCGACTATCTCGCGTTCGACGTCATCGACTACTTGCTGAACTCCTTCGATGCGCAGGGGCGCGACGTCTTCGGCTTGGACGGGATCGCGCTCGACCGCGTGCGCTACTACAGCGGTCCGCGCACGCATCACAACGTCACCGACTTCATCACCAAGGTCCGCAGCGTGGCCGGGGCGAAGGAGGTCCATGCGTTCGTGCCCGCGAACGCCTACGTGATGGACGGGCCGACCTACGACGCGCGCTTCAACTCCTACGCTCAGGCGATGGCGACGATCGAGAACGACTTCGGCCTGCACTATCCGACGGTCGCGCCGCTGCTCGACGTGATGCTGCCGATGGCCTACACCTCCGACGGCCACGTCTACGGCTCGAACTACACCAACATGGAGGCGTACGTCGGGATCTGCGCGCGCTACTTGCAGCTCGCCGCGCAGAACGGCGGATCGCCGCAGACGCAGATCGTGCCGGCGATCCGCGCGTGGAACGACTCCAGCGGCACCACGACCCCGGCCTCGCTCACCGCGAGCGTCCGCGGCGCGCTGCGGAACGGCGGCGTCGGCTTCAACGTGTTCCGCTACTACACGTCCTACAATCAGCCGACCTGGTGGGCGGCGATGTCGCCCTACATCGTGCCGTTGCCGAATTCACCCGCGGCGCGCCTGCAGGCGCGCTTCGACGGCCTGACCCTCGAGGCCGATCTTCGCGCTTCGTCCGACTTCGACGAGCCGCTCGCAAATCTGCGCTTCCGCCTCGACCTCGGCGCCGATGGCAGCTTCGATACCGCGGCTCTGCCCGACGCGCAGCCCTTCGTGCTCTTCGACGCGCCGCGGAACGCGACGCTCGCCGCCGAAGTCTCCGACTCGACGGGCCTCGTCGATACCGTGCAAGCTCGCGTGGCGGCGGTGCAGCCGCTGACCTTGTCGCAGGCGTGGATCTTCGCCGGGGCAGGCGGCGCGATCGATCTGCGCTTCCGCGGCGGCCGCGGCGCGAGCGGGCATCTCGGCCTCTTCCTGCTCAGCGCCTCGGGTTTCACTCCGGGCACGCCGCTCGGCGGCTTCCTGCTGCCGCTCAACTGGGACCCGCTCACGGAGCTCGCGCTCGTCCTGGCGAACACGCCCACCTTCTCGGGCTTCTTCGCTCCGCTCGGCGCGAACGGCGAAGCAACCGCGCGCCTCACGCTACCCGCCGGAGCGATCCCCCCGGCGATGATCGGTCTCCGCATCTACTCCGCGGTGCTCGGCCTCGAGAGCGCGAATTTCTCGCCGCGTTTCGTCAGCAACTCCGCGGGCTTCTTCATCTTGCCCTGAGTTCTCCGCACGCACGTCCCGCGCGCGAGGCCGTGGCTCCGCTCAAGGCACGCGCGGGAGGATCACGCGGAAGACGGATCCACGTCCGAGCTCGCTCTCCACTTCGATCCGCCCGCCGAGGGCCTCCACGTGTCGGCGCACGACGCCGAGGCCCAAGCCCGCGCCGCGCGCGCTGCGGCGCGCCTCGTCGCCGACGCGGTAGAAGTCCTCGAAGATCCGCCGCCGCTCTTCGTCGCGGAGGCCACAAGCGTTGTCCTCGACTTCGAGGCGGAGCTCGCGCTCGAGCGCGCGCACGCGGACGCGGAGCCGCGGCTCGCGCTCGAGGGGCGTGTACTTCACCGCGTTCTCGAGCAGATTGAAGAGCACGCGGCGGAGCGACTCGCGATCGAGGCGCGCGAGGCCTTCCTCCAAGGGATCGAGCTCTAGCTCGAAGGGCCGTTCGCTCGGCGCCGCGCGAAACTCTCCCGCGATCGCCCGCACCATCGGAGCGAGCTCCTCCACGCGGAGCTCGGGGAGCACGCGAGGCTCGCTGCGATCGAAGGCGGCGACGTGGAGGACATCGTCGACCAAGCGCTCCAGCCGATCGGCTTCTCCGCGCAGCGTCCCGAAGAAGCTCTGCCGCTGCGCGTCGTCGGCCACCCAGCCCTCCTGCAGCAGGTCGGCGTAGAGGCGGATCCCCGCGACGGGGGTCCGCAGCTCGTGGGTCACCGCGGAGACGAACGCGCGCTGCTGTTCGAGGAGCTGCCATTCGCGGCGCAGCGATCGGAAGACGGCGAAGCTCGCGAGCGCGACCAGCGCGGTGATGGCGCCGAGCAGGAGCTCCAAGTCCACGCGTTGCGCGGCGATGGCGTTCTCGATCGCCGCTGGGTCGAGGCGCGCGATCAGCGAGCTCTGCTCCCCGCTCACCGGGGTGGCGCGCAGCAGCTCCGAGAGGAGGCGCGAGAGGGAATCCGGAGCCGGGGCGAACGCGTGGAAACCGAGCTCCAAGGCGATCCCCTCCGCGCGTAGGTAGGGTGCCACGCTGCGGACGCTCTCTTCGAAGAGGGAGCGGAGATCGAGCACGACGCCCTGCAGCACCCGCGCCGGAGCGAGCGCTCCCGTGGTCTCGTTGCGCGGGATGGCGGGCAATTGAACCTCGCGCAGCGAGAGCAGCTCGACGCTGGTCGGCGTCGTGATCAGTCGTTGTCCCAGATCGCTGAGATAGCTCGCGACCATGGCCGGCTGCTCCGCGCCGGTCTCGTTGCGCCACGCTTGCTCGGCCTCGCCGAGGTATTGGTTGTCCTCGCGAGCGCCGCTCTGGGCGCGCTCGACGCGCGAACGCAGCGCCGCCTGCATGCGGTTCGACGCCATCACTTCCCGCGGCATGACTTGGCAGATCGCGGGCTGCTCGGCCTGCTGCTGCTCCTCCGGGCGCAGCGCCTCGCTCTCGATCGTCGAGAGCCAATTCTGCTCGACGAACAGGCGGCAGCCTTCGTCGCGCGGGAGCACGGACAAGGTGGCCTTGTCGAAGCTCGGTGAGCCGGGCGCTCGCGGCGCCTGCCAACGCGCGCGGATCACCGGATCGATCGAGGTCGCCAGCGGATTCAGAACGAAGTTCGCCATCGGGCTGATGGCGTCGATCGGCCGGTAGTACTCCTCGTACTCGTAGAACGGGCGCTCGCGCTCGCGGGCGAGCCGCAGCTCCACCTGGCGATGCAGATCGGAAGCGAGCGCTTCGAGCGCCGCCTGTGCTTGCGCGCGCTGCGCTCGCAAGCGCTCTTCGCGCGCGGTCTCCAGATTGGCGAAGCCCAGCCAGGCCAAGCTCGCGCTGGGCAGCACGGCGAGCGCGGCATACGCCGCAGCTCTGCGCAGCTTGTTGGAACGGCGCGGGGGCATGCTCAAGGCGTGAGCACGACAGGCTCACGAGTGGGCTCGGGCGCTGGCCGCCGCCGCGAGCGGCGAGACGTGTCTGGCTCGGCCATCGATCCGAGCTCCGCCAGCGTGCATCCGAGAGGCTGTTTCATCGACGTTCGTTCCGCCTCTCAGAGCTCCACCAGCTCGCCGATCTTGTAGCCTTGGCCTCGCACCGTGAGCACGATGCGCGGATCGTCCGTGTCGACCTCGATCTTCTTGCGCAGGAACGCGATCGTCGCATCGACCGTGCGCGTCTCGAGCTCGGCGGTGCGGTACTCCCAGACCTTCAGCAGCAGCTCGTCGCGCGTCACGACGCGACCGCGATGGCGCCAGAGGTAGCGGAGGATCGAGCCCTCGCGCGCCGTGAGCGGCAGGGTTCGCTGCTCGCGGTAGGCCTCGAGTCGCTGCAAGTCGAGCTCGACGGAGCCGCAGCGCAGCCGGCCCATCTCGGCGCTCGGGTCCTCGTAGCGCACGCGCCGCAGATGCGCGCCGACGCGCGCGACGAGCTCGCGCACCGAGAAGGGCTTGCAGATGTAGTCATCGGCACCGAGCTCGAGCCCGCGGACGCGATCGCGTTCCGCGCCGAGCGCCGTGAGCAGGAGGATCGGAGTGCGCAGCCCTTCGGCGCGCGCCTGTTGGAGGATCTCGAGCCCGGAGAGGCCCGGCAGCATCACGTCCAGCAGCACGAGGTCCTGGCCTCCCGCGCGCAGGCGCTGGAGCGCCTTCTCGCCGTTCGAGCTGACCTCGACCGCGTAGCCGGCGAAGGCCAGGGCGGCGCGCACGCCCTCGGCGAGGGTCGGTTCGTCTTCGACGATGAGGATGCGGTCGGTCACGGTGGGAAGAGAGGGGGCCGCTGCAAGGAATAGCGCACGTGAGCGCCCCGCGCGTAAGCGCTCTGCAAAAAGCCCGGGCTCAGGGGAGGGCGCTGTCGTGCGCGAGCAGCAAGTCGATGACGCGACGCAGCTCGCGCGCGCCGTAAGGGCGGCGCAAGCGCATCGGCCGCGCCTCGGGCCCGAGCAAGAGCTCCAGGTAGAAGGGGTGGAAGCCGAGCCTGCCGATGGGATCGTAGCCGAACTCGAGCGCGCGGATCTCCGCGTGGGCCAGGGAGCGCACGCGGCGTCCGCGCACCTCGTGGAGACCGCCGGGCCCGACCCAGATGGCGAGGCGTCCGAAGGCGGCCGCGAGCAAGGCGGGGAGCCGCACGGCGAGGAGGAGGGCCGCCAGGGTCAGGAAGGCGAAGGCTCCCAGCCGCGCGGACGCGGCGAGCGGCTCGTGCGCCGTCGACATCGCCAGCGCGACGGCGGCGGGGATCGCGGGGGTGGCGAGCGAGGCCAGGATGCTCCGCAGCTCCGGGCGCACGACGTCGCAGCCGGGCGGCGTCGCACCGGACTCGAGCGCCGCGCGCTCGTGAGCGAAGAGGAGGCGCACGTTCCGCTTCGGCTTCGGCGGAGCACTCGTCCGGGTCGGCGGGACGGGCGAGGCCCGCGGATTGGAGCGCACGGTGGGGTTCTCGCGCGCCTCGCGGCGCGCGCGCTGGTGCGACGCCACCCCATCGCGCAGCGCGATCCACGCCGAATGCACCGCGATGAAGCGCCGCGTGGCGTCGGGGCTCGGGTTGCGATCGGGGTGCGTCTCGCGCGCCAGCCGATGGTAGGCCGCGCGGATCTGCTCCAGCGACGCCTGGCGCGAGACGCCCAGCACTTGGAACGGGTCCTCGCTCACGGCGGGCTCTGGCGTTCAGGCGGCCGGAGGCACGATCTCGCCGCGCCAGAGGAGCGGCCAGAAGCGCGCGACGCGCTCGCGGCGCAGCAGGTAGAGGTGCAGCGCGGCCCAGAGCAGATCGATCCCGCCGAAGAGCAAGAAGTAGGGGCTCACGTTGGGATCGCAGAGCGGATAGATCGAGATGTAGAGCCCGCCGACGGTGCGCGCCACGATCGCACCGGCGACGTTGCGCAGGTTGCGCAGCAGATCGTGCGCGGCGAAGGCGTAGAAGGTGCCGAGGCCGAGCAGCAACGCGCCTTGGGTGCGCGCGTAGAAAGGTTCCTGCGGCAGCGGGATCGGCAGCAGCACCGCGAGCAGCTCGAGCGCGAAGAGGATCGAGAGGCCGAGCGCGAAGTCGTAGAGCGCTCCGGCGACCATGCTGCGGCGGAGGAGCGGAGCGGCGCAGGGGCTGGGCGCCGCGCTCGGCATCGGGTTCATCGAGGGTCTCGCGAGAGGGCTTCCTCGCGAGGTTCTACCGCGTTGCGGCGCGATTGTAGTAGGACGAAGAGAAGGGTCACGGGGAGGAAGTTCCCGAGGCCGCAACAGAGCACCATGACCGCGGGCCAAGCGTTCGCTCCCCACCCGCTGGTCGCCTCGAGGATCGCGCGGAGCAGCGGATCGAGGAACGAGCCCTCGACACCGGGCGGCGGCGCGAACGCGCCGTTCACGTTCGCGGTGGCGGGGGTGATCCAGCGAGCCAGGGTCACCGCCAGCGCGAAGAGGACGCACGCCATCGGCCAAGCCGCCCAACGGAAGGCGCGCGCGCGAAGCAGGACCGCGGCGAGCAGGGGGAAGAGGAAGAAGTGATGGATCGTGGCGAGCCACTGCGCCGCGGTCGCGCGCTCGAGATAGTAGGTGACGCCCATGGGGAAGCGCCCCGTCGCCAGCCACCCGAGCGCGTCGACGCACCAGAGCGCGTGGAAGACGAAGATGCCGACCAAGGTTCCGCCGAGCAGCGTCGCGCCTCCCATCGCGAAGCCGAAGGAGGCGAGCAGCAGCGACAGGTGCGAGAGCCAGAGCCCTTCCTCGGGGCGATCCGAGGCGAACCAGGTGGCCGCGACGTAGAGATAGTAGAGCGCCAGGGCTGCCGCCAAGCGCGGCCGGCGCAGCGCCGCGTTCAAGCCGATTCGGCGCGGCTCGCTACCGCGATCATGCGCTCCGGCAGGATCGGATCGCCGCTGAAGTGGATCTGCATGAGCTCGAGCACCTGCGGATCGCGGAGCGCGCCCTTGTAGGAGCGCCGATAGCGCAGGCCGTCGTACATGTCCGCGGCGGCGACGATCGCGACGAGATTCGAGAGCACGCCATCGAGCGGCGCCGTCTTCCGCGTGCGCGGATACGGCGAGTCCTTGAACTCGTGGTGGGCGACGAGGATGTGCCGCACCGGCTCTTCCAGGGTGCCCGCGGCGATCTCGAAGCCGAGGCGCGGATGCTCGCGCATCTGCTCCCACTCGCGCGCGTCGAGGGGGCCGGGCTTGGAGAGGATCTCCACCGGCAGGAGCAGCTTGCCGAGATCGTGGAGGAGGGCGCCCTGCGAGAGGATGCGCCGCGCTTCCGCATCATAGGGGCCGTGCTCCTCGGCGAAGCGCAGAGCCCAGCGCGCGACGCGGATCGAGTGGTGGAAGGTCTCCGCATGGTGGCAGCGGAGACGTTCCAGCCACGAGTCCACGGCGGGCGCAAAGGTGCCGGCGGGGAAGATCTGGGTGAGGTTCATCGAGATGGATGGACCGAGCGCGCCGCGTGCCATCGAGACCTGGCCGGAGAGCCCTGGAGGGAGCTTCCTGCTTCAGAGGTCGGCACGGAGCGCTCGATCCTGCGATCGAAATCCTGGCCTCCCTCGTTAACGTCGCCAGCTGGAGCCACGGAGGTCGGAAGTTACTTTCCTCGAGGGAGGTGAGGCGCGGTCTCGCAGGTTCCGCGTGATCGCGCGCCGTTTTCCGGTGTGCAGCGACCAGGTCGAGCGACGCGAGGCGGCTCGGGAGTGAGGGGCGACGGAGGGCCGCGGAGCCGCGGCTAGACCCTGCCGTCGCGGATTGCTACGCTCCCGCCCGCCTGAGCCTCCGGCCTTCGAAGGGAAGGTCGCCCAACGCTCCGAGCCCCTCCGTCCATGCACGACATCGTCTTCACCGCCGAGGCCCTCGCCTTGCGCGACAAGGCCCGCGCGATCGCCGAGAAGTACGTCCGTCCCCACGCGAGCCGGCTGGACAAGGCGCAGGAGTACAACTGGGACGCCACGCGCGCCGTCGCGGAAGCCGGCCTGTTCGGTGTGTTCATCCCCCGCGAGTACGGCGGGCACGGCGGTTCGATCCTCTCGCTCTGCCTCGTCGTCGAAGAGCTGGCCAAGGCCGATTCCGGCTACGGAGTCGCTTTCGCGGTCAATGCGCTGGGCTCGTTCCCCCTGCTCACCGGTGGCACCGAAGCGCAGAAGCAGAAGTGGCTGCCGCAGATCGCGCGCGGGGAGAAGCTGGTCGCCTTCTGTCTCTCGGAGAAGTTCGCCGGGTCCGATGCCGGTGGCCTCGCCGTTCGCGCCCTACCGGAAGAAGACGGCTCCTGGACGATCCGCGGCGAGAAGAAGTGGACGACCAACGGCGGGGTCGCCGACCTCTACAGCGTCTTCGCGGTGACGGATCCGGCTTCGCGCTCGCGCCGCATCAGCGCCTTCCTCGTCGAGAAGGGGACCCCCGGGTTCAAGATCGGCAAGGTCGAGGACAAGATGGGCATCCGCTGCGTGCCCGTCGTGGAGACGCAGTTCGACGGCGTGCGCGTGCCGGCCGAGAACCTGCTCGGCGGCCGCCCCGGCATGGGCTTCAAGCACGCGATGATGACGCTCGACCTCGCGCGTCCGGGCGTCGCCGCGCAGGCCGTCGGCGCCGCGCAGGGCGCGCTCGACTACGCGAACCTGTACGCCTCGCGCCGGCGGCAGTTCGGCGCCGCGATCAACAGCTTCCAGATGGTCCAGCAGATGATCGCGGACATGGCCATGCAGACCGAGGCCGCGCGCATGCTGGTCTACTCCGCTGCCGCCGCCGCCGACAAGAACGCCGCGGACCTGAACAAGCTCGCCGCGATGGCCAAGTGCTTCGCGACCGACGCCGCGGTGAAGGTCGCGACGGACGCCTGCCAGATCTTCGGCGGCTACGGCTTCATGGAGGACTACCCGATCGCGAAGTTCTACCGCGACGCGAAGATCCTCCAGATCTATGAAGGCACCAACCAGGTGCAGCGCATGGTCATCGCGCGCAACGTGGCGCGCGAGATCGATCGCCTGGAGCACTTGGCGAAGTACATCCCGACCGAGGTGCAGGACCGCTTCGGCGCGCCGGTCGAGGAAGGGGCGAGCGCCTGAGCGCAGCGCCTGCCGATGCCGCGCCCGGCCCGGAGCATCCCTCCGGGCCGTGGTACGAGCGCGCCTTCGGCAGCGACTATCTGGACCTCTACGCCCATCGCAGCGCGGAGGCGGCAGACGCCGAGATCGCGGCCCTGCTCGCGGCGCTGGAGCTGGCGCGCCCGACGCGTCTCCTCGATCTCTGCTGCGGTGCGGGCCGCCATGGCGCGGCCTTGGCGCGGCGCGGCTTCGATCCCGTCGGACTGGATCTCTCTCCGGCGCTCCTTTTCCGCGCGCGCGCGCAGGGCCTGCGCGTCTCTCGCGGCGACATGCGCGCACTGCCTTTCGCCGACGCGAGCTTCGAGCTCGTGCTGCAGCTCTTCACGTCGTTCGGCTACTTCGAGCGCGACGTCGAGAACGCCGCGGTGCTCGCGGAAGTCGCGCGCGTTCTGGCGCCGGGCGGCCGCCACGTGCTCGACCTCATGAACAAGCAGCGCGTGCTCGCCTCGCTCGTGCCGCGCAGCGAGGAGCTCCGCGGAGGCGTGCGGTGGATCCAAGAGCGCTGCTTCGATGCGGTGCGTCGGCGCGTCGAGAAGCAGGTGACTTGCATCGACGCCGCGGGTCGGCACGACACGTGGCGTGAGAGCGTCGTCGTCTACGAGCCCGCGGAGATCGCAGCGCTGCTGGGGACGCAGGGCCTTCAGGTCGAGGCGCTGTGGGGCGATTTCGGTGGTCGCCCGTTCGATCTCGAAGCTCCGCGCATGATCGTGATCGCGCGGCGCTGAAGATCCGCTCGCGAGCTTCCCCAAAACGGCGAGGAGCCTCGACCCTGCGCGGGTCGAGGCTCCTCGCCGTTCTCGATCGAAGCTGAGCTCAGTTCGAGAGGGAGAAGGTCACCGTCGAGCTGGTGCCGGGCACCGCGCCGAACGGCGTGATCTCGATCTCCACCGTGTTGGTGAAGCTCGTTCCCGTATCGGCGAGCGAGTCCCAGACGAAGGAGAGCGCGGTGCCGGCGGCCGAGGCCGGCAGGCCCGAGACGCCGTTGCCGGAAGCGCCACCGGTGGCCTGACGCCAGTTGCCGCCCGCGGGACGCCAACGCACGGTGATCTCGGCGTTCTCGTCTTGCGCGTCGGCGAGGATGTAGTTGATCGTCACGTTCCCGCTCGAGGCACCCGGGTTGGTGATCGAGTTGACGACGGGCGGCGTGTTGGCCGAGCCGTTGTCGGTGAGGCGGATCTCTACGCTCGCGAGCGGCGTGGCGCCCGGATCGCTGGTGAGACCACCGACGACGACCACGCGGCCGTCCGGCAGCGCGTCCATCGTGTGGTTGTGGCGCGCGGTCGCGAGCGTTCCGGCGGGCGTGAAGTCATCCGTGCCCGGGCGGAAGTACTCGACCAGGTCGGTCGCGACCCCCGAGTTGTTGATGCGACCACCGGCGACGAGCACGCGGCCGTCGCTGACGCGAACCGCTCGCAGGCCCGCGCGCGGCGTCGCCATGTTCTCGGCAGCAGCGCTGAAGGTTCCCGTGGCGGGATCGAAGAGCTCGACCGACGCGGTCGGGTTCCCGAGCGTGTCGACGCCGCCGAGGATCAGCACTCGGCCATCGATCAGGCGCTGCGCGGTGTGGAACGCGCGCTCCGTCACCATCGCGCCGACCGTGGTGAACGAGGTCGTGGCGGGATCGAAGATCTCCGCGCCCGTGCTGGCGACCCCGGTACCACCGGCGACGAGCACGCGGCCATCCGCGAGGCGCGTCGCCGACGCACCCGTGCGACCGACCGCCATGGTGTTCGCGAGGTGCGACCAGAGACCCTGGGTCGAGTCGAGGAGCTCGGCGGTGTCGTTCTCCGCGCCCACGCCTGTGTCGTTGTTGCCGAAGGTCGCGACGCGGTCATCGGCGAGCGCATCGCTCGCGGAGAAGAGGCGCGTGTGCTGGTTCGGGCCGGTCGCCGTGAACGTGCCGGTCGTCGGATCGAAGTACTCGGAGGTCGCGAGCGGCGCATCGGCGCCGAGCGGGTCTTGGCCGCCGACGAGCACCACGCGATTCCCCGCCGAACCCGGGAGGCTGACGCTCGTGTGGTTCTGGCGCGGCGTGCGCAGGCTGTTGTGCGTCTCGGTGAAGGTGGCCGAGGTGCCTCCGCCGCTGAAGTCGCCGAGCTCGTGGCTCGAGCCTTGGTGCGCGCCCTGGCCTCCAGCGACGAGCAGTCGACCGTCCGGGAGGAGGTTCGAGGTGTGGAAGACGCGAGCGCTGTTCAATTCGCTCGAAGCAACGACGAAGGTCCCTCGCGTATCGATCGCGAAGGGAGTGCTATCGCCGATACCGCCGCCAATGACTTCCAGGCGGAAGACGAAGCCGCTCGCCTGACGCGCTCCGAGGTCGGTGCGCACCGACCACTGCGCTACGTGCTGAGAGCCCGCGCGCGAGGTCGCGAGGCCGGGGAGGCTGACCGGATTCCCCGTGGGTACGAGCTCCGAGACCGTGGCCGGCACGAAGGTGCCCGGGTTGTTCGGATCTTCGTAGAAGGCGTTCACGTCGGCGGTGCCGGTCGCGAACGAGTAGAGCGTGAACGCGACGTTCACCACGCCGGTCTCGAAGCCGTTGCCGACGACCTCGGTGATCTCGGGGCTCGCGGGCTCCTGGATCTTGGCCTTCGACTTCGCGGCCTTCACCTTGATCGTGAGCTTGAAGGCGCCGAAGCCGCCATCGCGCGAAGCGACGCGCACCCGATAAGTGCCGCTCGTCGTCGGGAGCTGGAGCTTCTTGATGTCGGCCTTGCCCGTGCCCTCGATGACCAGACCGGTGAGGTCGATCGCATTCGAGTTCGGATCTTCGAGGAGGTCGATCGTGGGGTTCCAGGAGACCAGCTCATCTTCCTTCACGGAGATGCTGATCTCTGAGCCGCCGAGCGCATCGAACTCCTGCACGAAGATCGCCTGCCCGTTGGCGAGCTGATTCTCGACGGTCACCGTCTTGTTCGCGCTGGCTTCCTTGCGCTTCGTCTTGCAGAGGTAGGTGGACGGGAAGGTGCCCGTGCCGCCGATGACGAGCTGGTAGACGCCCGTCGATGGGAGGGGGAACTTGCTGAGCTGCAGCTTCGAGGTCCCCGTGCCCTTCAGGAACGAGGCGATGTCGAGGAACTGCGAGGCACCGACGCTCCAGAGGCGCACGGTGGGAAGCAGCCCGTCCTTGCTGGAGACCGTCGCCGAGACGAGCGTGCCCTCTAGCTCCGAGAACTGCAGCCGGTCTTCGTCGACGGCGCTGCGAACCAGGCCTTCGAACTGATCACCCAGCTTGATGTCGACTTCGACGGCCCGAGCGGTCGTCGCAAGGGACAGGAGAGCCGCGGTCAACCAACCGAAGCTGCTCATTGTGGTCTTCATGAGAGAGAGTCTCCCCACACGCGCGAGGCCCGGCGAACTACTCACCGGGCGATCAAATCGGAGACGAGGAGCTCGAGCCGCCGGGCCTCTTCGGCACGGCCCTCGGACTCCAACGTCGCGGAAAGTCTGCGTAGCCTACCAAGAAGGTCGGCACGAATCTCTTCCGGATTGACCGCGGGCCAGATCTGGCGGAGGCGCTGGTCCAATCCCTCGATGGGGCGAGCACGTCCCCGCATGCGCAGGCGGGCGTCGATCAGGCTCGCGAGAACGAGGGCGTGCTCCGCGGGTTCCAGCCCGGGTTTGGCCAGTGCGCGCTGCAGCGCATCCTCGGCGCTCGCGAGCAGGCGCGGCGCGCCGAAGGTCGTGTGGGCCTGTAGGCGATCGCGTCCCAAGCGCGCCCAGAATCGCGGGTCGTCGAGCCAGGGAATCGCGCGACTGAGGCGTTCCAGCGGTGCGCGGCCCGCACCGGGGCCCGCATCGCGCTCGGCCCAGTCGGAGAGCGCGACATGGGCTTCGCGATTCTGCGGTTGCAGCGTGAGCAGCTCCTCCAAGATCGCCTCGGCCTCGAGCGGTCGACCGAGGTCGCGCAGGACCTCGGCATGGAGGCCGCGACGCGCAAGAGAACCCGGTCCCCGGAGTGCAGCGGACTCGAGCACGGGCAACGCTGCCTCTGGCACGCCCACGCGCCGCAGCCACGCCGCGAGACCGAGCAGCTTCTCGGTGTCTTCGGGATCGAGAGCGACCGCGCGTCGCGCGCGTTCGAGGCCGCTCGCTCGCTGCGCGGCATCCAGGCTCGTTGCGGCCAGCGCTCGCAGCGCTGCGTCATGCGCGCGATCCGCGGCGACGCGCCGCCAAGCTCCCCAAGCCCCGAGCGCGGTGGCGACGAGCGCCGATGCGAGAGCGGCGGCGGCGCCGAGCTGCCGGAGGCGCGAAGTGCGTCGGTCGAGGGGATCGCGATTCACCGGGCTCACAGGCGCCGCGGCGAGCGCAGGGGCTAGGAGCGCCAGCGCCACGGGATCGTGGAGCGTGGTGTGGAAGAGGCCGAGCAGTCCGAAGCTCACGAGCACACCGCGCGACGCCGGAGCCCCGCGCGTCGCGCGCCAGCACGCGAGCGCGAGCGCGATCCACAGCGAGAGCCCGAGTGGTCCGAGCTCGACCCAGACCTCGAGCGGGTCGGAGTGCAGGTGATGCGGGCTGCGGTGGACATCGAGCGACGTAAAGCTGTGCGGAGAGCCGTGCTCGAGCGCGAGCGGGTACTCGTCGCGCAGCCGGCCGAGCCCGTGCCCGAGCCACGGCGCGCGCGCGACGAGCTCGAGCCCGTTGCGCCAGAGCGTCAGGCGTTCGCCGCTGCTGTCGCGTTGGAAGTCCAGCGCGGCGAGCAGCTCCTGGCGAGCGTCTCGAAACTCGTTGCCCGGCCCTCCGGCGGGGAAGAGGCGCCAGGGGCAGAGCCAGCCTGCGACGAGA
>JAEUHW010000007.1 GCA_016793245.1 Planctomycetota bacterium
GCACTCGTGGTTCAACGAGGGCACGGGCGACTACTACGCCGGCTACAAGCTGAAAGGCACCGCGTACAAGGTCGACAAGTTCGACTGGCGTCTCGGCACCGTGCAAGAGTCGATGAAGGCGGCGAAGGAGGGCGGCAAGGCGCCGGCGTTCGTGCCGTTGAAGGACCTGACCTCCTACAGCCAGCGCGAGTACTACGGGAACCCCGACATCTGCTACTCGCTGGGCTGGGCCTTCGTGTACTTCCTGAAGGAGGGCTCGAAGGGCGGGCGCTGGAAGCCCGAGTGGAGCAAGATCCTGCCGACCTACCTCGACACCATCACGCAGACGAAGGACCCGAAGGCCGCGAACGAGGCCGCGTTCAAGGGCATCGACCTCGACGAGTTGGAGCAGGCCTGGATCCACTTCAAGTGGTGAGCGCGGGCGCGTTCGCCGCCACTCCGTCCGGTCCGGCCGTCGCGGTGACTCCCTAGGAGGCCGCGCAGAACTTCCGCGAAGGGACTTCCCTTCGGCCCGCGCGCGACCGATCCTCCGCCGGACCCAGCTCTCCGCCGCTCCTCGATGCCGCTCCCGTCTCGCTTCTCGGACCGCGCCGCTTCCCTCGCGCTGGTCCTCCTCTCCTGCGCCCTCACGGCGTGCGTCTCCGATCCCCTGCCGACCTACGGCGTCGTGATCGAGACCTCGACGCAGAGGGAGGCCGGCGTCTCGACGCGCTTCGGCATCGTGTCGGTGGGCGCCGAGCAGGACCGCGGCGAAGTGCGCGTGACGGCGTTCTACGGCGACGGGCCCGCGACCGAGCGCGGCCTGATCGAGCCGGTCGGCGATCGCCTCTGCCGCATCAAAGTGCCGTTCCCGACGCCGTGGTGCGAATTGAGCAGCGTGCTGCCGGTGCCAGGCGAGCGTCTCACGCTCGCGGGCTACTCCCCCGAGAACGAGCTCTGGTTCCGCGAGGTGCCGCTGGCGGAGGTGCCTCGAGCGAAGGGCATCCTGTTCGCCCCGCCGCAGGATCTGCCGGTCGAGTGGCTGCTCCCGGGGACCGGGCTCTTTCGCTGGGAAGTCGATCGCTGGCGCTTGGTCGGGCTGCTCGTCGCGGAGCTCGAGCTCGGCGGCGCGACCTGGCTGCTCGCGCACGGGCCGGTCGAGCTCAGTCGCGCGGTCACGGCGGATCACCAGCGCAACGTCCCCGAGGATCGCCCCTACCGCCAGGACGTGCGCCCGCGCTGAGAGCGCACGGCGCTGCTCGCATCTCCGCGCAGCCGTTCCTCTGGAGAGCTCCGCCGTGCTGCTGGTGATCGACAACTACGACTCGTTCACCTGGAACCTCGTGCAGTACCTGCAGGAGCTCGGCGCCGAGCCGCAGGTCTTCCGCAACGACGAGCGCAGCGTCGAAGCGCTCTGCGCCCTCGAGCCGACGCACATCGTCATCTCTCCGGGCCCGTGCTCGCCGCGCGAAGCCGGCGTGTCGGTGCCGCTCGTGCGCGCGGCGTGCGAACGCGGCGTGCCCTTGCTCGGCGTCTGCCTGGGTCACCAGAGCCTGGGAGCCGCTCTGGGCGCGCGCATCGTGCGCGCGCGCTCCCTCGTGCACGGCAAGACCTCGCTCGTACACCACGACGGAACCGGGATCTTCGCGGGATTGCCTTCCCCGCTGCGGCAGATGCGCTATCACTCGCTCGCCGTCGAGCGAGCCTCGCTCCCGCCGGAGCTGCTCGTCAACGCGTGGACCGAGGACGGCGAGATCATGGGCCTCCGCCACGCCGAGAAGCCTCTGCATGGGGTGCAGTTCCATCCCGAGTCCTTCCTCTCCGAGCACGGGCACGCGCTGCTCGCCCACTTCCTGGGGCGGGAGTTTTCTTTCGACGCCGGCCTTGCAACTCGCGCGAAGCTCGGCTAACTTCCCCGCCCCTCACCGCGGGGTAGAGCAGTTGGTAGCTCGTCAGGCTCATAACCTGAAGGTCGGAGGTTCGAGTCCTCCCCCCGCTAACCGGACGCGCCTCGATACGATGACCTCGGCGTCGTCGGAGATCGAAGGAAGCGCCAACGAACGAACCTGGCGTCGCACGCGAACTCGCATGCGACGCCAGGTTTGTTTCGCTTGGACTGCTCGTTCCGTTCGCCGCGAACGGCAGCGGTTCAGCGCGCCTGTGCGGGGAGCGAGCGCGTCGCCTCGACGCCTTGCTCGGCTTCGAGTCGGAGGCCATCCTGCGCCGAGCGCACGGCGAGCTCGACGTCGAAGCGCCCCGCCGCATCGCGCGGCACGTCCTGACCGCCGTAGCTCAGCTTGCGCAGCGCCGCGTGCGAGAGCCGTCCGGTGAAACGCACGCGCGACCCATCGCGATTCCATTCGCAGCGCTCGAGCAGCAGCGCGTTCAGGAGCACTTCGCGGGCCGCGGCGATCCAGGTGTCGCGCTCGTTCGCGAGCTCCGAGGGCGCGAGCCCGACTTCCGCGGCTTGCGTGCCCCAGCGCAGCGCTTCGAACGGCTGGCCCTTCTGCGCGCATTGCCGCGCGAGGGCCGCGCGCGCCGAGGCGAGCTTCGCCGACGCGTCTCGATGCCGAGGCTCGCGCGCAACCACCAGCGCGAGGAGATGCTCGGCCTGTCCGAGTCGCAGAGGATCCAAGAGCGCGGCCTCGGCGCGCTCGTAGAGCTGCGCCGTGGTCTCCGCACGCGGCGGAACGAGCGACTCGCTCTTCTCGCCGCCGAACCAAGCGCGCATGGTCGAACGTCCCGAGGGAAGCGCTACGAGCAGAACGGAGATCAGCACCGCCGCGGCGATCAGCACCGTGATCCAGCGCTTCCAGGCGTTCGGTCTCGCCGTGCTGCGCGTCTCGGGCAGAGCGAGCTCCGCCTCTTCGCTGCCGAACATCTCTTCGTCGAAGGGCGGGAGCGCGGGAGCGACGGCGGAACCTTGCGCGTCCGCCGGCGCCGAGGCGCTCTTCGTGCCCTTCGCGCTCTTGCCGTCCTTCGCCGTCTTGCCGCTCTTCTTGCCGGCGGGAGCGGCGGCCTTCGCGGCGCGCTTCTTCTCGCCCGCGGCCCAGCTCATCTCCTCGTCCCACTCCGCCTGCAGCGACGCGTCTTCTTCGGCGCCTCCGCGAACGGCGCTGTCCAGGGCGCCGAGCAGGGCGGAGGCATCGACGGGCCGCTCGCCGGCATCGCGCCGCAGACAGCGCGCGACGAGCTCGACCATCCGCTCCGGAGCACCGGCGCACAGACGATCCAGGCGCGGCGCCGCGCCGTCCTTGCCGAACGCCGGCGCTTTGCCGCTCACCGCATAGAGGAAGCAGCAGGCGAGCGAATAGAGATCCGCGGCCGGGAGGAGCTCGGCCTTCTTGTTCGCGGCGCGCTGCTCGGGTGCGGCGTACGCGGCATCGCCGGTGCCGCGGCTCGCCGCGGCGCTCGGCTTCGCGTCGCGGCGATGGCCGGCGTAGAGCCCGTCGATCTTGGCTTCACCCTTCGGCACGAGCGCGATACGCGCGGGGTCGATGGCACCGTGGACGAGCCCGGCGTTGTGCGCCGCCGCGAGGCCGCGCGTGCACTCCTCCAGCCAGCGCAGCGCCTCGTCGAACGCGAGCTTGCCGCGCGCGGTCACGCGCTGGGCGAGCGTCTCGCCGCTGCGCGCCTCGATCGCCACGAAGCGCAGGTGCTGCGCGACGCCGGCCTCGTAGACGCGCATCAGGTTCGGATGCACGAGGCGCATGGCGAGCTCGCCGGCTTGCTCCAGGCGCTGCGCGCGCTCCGCGTCCTCCGCGCTCGCCACCGTGCAGAGCTCCGCGGCCTGCCCGGTGTCGCGATGCCGCGCTCGACTACAACGGAAGCCCACGCGCTCCGTCTCGGCCCCGCGCACACTCCACGCTCCCACGAGCGGCCGCTGGTCTTCGCCCATCGGCAACTCCTGGGTCCACTCGTTCTCCGAGCTTCCTCGAGACATGTTGGCTCCCGCTCTGATCACATGCCGTTGCGCCTATCCCTTCGAGCGGCGGAGGCTCCGCGCTGAAGCCCGGTCGCGCGGTTGACGCGGGCGGGAGTCGAGCGCCATGCTCCGCGCCGAGTCTCTCTTTCGCGCGAAGTGCCCCTCTCGATGAACTCCGAAGCCCCGCCTCCCGACCCGACTCGAGACTCCGCTGCGGCCGCCGAAGCCCGGCGGCTGGCGCGCGAAGCACGCCGGCGCGAAGCCGAGCGCCGCGCCGGCGAGCGCCGCACAAAGGGCCGCGACGGCAAGCGCGTGCGCTCGTTCCGACGCTTTCGGCGCCGCATGGGCGGAGCACTCCTGCCCTATCTGGCCCCGCCGATGCTGGGCTTGCTCCGACGCTCCTGGCGCGTCGAGTACCTCGGCAGCGAGCACCGCGCCGCGGTCTCCACGCCGCGCGGCTTCCTCGTGGCGCTCTGGCACGGGCGCATGCTCCCGGCGATCGCCATCCACCATCACCAGGGCCACAGCGCGCTCGTCTCCCCCAGCGAGGACGGAACGCTCGCACAGGCGCTGCTCGTGAAGAACGGCTACGGGGTGCTCCGCGGCACGACCAGCGGCGGCGGAGGCGCAGCCGCGCTGCGCGCGATGCAGCAGCGCCTGGAGCAGCATCCCGGCGGCGCCTTCGTGATCACGCCCGATGGCCCGCGGGGCCCGCGCCACTCGATGAACGTCGGGCTCGCATGGCTCGCGCGCGAGAGCGGGCTGCCGATCCTGCCGCTCGGCGTCGTCAGCGCACGCGCTTGGCGCATGCGCTCGTGGGACGAGTTCAACGTCCCGAAGCCCTTCTCGCGGATCGCCGTGGTTTACGGCGAGCCGCTGCGCGTGCCGCCGGACGCCGACGCGTGGCAGCTCGAGAAGTTGAGCGCCGGGCTGCGCGCCACGATCATCGAGACCGAGAAGGCCGGCTTCGCGCATCTCGGCCTCCCCGTGGACTGGCCGAGCGAGCTCGGCTGAGAGCTCGGCCCGTCTTCGAACGGGGCCCGACTTCGATGAGCCCCTCACGGAGCCTGGTCGGAGCCGCGCTCCGACCGGCTCGGCGAGACGAGCTCTCAGCTTCCGACGACGATCTCGCCGCCCTGCGTGGTGCCGAGCGACGCCGGGTTCAAACCCGGGTGCGAGTAGAGGAGCTGCAGATAGGCGCGCGCGCCGACCAAGGCGCCGTCGTTGGGGATCACGATGGGAAAGAACACGGAGCCCAAGACGTTCACCGTCGTCGGCACAGGGATGTCGTAGCCCACCCGCAGCGCGCAGCCCGTCGCACCCGCGCCGTCGAGGGCGAAGGGCAGCGGCAGGCCGAGCCAGTTCGTGCGCGAAGCGCCGATCACGATCGTCGCCGGGCGATTGGCCAGCAGACCGCCGAAGATCGCGTTGAGGTTGGTGCCCACGCGCGGCTCGGTGGAGAAGCTGAGCGTCGTCGTCGCCGGGCAGCCCGTGCCGAAGGTGCTCGTCGAGCCGGGGACGCGCGTCAGGTTGCGGATCGCGGTCGCGAGATCGCTGCGATCGATGCGCGTGCCGTTGTTCGCGCCGCCGCCGGAGCTGCAGCCGCCGTGCGTGTGGATGCCGACGGCTTGGCCGTTGGCCTCGTTCACGATCGGCGAGCCCGAGTTTCCGCCCGTCGTATCCGTCGCGTAGGAGATCGCCGTCGCCGTGCGATTGCTGTAGGGACCGACGTGGGTCTTCTGCACTTGATTCAGCGAGCCCGTGCTCGAGGTGCCGTAGCCGGTGATGCGAATCTGGCCCGAGCTGGGCACCGAGCCCAAGACGTAGAACGAATTGCCGTTCGCCTGACTCGGGAGGAGGTTCGTGTTGGAGTTGCGGCCGACGGTCGCGACCGCGTAGTCAGCTCCGACGCCTCCGTTCAGCGAGCTGTTGTTCCACAAGTTGAACGGGTACTGATCGTTCGGCGCCGAGCGCACCAGGCTGCCGCCCGAGGTCGAGAGCGGCACGTTGAGCTCGAGGATCTGATTCGTGCTCGACGCCACGCAATGGCCGGCGGTCAGCGCGGCGTCGAGGCCGTTGTTCGCCGGCCCGATGAGCCAGCCGGTGCAGCCCACGCTGAGGCGCCCTTGGTTCTGGAGGAAGCTGCGCACGCGGTCGTCGGTGGGGCCGCAGATCGACTCGGGCGCGTAGTTGGGTGCGCCGACTTCGAGCGAGGCGAGCGCGACGCGATTGGCGCGCGAGCCGCGCGCCGCGAGGAGCTCGACGACGACCTCGCCACCGTTGAAGAAGCAGGACGAACGCGACCACTCCTCGAGGCTCGCCGAGCGGTGGAACTGGATGCCGCCGTCGCGGAGCGCCGTCAGCCGCAAGCGCGAAGCGCCGTCGAGCCGCGTCTCGGGGGCGAACACTAATCGCAGCCACGAGGCATGAGAGGAAGCGACGAGCTGGGTGAAGACCACCGCCTCGTCGGCGCCCACGAGCGGGCCGTCCAAGGGCCCCGAATCGAGCTGCGGATGCTCGGTCGTCGAGGGGATCGGGGCGATCTGGGCGCGCAGCGACGGCGCCAGGGCGGCGACGGCGAGGAGGGCGACGGTCGAGGTGAGCGGCAGGCCGAACTTCAGCATGGCGGGGACCTTCCTGCGGTGAGAACGAGAGCCCACAGTACGAGCTTCCGGATCCTAGGTCGCGAGAACTCGCCTTCGGGTTCCCTAGCCAGGCGCCGCAACTCGGCCCCAAGAGCCTAGCTCCGAGCGAGCTGGCGATTGCGCTGGCCGCGTCGCGAAAGGCAAAGTTTGCCGCCTTCACGCCTCGCGGAGCTCCGCCCGATGCGCCTCGCCGCCCTCCCGTCCGACGGTCGCTTCGCCGACCGCGACGCCCTGATCCTCCTCTCGGCCGATCTGCGTTCCGCCGCGGCCGCCCTCCCCGCGAGCTTGCGCTCGTTGGCCCCCGCGCTGGAGCGCATCTGGGCCGTCGATCGCCGCGCGGGGAGCGAGCTCGGCTTCCACGCCTTCGAGGCGGCGCCGGGCGGGCGCCTCGTGCTCTCCCCCCTCGGCAGCTTGGGACGCGATCACGATGACGTGCGGCGCTTCGCCGAGGCGGCCGCGGCGGGTGCGCGCCGCGCGCGTGCCGCGGGCGCTCGGCATCCTCTGCTGCTCGTCGACGGCATCCCGGGGCGCTCGTGCTTCGCCCGCGCGCTCGAGGTCGCGCTGCTCGGCGCCGCCGGCGCCTGTTGGGAACCGCTCGAAGCGCGCGAAGCCGGTCGCGCGGCGGAGCCCTTCGAGAGCCTGGCCGTCGTCGTCGACCGATCGAGCCTCTTCCGCGGCGAAGAAGTGCTGACTTGGATCGCCGCGGTCGAACGCGGTCGAGCGCTCGCGCGCGACCTGGGCGGAACGGAGCCCGAGCGCATGGCCCCGCTGCGCATGGCCGAGCTCTGTTACGAGCACTTCGGCGGCAGCTCGGTGCGCGTCGAAGTGCTCGACGAAGTCGAGCTCCTGCGCCGTGAGTATCCGCTGCTGCATGCCGTCGGGCGCGCGTCGTACGCCGTTCCGCGCCATCGCCCGTGCGTCGTGCGCCTCTCGTACCGTCCGAGCGACGAAGTGCGGCGCACGCTCTGGTTGGCCGGCAAGGGACTCGCGTACGACACCGGCGGAGCCGATCTCAAAGTGGGCGGCCACATGGCCGGTATGAGCCGCGACAAGGGCGGCGCCGGAGCGGTCGCGGGCTTCCTCGCCGCCGTCGCGGCGCTCGCACCGCGCGGCCTCGCCGTCGAAGCCGAGCTCGGCTGCGTGAGGAACAGCATCGGCTCCGACGCCTTCGTCACCGACGAGATCATCGCGAGCCACGCCGGGAAGCGCGTGCGCATCGGCAACACCGACGCCGAAGGGCGCCTCGTGCTCGCCGATCTGCTCTCGCACTTGCGCCAGCGCGCGCTGAGTGCCGCGGCGCCGGAGCTCTATTCGATCGCGACGCTCACCGGTCACGCCTCGAAGGCCGTCGGCCCGTACAGCATCGCGATCGAGAACGGCCCCGCGCGCCACCTCGGCATCGCGCAGCGCCTCGCCTCCGCGGGCGAGCTCTGGGCCGATCCCTTCGAGATCTCGCGCTTGCGCCGCGAGGACTGGGACTTCGTGCGTCCGCGCTCGAGCGCGGAAGACGTGCTCTCCTGCAACAACGCGCCGTCGGTGGCGACCGCGCGCGGCCATCAGTTCCCGATGGCGTTCCTCGCGATCGCCTCCGGGCTGGACGAGCACGGCGGAGACTCCGCGCGCCCGCTGCCGTTCACGCACCTCGACATCGCCGGCTCCTTCACCGAGGGCGGCGATTGGCAGTTCGGTCGGCCCACGGGTGCGCCGGTGCCGGCGCTGTGCGCGGCGCTCCTCGCGGGCCCGGCGTGAACGCGCGGAGCGCGGTCTCCCGCGCCGCCGAACGCGCCCGCGCGCCGCGCCAAGAGGCATCGGCGAGTGCGTCGTGTTTGTCGTGGTCCTCGAGCTCGTCGAGGACGCGACGAGCTCTCAGCTCCGCAGCGCGACCTCGCGCTCGCCGAGCTCGATCGCGCGCGTGATCTCGGCGATGAGATCGGGCAGCGCCACCGGTCCCTCGAGGAACGCGTCCGCGCCCGCGAGCATCGCCGCCTCGCGATACGAGGGTCCCCGATAGATGCCCGCGAGCAAGAGGATCGGCGTGCTCTCCAAGCGCACGGTCGCGCGCAAGCGGCGACAGATCTCGAAGCCGTTCGGCCCGTGGAGCAGCGTATCGACCAACACGAGGTCGGGGCTCTCGCGCTGCACCGCGGCGAGCGCGCTCCGCCCGTCGGAGACGAGATCGACCCCGAAGCCGGAGGCCTCGAGCAAGCGACGGCGCTCCTGCACTTCGCCTTGCTGATCGTGGATGTAGAGGATCGTCTTCACGCTTCGGTGCTCCCGGCGGTGACCGCCACGATCTCGGCGAGGCTAGCCTCGCCGCTGCGAACCTTGCGCAGGCCGTGCGCGCGCAGCGAGGTCATGCCCTTCTGCGTCGCGCGTTGATGGATCTCGCGAGCCAAGGCTCCGCGCGCGACCAGCTCGTTCAGCTCGTCGTCCATGCACAGCACCTCGTAGACTCCGGTGCGGCCTTTGAAGCCGGTGCCCTTGCAGCGCGTGCAGCCGCGGCCGGCGAAGAAGGGACCATCGTCGGGCCCGAGTCGCGCGCGACGCAGCTCGAGCTCGCTCGGCTGGAAGCGCTCCTTGCAGTGCGGGCAGATGCGCTTCACCAAGCGCTGCGAGATGATCCCGCGCAACGTATCGGCGAGCAGGAAGCGCTCGAGCTGCATGTCCTGCAGACGCGAGATCGTCTTCGCGGTGCCGACGGTCGCGAGCGTCGTGAAGACGAGATGCCCCGTCAACGCCGCTTGCAGCGCGATGCGCGCGGTCTCCAAGTCGCGCACTTCGCCCACCATGATGACGTCCGGATCGAGTCGCAGCACGGAGCGCAGGCCCGCGGCGAAGTTCATGCCGATCTTCGCGTTGGTGGCGATCTGGAACGCCTCCTCGAGCTCCTTCTCGACCGGGTCCTCGAGCGTCACGATCTTCGTCTCCGGCGAGGCGAGCTCGCGCAGGATCGAATAGAGCGTGGTCGTCTTGCCGCTGCCGGTCGGCCCGGTGGCGATCACGAAGCCGTCGCGCGCGGCGATGATCTCGCGGATCGCGCCGAGCTGGGCGTCCTCGAAGCCCAGCTGCTCCAGGCCGAAGAGCTGCTGCCCGCAATCCAAGATGCGCACCGCGGCGCCTTCGCCGTGCAGCGTCGGCGTCGTCGAAACGCGCAGATCCACATCGCGCCCATCGATCGAGGTCTGGATGCGGCCATCCTGCGGCAAGCGCTTCTGCGCGATGTCGAGGCCGGAGAGGATCTTCAAGCGCGAGAGCACGGGGCGCATCCAGAAGCGCGGCAAGCTCACGCGCTCGATCAGCGTGCCATCGACGCGGAAGCGCACGACGAAGCGGTCCTTCCGCGGCTCCAGGTGCACGTCGCTCGCGCGCCAGGCATACGCGTCGGTGAGGATGCCGTCGACGAGCCCGACCACGACTTCGGCTTCGCTCTCCTCGACGCCGCTGCTCCCGCGCGGCGCGTCTTCCGCCGGCTCGGGCAATTGCAGGATCTCCTCCAGCAGGGTCTCGAGCTGCGAGCGCTGGTTCTCCACGCGAGGGAAGAGCTCCTGCAGCACGGCTTCGATCTGCGGCGAGCTGGCATGCACGGGGAAGACCGGCTTCCCGAGCGCGCGCGAGATCTCGTCCACGGCCGACACGTCGAGCGGATCCTCGAGCGCCACGGAGGTGACCCCGCCGATCTCGTGGAACGCGACCGCTCGATGAGCCCAGGAACGCTGCGAGCCCAACGCCTCGGCTACCTCGGCGTCGACCAACGCGCTCTCCAAGCGGATCGAGGCGACGCGCCCTTGCTCGTTCAACGCCTCGGCGATGTCGAACTCGGTCACGTACCCCAGCGCGACCAGCGCTTGCCCGAGCCTCGAGCCGAGCTCGCGCTTGCGGTCGAGCGCCTCTTCGAGCTGCGCCTCGGTGATGCGCCCGCGGGCGACGAGGATCTCGCCGAGCGGCGCCTGGCGGAAATCGGCCATGTCATCCCTCCCTGCGGGATCCGCCGCGCGGAACGACCGCTGCGGAACGAACCCCGCGGGCCATCGGTCGCGCCGCGCACCGAGCTGAGTCCCGCCCGAGAATCAGCGAGTGGACGAGGCGCTTCCGAGCGAGCGCAAGCGCTCGCGCTGCGCGCCCCACCAGGCTCGGGACCGGCGCGCGAAGTCCGCGCAGCGCGCGGGCTCGGCCGCGCCGAGGTCCTGCTGTTCACCGGGATCGAGGACGAGGTCGTAGAGCTCGCTGCGTCCGGAGGAGAGCTCTTGGATCCACTTCCAGCGCCCTTCGCGGAGGCCGATCAGCGGCAAGCCGTAGTCGGCGAAGAAGAGCGCCGCACCTTCTTGCTCACGCAGTAGCGAACGGCCGTCCATCGCGGAAGCGCGCTCCTCGGCGCCGAGGAGATCGAGCAGCGTGGGCAGGAGATCGACGTGGCTCGCGACACCGGGGATCTCCGCCGCGGGCAGGTCCAGTCCGGCGACGGCGAAGCAGAGCGGGACGCGCAGGTTCTCCTCGTAGAGGAAGAACGAGTGCCCGACGTTGCGCGGATGCTCGCCGAAGGCCTGACCGTGATCGCCGACCACGGCGAGGAGCAGCGGACGTTCGCCTCGCCGCGCGCAGAGCCCTTCCCAGAGGCGCGCGACCTCGCGATCGGCGTAATGCAGCGCGTTGCCCCAGGCCTCGCGTTCGTCCTTGGCTTCGAAGGGACCTCCCGGAGGTGCGGCGTAAGGGTGGTGTCCCGCGATCGGCAGATACACCAACGCGAAGCGCTGCGCGGGCGAGAGCCCCTCGACCCATTGCAGCGCGCGCTCGACCGCGCGCTCCTCCGGAACACCGAAGCTCGCCGCGCTCTCGCCGCCGATCGCTCCGGCATCGAGCGCGACGTCGAAGCCCGCGGCCTCCACGATCGAGCGCATGCCGAGATAGTCGAACCAGCCGGCGTGCACGAGCGCCGTAGCCGCGCCCAACGCGCGCAGCTCGTCGGCGAGCGAAGCAGCCCGGAGCTGGGCGTAGTCCTCGGCCGCCAGGCCCGGCGCGGGATGCAAGCCGAAGAAGAGCGCCACGAGCCCGCGGATGCTCTCCGGATACGCGGCATACGCCGCATCGACCCGCAAGCCGGCGCGCGCGAGCGCGCTGATCCGCGGCAGCGCATCGACCGGCGCGCCGTACGCGCCGAGCGCGCGCGCGGCCGCGGACTCGAGCACGACGACGACGAGCGAGGCGTCGCGACAAGCGCCGCGCCAGGAGAGCGCGCCCTCGGAGAGCGCGCGCGGAGCGAACGCGCGCGCGGCAGCGAGCGCCTCCCGCGGATCGCGTTGCATGGAGCCCGCGAGCTCCGGCGTCGGGGACAAGAGCACGAGCAGCGCGTTGCGCTCGAGCCCTCGCAGGGCGAGCGGCGCCGTGAGCGATCGACCGATCAACGCGAGGAGCGCCAGCGCGGCAAACGCACCGACGAGCAGGCGCGGCGAGCTCGCGCGCAGAGCGCGCGCCGCGAGGAGCGCCGCGAGCCCGATCGCGGCGATCCACGCCAGGTTCGCGAGCCGGAAGTGCTCGACGAGCGAATCGCGGAGCGGTGCGCCGGCGGCGCCGAGCATCGCGCGCGTCGGCGGCGAACCCAGCGTGCGCGCGACCGGCACCGCGAGCGCGGTCCAGGCGACCGCGGCGAACTGCGCCACGAGCGCAAGCGCGCGGCCACCGCGTCCGCACGCGTACAGCGCGAGGAAGAGCGGCAACGCCAGCAGGGCCAGGAGCGCATCGGGTGCCAACAAGGCGAGCGGCGCCCACGGACTCGAGGAGAACGATGCGACTCCGGCGCTCGCGAGCTTCGCCGCGGTGCAGGCCGCGGCGAGCACCAGCGCTGCGCGCGCGCCTTCGGAGAGAGAGCGAGGAGCTCTCACGACCGAGCTGCGGCGAGAGTCCTCAGGGCGCGAAAGTCGTGGTTCTCGAGTCACGTTCCGAACCCCAGGACAGCTCGATCTCGCGGCGCAGCAGAGCGGCCTCGTCGCCCTACCGCCGCGCGAGTGGCGAACCAGTATCCATCGACTTGAGTCACGCGTCGACGACCGATCTCTCCGAGTGCACGAGCCTCGGAGCTCTCACCTCCCGCGAGCTCCGGAGCCGAGCACCATGTCCATCGAAGGAGCCGAGCCGCATCGCAAAGGCGGCGCAAGCGACGTGCTCGCCGCTCGCTCTCTCCGATCGCATCCGCGTCGAATACGCCTCGACGCGCGATGTCATTGGCCGTCCTGCACGCGCGGCGGGCGCGGCGTACGCGTCGCCGGA
>JAEUHW010000061.1 GCA_016793245.1 Planctomycetota bacterium
CGCTCCCGTTCAGCGACGGATCCTCGAGCAGCCCTGCGTATTCGGCCGAGGCCCCGGCGACGCCGGCCTCGAGGCGAGCGATCGCCAGATCCGGATTCAGATGGAGCGCGATCCAACGCGCCACGTCGCGTCGAACGGCAATCTCTCCGGCGCCCGATGTTTCCGAGGTCGGAGCGAGGGCCAGCGAAGTCGAGCGCAAGGAATCGACGAAGACGCGGAGCGCCTCGGCGTCCGGCAGGCGCGCGGCGAAACGGAGCGCGTGCTCCGTCAGATCGACGGGTGCAGGAGCATAGCTTTCGCAGCTTGCTCCACAGATGCCGAGCAGGAGCCCGGCGTGACGAGCTTTGAGCATGAGGACGACGCGAAGAGGTACGGCTGGTGGAACGCCGGAAGGGCCCTGCGACCGAGCACAAGGACTCTCTCCGGCCACTTCCGGCGCAGGGCTTGCTGCCCCGCGCGCGCAGGCCGCTTCGAATCAAATCCTCAGAATCGTCGTCGCGAGCAGTCGCCCGACTTGCTCGCTTCTCGCAGGCTCAGGCCTCGTGCCACGGGCCCCTCGCGATACCTCGGCAACAGCAAAGTCGAGGCGAATCCTCGGCAGCGTCGTCGAGCGCTTCAGGGCGGATAGATCGAAGTGAACCGAGCTCGGCAGCGGACCCACCGCCGCGCTCAGCGACACGTCCGAGCAGCCGACATGAGCGTTGCACAGGAGCGGATCGGTGCCCCTCTGCTCATGGTCGCCATGCTCGCTCCCAAACTCTCCGTGATCCCCTGGCGCCGAGTCGGCCGAGTCGCAGACACGGCCCAGCGGCGCGTCATGTCTCTCGTGCTCGTCTGCGCAGCAAGCGGAGCTGGAATGCACCAGATCCAAGTCGCTTTCGCAGTGCGGCCCACTGCAGATCACGAAGACGCGGAGATAGCCCGCCAGCAACACCAGGAGCAGTCCCCAAGCCAACGCTCGGTGGAGTGGGCCTGCTGGTGTTTGGGGCTTGGTCCGCATGGGTTCGCGAGGAGCATTCCTCGGGAGGTTCTTCGGAGGTCGCTGTGCACAGCTTGAGCCGAGGCTGCGAAGGCCAGCCGGAGAACTGGGCTCTTATGGATCCGACCTGCGTGCCCGTCAAGTTGGGCGCCGACCGAATTCGCGCCGCCTTTGCTCGCCTAGCGATGCTCCCCGTCAGGTGAAACCGGACTCTTCGTCACGAGTTCCGTCCCGCCGGTGCGGACTCGCGGCGCTGCGATCGTCCTCGCCGGCTCTCCACTGGAGCTCACATCGCTCTCCCACTCATTCCACACGGACGTGTTTCTGCGGATCCCGCGCACCGTGATAAGCTGCATCCCGCCGGCGCGGAGAGCTCGTGGAGAAACCATGGAGGGCCTGTGGATCTGGCGACGCTGGGCGCACGTTCGGCCCCGCGACGAGCGCCACGCCGGCTCGCGATCCATCGGCCGGCGCGAAGGGTCCCGGGGCGCGTGGCTTGTTGCTGCACCACGGCGAGGCCGGCGGAGATCTCGGCGCGTTGTGTTCCGCGCCGCCACGATCACCGTGTGCGGATCCCAGCGCCCGCCCTGGCGCCCTCGAACTCGGAGGCGTCGGCACCCGCGACCCCATCGGCAGCGCGGCCAGGACGAGCGAGGATCGTGGCGAGTGAACGGCGGTCGGGCATCGCGAGAGCGGAGTGCAGGAGCCGCCTCCGACCCCCCGCACCCCTCCCTCCTTGGTGCACAGTGTCCTGCTGTGTCCGCCCGCGAAATCGAGCGATCGTCCCCGCCGATCGCCCTGTCCACCTGCGTCGCGCTGTGTCAGCCCTCCCGGCAAACACGCCGCAGAAATGGTGACATTTGTGGTGAGTTCGGCGCCTCTCGCGCCCCGACGCCCCGATGGTCGAGTTCGTAAGTCGCGCTCTCGCAAAGACTTACGCGATGATCCCGGAGGGATTCGAACCCCCGACCCTCGGTTCCGAAGACCGATGCTCTATCCAGCTGAGCTACAGGACCGTGGCGCGGGATGCTATCCGCGGCGAGGGAGCGAGAGAAGGCGGAGCTATGAGGGGCGCATCTGGGGTTCGAGGCGCTCCATTTCCGCGACCATGCGGAGCTGGACGCGGGCGCGGTCGAGGTTGTGGTTCTCGCGAGTGATCTTGAAGTAGCGGTCGCCGTTGAGGTGGTCGGCGAGGAAGCGGAGGCCGATGGTAAAGGTGACGAGGCGGGCGGAGAGGGGCAGGAGGGTGCGTTCTTCGGGCGTGAGGAAGGTGGCGGCGCGCTCGAGGTAGCCCGCGGCGAGGGCGCCGTAGAGGTCGAGGTCGGTGCCGGCTTTGGTTAGGTCGCGCTCGTCTTCGGAGCTCGTGGCGGCGGTGAAGCGCACGAGGTCGCCGAAGTCGTAGAGCGAGTAGGCGGGCATGACGGTGTCGAGGTCGACGATGCAGCGGGCGCGGTGGCGATCGTCGAAGAGGACGTTGTTGAGCTTGGTGTCGCCGTGGACGGCGCGGCGGGGGAAGGCCTTGGCTTGGAGGCGCTTCTCGATGGCGAAGGCAAGATCGCGGCGAGCGGCGATGAAGGCGAGCTCGGGTTGGACCGTGGCGACGCGAGCGGCGGCGTCGTGGCGGATGGCTTCCTCGAGCTGCTCGAGTCGGTAAGGCGTGGAGAAGAAGAGCGGGATGGTCTCGCAGAGGCTCGTGGGGTCGAGGTCGACGAGGCGGGCTTGGAAGTCGCCGAAGGCGCGCGCGGCTTCGTGAGCCATCGCGGTGTCGCGGCAGCGGTCGTGGGTGGTGGTTCCTTCGACGTAGCGGTAGGTGCGCCAGGGTTCGCCTGCGGTGTCGCGGACGAAGGCCGCGCCGTCGTCCGCGGGGACGAGCTCCAGGGTTTGCATCAGGCCGTCGTGGCCTTCGCGTGCGAGGTGGCCCGTCACGACGCGAACGTTGTGCATGAGGGCGTCGATGTCCTTGAAGACGCGCTCGTTCATGCGCTGATGGAGATAACGGGAGCGCGTGGCCGCCGAGCCGATCGGTTTCCACGCCGAGATGAAGGTGTCGTGGATGTGACCGCGTTGGTGCGCGACGACGCTCTCGAGCTCACCGGCGATGCGGAAGCGCGCGAGTGCGGGGCGGAGCGTCGGGGGCTCGGGGCGCGGGGGGTGGAGCATCGCGAAGCGCTGGCGGCGGCGCGGGCGCAGCCGGTTGGTGGGGGTGTTGGAGGGGGCGGAGGCCCCGGGGAAGGGTATTCCATGCGAGGCCGGCGCGGCGTAGTAGGCACGCCCGATGTGCGCTTTTTGCGCGGTAGGCGTAGGAGGAACGCATGGGGCGGGCTCGATCGGCGAGGCGTGGGTGGGCGGGTGCGGTCCTGTGGGGACTCGGGTGCGCGTGGGGCGGCGGCACCATCGGACGAGAGGCCCAGGCGCAAGAAGAGCTGCCTCGCTCGCCCGAGGCCGAGCTCGTGCGCTCGACGGAAGACGCCCAGGAAGCACGGGCCGAAGAGCGGGCGACGCTCGGTCCGCCTTGGAGCTCGGAGAACGAGTTCGAGGAGCTCTTCGGCAAGGAGATCCCGAAGATCGGCGTGCGGGAGACGTGGGGCGATGTGCGCGCCGGCTTCTACTCGGCGATCGATCTACTGCTCTACGATCCGCGCAACGAGCGCTCGAGCGGGCTGCGCTTCACGGACCTGCGTCCGACGACGGAGCTGCGCGTCGGGAACTTCGCGGCCCGTCTCGAGCTCGACCTGATCGGCGTCGACACGCGGAACAACGTGTACGAGGCGTGGGGCGGGGTCGACATCGACTCCTGGCTTCGACTGCGCGCCGGGCAGATGCGCTTCTCCATGGGCAGCGAAGGCGCCACGCACGAGAGCGAGCTCCCCTTCGTCGGCTATTCGTTCGTGCCGCATCTCAGCACGCGCTATGACGTCGGGCTGCGCGCGGACGGCGAGCTCGCGGACGGGCTCTGGCTCAGCGCGTGGGGGACCTTGGGGTACGGCTTCGGTCTGGAAGGGCAGAAGCTCTCCAGTCCGCAGCTCGGGATCCGCGGGACCGTGCAGCCGTTCGAGCTCTTCGGTGTCGGACCGGACGATGGCGCGAGCTTCCTGCGGGGCGTCTTCTTCGGGCTCGGGTTCTCCCAGCTGCTGGATGGCGATGATCCGCTGGTCGCGGTCTCGCCGCTGCAGTCCGTGATGCTGGTGACGCCGAAGCTCGACGGACGCGGTGGCTCGTGGCGCAACATCGAGGTGGGTTACGCGCTCGGTCCGCTGCAGGTGATGTTCGAGGACTCGATGGGCTCGTACGACGACGTGCCGATCGCGGGCGGGCGCACGAACATGGACCAGCTCTCGTCGATGGCGTGGACGGTCGCGTTGAACCTCTCGGGCGAAGCGCGCGGCTGGCGCCACGGGGCCTGGGACAGCCGCATCGGAACGGAGCGCACGGAGCTCTTCTCGTTCCTCCCCGACGGGCTCTGGACGCTCGCGCTGCGCCATTCGAACGGCGACTTCGACCGCACGCTCTTCGACGAGGGCTACGCGACCTACGACCCCTCGACGCAAGAGGTGCGAACCTTCTCGCTCGCGCTCTTCTGGTCGCCCTCGAACCGCGTGCGTTTCGGCGCGCAATGGACGAAGATCATCGCGGACAACGAGCTCACGACGCTCGGCGGGACGAGCCGCGATGACAGCTTTGCGCTGCGGCTCGAGTTCCGCTTCTGAGCCGAGCTCGCTCGCGGAGCTCTGCACATGCGGAACGGGGAGCGTTCGAAGGCGATCGGCATCGCGAGTGGCTCTGCCAGGCGAGCGCACTGGGCGCTGCTCGCGCTGCTCGTTGGTGGAACGGCGCTCGAGGCGCAGGACGATGCGGCGCGACTGCGCGACTTCCGCCACACCGATACGCGCTTCGATGCCAGCTCTCCGGTCGATGCTGCTGCGTGGCGCGCGCGCGCCGAAGCGCTGCGTGCGCGCGTGCGCTGGGCCGCCGGGCTCCTGCCGGAACTCGAGCGCCCGTCGGTGCACGCCGAGATCGTGCCGCGCTGGGAGGATGCGCTCTGCCGCGTCTCCAGCGTGCGCTTCGAGAGCGCGAGCGGCCTCTTCGTCTTCGGCAATCTCTACGAGCCTCTCGACGCTTCTCGACCGCGCCCCGTCGTGCTCTCCCCGCACGGCCATTGGGGCAGCGGACGCTTCGAGAACTCCGCCGCTTGCTCGGTGCCCGCGCGCTGCGTGGCGCTGGCGCGAGCTGGTGCGGTGGTGTTCGCGTACGACATGCTCGGCTTCGGCGACTCGAAGCATCAGCTCGGGCATCGCGAGGCGCGCTTCGAGTCCGCGGACGCCGAGCGCTACGGGCTCACGAGCTTCGCTCTTCAGACGTGGAACTCGATCCGCGCGCTCGACTTCGTTCTCGCGCTCCCGGCGATCGACGCTGAGCGCGTCGCGATCACCGGAGCTTCCGGGGGCGGAACGCAGAGCTTCGTGCTGGCGTGCGTCGATCCGCGCGTCTCGGTCAGCGTGCCGGTGAACATGGTCTCGTTCACGATGCAGGGCGGCTGCCCGTGCGAGAACACCGTCGGGTTGCGTTGGGACGCCTGCAATCCCGAGCTCGCGGCCGCCTTCGCGCCGAAGCCCCAGCTCCTGGTCAGCGCGAGCGGCGATTGGACGCGCGAGACGCCGCAGCGCGAGTTCCCTTTCGTGCGCGGCATCTACGCGCAGCTCGGTGCCGAGCACGCGATCGAGAACGCGCACTTCGACGCCGGGCACAACTACGACGCGGCGACACGGCGCGCGGTCTACGCGTTCTTGGAGCGCCGGTTCTTCGCCGCGGACGAGCCGCGGCGCTTCGACGAGGAACCGCTGCCGCCGCTCGCATTGTTGCCGTTCCATGCGGTGCCGCCCGAGCGCGGCGAGCTCCCGTCGGCGGCGCGTATCGAAGAGCTGCTCCGCGCCGCCGTGGAGGCGCGCGCATCGGCGCTCGCGCCGCGCGATGCGGCGAGCCTCGCTGCGCTGCGCCGCCTCGTTCACGAAGGGCTCGCTCACGCGGCAGGCAGCGCCTGGCCGCGCCGAGAGGAGATCGAGCATCGCTCGGCGGACGAGCACGGCGTCGAAGCGCTGATGCGGAACGGTCGTACGCTGCGTCTGCGTCGCGAAGGAGGCGGCGCGCGTCTCGTGCTGCTCGCCGATCCTCGCGGTTTGGAATCACCCGCGCTCGCATCGGCGTTGCGTGAGGACGTGGCGCTCGTGCGCTTGGAGCTCTTCGGAACAGGAGCGACACGCGAGCGCATCGCGGCCTCCGAACGCGGTCGCACGCGCTACTTCTCCACCTTCCACCGCACCACGGAGTGCGAGATGCTCGAAGACTTCACGACGGCGCTCGCGTGGTTCGGCGGTGCTGCGGAGACACGCTCGATCACGCTCGTCGCGCGCGGAGCGACCGGAGCCATCGCGCTCGCCGCGCTCGCGCGACTCGATCCGGAACTCGCGCGCTCGATCGACTTCGAGGCCGAGCTCGAGCTCGGCTCGTCGATGCTGTCGCTGCCGAATGTAGAGCGCTTGGGGGGTCTCTCCGCTCTGCTCGCAGTGCAGCCCCTCTCGCAGGTTCGCGTGCTCGGTGCGGAGCACCTCCGCGAGCCGACTTGGGCTCGCACGACCGCGGCGCTCGAGCGCCGCACGCTGCGGCTCGTCTCGAGCGCGCGGCGCTGAACCGCGCACTCCTCCTCGCAACTCCGGCGCTGCCGGCGCTCGCGCCTCAAGGAGCGAGGCGCAGGAGCAAGGTCTTCGCGCGCGCCGCGACGCGTTCCTCTCCAGCATCCGCGGCCAAGCGCGCGAGCTTCTCGCGCAGGGCCTTCGTGGGGCCCTTCCTCACGATCTCCTGCGTGAGGGCTTCGAGCGCTTCATCCGCGGCCCGCGCGGCGGCGTCCGTCGGGATCTGCGCGCGCGCCGCCCGCGCGCGTTCCGCGACGGGATCTTGCGCCTTGGCCAGGCCGGGGAAGCGGGCGAAGTGCGCGTCGAGGAGGCTGCGCGCTTCGCTCCAGCGCTGCTCGGCGAGCAGGCGCTCGGCGCGCTCGAGCGGACTCAGGACGCGCGGACGCCACCATTCCATCGCCGTCGCAGCCATCTGCTGCATCGTCGCGTCCGAGCTCTTCTCTAGCTTCGCGAGCTCGTCGAGTCCCTGCTGCACGAGCCCCTTCTCGAACGACTTCCAGACGGAGCCGAGCTCGCCCGGCGCATACGCCTCCGCGCTCTTCACCCCGGTGACGGCGATCTCGACGGCCTTGCGCGCGGCGTCGAGATCGAGGCTCGCCTTTTCGGCGTGAAGCACTTCGCCGAAGGCGTCCAGCACCACCGCGAACGGTCGAACTCCTGCGGGAGCGGCCACGACCTCCTCGGTCGAGAAGGCGACCCCGCCGGCGAAGCAGCGCTGCGCATGGGCCTCGCGCCACGAGCTCTCCGCCGGAGGTGCCACGAGGATCACGGCGAGATCACCGGCGTAGCGCTTCCGCACGGCGCTCGCTTCGGCGGCGATCTTGGCGAAGCCCTTCGTCTGCGCTGGGTCGGCGAAGACGATCAAGGTCGCCGCACCGCGCAGCTCCTCCAGTCGCTGGAGGCCGGGGAGACCGAAGGGCGCTTCGGAGAAGGTATGGCTCGGCCGATCCCCTACGGCGATATCGCCGGCGACGTGATCCGGGGCGGCGAGGATGGACAGAGCGAGGGCGCAACAGAAGAGCATGGACGGGCTCCGCGGCGAGGACGGCTTCCGGTCATGGGCGGCGGCAGACCTACGCGAAGCGCGTTTCCGTGCTCCTGGTACGGAACCGATCACCCGGCCGATCCGGAGCTAGCAGCGCGCGGCATACGGCTGGATTGGCCCACTCTCGTTGTTCCCGGACCGGTCGAGTCTCAGGTTCCCGACCCCAACCCCGAGCCTGGTACGGATTTCCGAACCCGCGCAACGTTCGAGAGGTAGCTTTCGCCTGTGGTCCGGGGACCGATTCCGGTTTCCTAGGACCTACGCACTACGTCCCGATTGACGCGCGGCATCGCCCTCTTCAGAGTCCTCGGCCCAGGTCGGTCGGGCTCTCCAGAGTCGACCGTGCGGCTGGATCGAGGGAGCAGGTTCTCGCGGCCACGGAACCTCCGTCCCCAGCTCCAGCGTCTACACCCGTCACTTCAGTGCCGCGAGCACCTGTATCCAGGTTCGCGCGCTCCCACGTTCGACCCCGTCGAACCCCCTCCCTCGGAGTTCTCCATGTCTCTCCTGACTTCCAATACCAAGGGCGCCCTGTTGCTGTCCCTCGCGGGCTTCCTCACGCCTGCGGTCCAGGCGCAGCTCGCGAACGACGAGTGCACCGGTGCCATCACCGTCATCGACGGCGCGAACGGCCCGTTCGACACCACCGGCGCCACGACCTCTTCTCCCGCCTGGCCCTGCGCCTCCGGCGGCAACGACCTCTGGTTCGTCTACAGCGCGAGCTGCACCGGCACCGTGACGGTCGATACCTGCGGCGGCGGCTACGACACGGCGCTCCAGGTGTTCGACTCCACCTGCGCGCCCTGCCCGAACTTCGTCAGCGGGCCGTGCAACGACGACTCCTGCGGCCTGCAGTCGAGCGTGAACATCACTGCCGCGCAGGGCACGATCCTCTACATCCGCGTCGGCGGTTTCGTTGGCCGCGTCGGCCAGTTCCCGCTGAACATCCTCTGCACGCCCGGCGGCGGCCCGTCGTTCCCGGATGACGAGTGCTCGGGCGCGACGCCGATCGGTATCGGTCTGACCACCGGCCTCGACAACCTGAACTACACGACCTCGGCGCCGACTTGGCCGTGCGCTTCCGGCGGCAGCGATCGTTGGTTCGTCTTCACGCCTTCCTGCCCCGGCACCTACACCTTCACGACCTGCACCGCGGGTCGCGGCTACGACACGGCGATGGAACTCTTCCTGGGACCGTGCAGCCCCTGCGGCATGACCAGCCTCGCCTGCAACGACGACACGGGCGGCACCTGCGGTCTGGGCTCGACGATCACCCAGCAGCTCCTGGGCGGCGCTCAGTACTTCCTGCGCGTCGGCGGTTTCGCCTCTAACCAAGGCACTTTCGAGATCGACATCACTTCGGCCGGCAACGGCTCCTTCGCCGTCGCCTCGCCCGGCTGCGGCGGCACGACGATCACCGCGACCGGCTCGCCGAACATCGGCGGCGCGGTGAACTTCACCATGACCCCGGTCCAGGGCGTCGCCCAGATCTGGATCGGCCTCTTCCCGCTGAACGTCCCCCTCTGCGCGGCCGGCTGCTCGCTCGGCACGACCTTCGACGCGGTGTTCGGCGGCAACGTGATCGCGAGCCCGATCCCGTGCGACCCGACGATCGTCGGCGCGCAGGTCTACACCCAGGGTCTCGACCTCGGCGCGGCCGGCGGCTGCACCGTCCTCGACCCGCTGGGCATCCCCTTCACGCTCTCCGACACGATCTTGACGACGATCGGGAGCTGATCGAGCTGCGAGCCGCTTCACGGCGGCTCGGCGCTCTCGCTCTCCTCACGGAGGGCGCATAGCATCCCGCCTGCGGATCTCCGCAGGCGGGATGTTCTGCTTTACGGAACGAGGTGCGAGCGATGGCGGACGAATCGATGAACCTCTCCCGCGCGACGTTGGGCCAAGTCGCGATCGTGGTGAGCGATGTGCCGCAAGCGCTCGCGTTCTATCGGGACTTGCTGGGCCTGCGCTTCCTCTTCCAGCCCGGCCCGCAGCTCGCGTTCCTGCTCGCGGGCGAGGTGCGCTTGATGCTCACGACGCCCCAAGGCCACGGCGCGGTGGGGGCGAGCTCGGTGCTCTACTTCCGCGTGCAGGGGATCGAAGCGCTGCATGCCGCACTCGTCGCGCGCGGCGCGAAGAACGAGCGCGCGCCGCAGCTCACCGCGCGCCTGCCCGACCACGAGCTCTGGATCGGCTTCCTCCGCGATCCCGACGGCAATCTGGTCGGGCTGATGGAGGAGAAGCGCGGCTGAGGCGGCGCTCAGCGAGTGAGCAGGAATTGCTCACGAACGGGCTGCAGTGCCGTCAGGCGCTGCGCCAGCAAACATCTGAGTGGCTGTAGCATCGATTTCTGCACAGCCCCTCAGCGCAGGGCTTCGAGCTCGCGCTCGAGCAGTGCGCGCCAGCGCTCGGCGGGACGCAGTGCGAGGGCGGCCTCCAGATCGGCGCGCGCCGCGGCGATCTCGCCGATTCTCGCGTGGAAGAGCCCGCGCAAGCCGCGCGGTAGTGGGTCCTTCGGCGCGAGCTCCACGGCTCGGTCGTGAGCGCGGAGCGCGCGTTCGCGATGGCGCTGCGTCGCGATCGTCGCGCGCAGCGAGGCGAGCTCGGCGGCGGCGAGCTGCGCTTCGAGGTCGCGCGGGTGCGCGCTCGCGGCGGCGGAGAGATCGCGCTCCGCTTCCGCGGCGTGGAGCTCGGCCTCGTCCCAGCGCTTCGCGGTGGCCGCGTCCTCGGCGCGGCGCTGCGATCCGCGCGCGCGATTCAGCAGCGCGAGCAGCGAGCTCGGCTGCAGCTCGATCGCGCGCGCGAAGTCCGCCTCGGCGCGCTGTCGCGCCGCGTCGGCCTCGCTTCCTCGACCTATGGCTTCCAAGCGCCGAGCGCGCTCGAGCTCGGCGACGCCGCGGTTGTTCCAGGCCTCGACGAGCGCGGGGTCGAGCACGAGGGAACGATCCAGCGCCTCGCGCGAACGCTCCCAGTCGGAGAGGGCCGCGGCGTGCGCGTCGCTCCCGCGCGACGCGGCTTGGCGCGCATGCACGAGGCCGAGGTGAGCGTAAGCCGCGGCGTCGCTCGGATGTTCGCTGATCACGCGCTCGAGATCCGCGAGCGCTCCTTCGACATCGAAGAGACGGAGGCGCGCGGCACCGCGCTCGCGCAGCGCCTCCGCCGAGGCGTCACCGCTCTCCACGCGCTGATCGGCGGCGCTGAGCTCGATCTGCCGCAGCGCGCGCTCGACCGGATCGATGCGCGTCGAGCGCGCGAGATACGCCGGGGCGAACCCGCGCTGGAGATCGATCGCCTGCATCGCCAAGGCCCAAGCGGCATCGCCTTGCCCCTCGGCGAGCTCGAGGCGCGAGAGCGCGAGAGCGGCTTCGCGATGCGTGGGGTCGAAGCGCTGCGCTTCTCCGAGCTCGCGTCGCGCTGAGGCGCGGTCCCCGGCGAGCCAGGCCTGGAGAGCGCGCGCGTAGGCCGCATCCGGGCGCCGCAGGCGCACGCTCTCGGCGACGACCTGCGCGAGATCTCGGAGGAGGGAACGACGCGTGGCGCGGAGCTCGGGTGCGAGCTCCTCCTCGATCTCGAGGCCGCTCCAGCGTTCGCTCGCGGCGCTCTGCGCGAAGAGCGTGCGCGCTCGAGAGCAGCAGAGCTCGAAGCGCGCCTCGACGAGCGCGGGATCGCCGGTGAGTGCGAGCTCGAAGCAGCTCTCGGCTTCGGCGGAACGCGCGCTCGCCGCGAGCAGGCGCCCGCGGAGATGCTGCGCCTGAGGTGCTACATGCGCGCGGAGGAACTCCTCGCACGCGCGCAGCCCGTCCTCGAGCCGCGCGCGCGCTTCTTCCTCGGAGGCACCGAGGCGCCGCAGCATCTCGGCATCGGCGAGCGCGGCCTCGACGCGCGAGGAGAGCGCGAGCGCGGCGTCGGAGGCTCCGCGTGCCCGGCGCTCGCTCCACGCGAGCAGCCCGACCACGAGAAGTGCCAGCAGCGCCGAGGTCGCGAGCGCCGCGGTGCGCGGATGGCGCGCGAGCAGCTTCTGCGCTCGATAAGCGAACCCCGGAGGTCGCGCCTGCACGGGCCGACCCTCGAGCCAGCGCTCCAAGTCCTCGGCCAAGGCGAGCGCCGACGGGTAGCGCTGCGCGCTCTCGCGTTGCAGGCAGCGCGCGACGATGAGGTCGAGCTCGCGCGGCGCGCTGCGGCAGACGCTGCGCAGGCGCGGCGGCTCATCGTGCGCGAGGCGACGCAGGAGCGCCAACGCATCGCGCTCCGCGAACGGCGGACGGCCCGCCAGCAGATCGAAGAGCGTCGCGCCGAGGCCCCAGACATCGGTGCGCGCATCGACGAGATGTGCCGCGCCTTGCGCCTGCTCGGGCGCCATGTAGGCCGGGGTTCCCAAGAGATGGCCCGAGCGCGAGATGGGATCCTCGATGTCGAGCGCCTTCGCGAGACCGAAGTCGGTGACGAAGATCCGCTCGCCTTCGAGCAGCAGATTCTGCGGCTTCAAGTCGCGATGCACGATGCCGTGCTCGTGCGCGACCTGCACCGCGCGTGCGGCATCGGCGATCCAGCGCGCGATGCGTCGCGGCGATTCCCCACGGTGCGCGGAGAGCGGCGGACCGTCGATGAGCTGCATCGCGATCAGCTCGTCGCTCGCTTCGTAGATCGCGGCGATGTTGGGATGGTTGAGGCGCGCGCAGGCCTGGGCTTCGAAGACGAAGCGCCGGCGCAGCTCTTCGTTCGCACCCGGTGGGAGCGAGAGGACCTTCAGCGCCACCTCGCGGCCGAGCTCTTCGTCGATCGCCGCGTAGACGATGCCCATGCCGCCGCGGCCGAGCTCGCGCCCGAGGCGATAGCGCCCGAGGCGTGGAGCGGCACTGCTCGGCTCCGCTTGCTCCGGCGCCGCGGCGCGCGCGCTCGCGAGCAGCTTCGCCAGCGCATGCGGCGGCAAGGGCTCGCGCGCGCCGCTCATGCGGGGCCGTTCCCGAGCAGCCACGCGAGCTCGGATCGGAGATCGAGCGGGCTCGCGACCGTCTCGCGCACGCGGCGCTCGAGCGCCTGGCGGAAGAGCTGCTTCGCGCGCACGAGGTCGTTCGAGATGTCGGTGACCTTCAAGCCGAAGCGCTCGGCCAGTCCGCGGTAATCCACGTCCGGCGCCGGGTCGAGGAAGTAGGCGCGGAAGACTTCGAACACGCGGCTCCGGCCCGCGGCGGCGAGCTGCGCTTCGACCTGTGCGAGCGCCTCGGTGACGAGCTCGGCGCGCCACGCGTCGTCGAGCGCGCGCTCGGGCTCGAGCGCGCGCGGATCGGCGAGGGCGAGCGGCTCGTCCTCCGTGCCGATCAGCGGAACGGCGCGCTGCGCGCCGCCGCGTTTCTGCGCGCGCGCGCGTCGATCGGCGTCGAGCACGTAGCGCCGCAGCGCCGTCTTCAGGAACGCGCGGAAGCTGCCGCGCTCGCGGTCGGCCTTCGCGAGCAGATCGCTCTCGAGCATCCAGAGATAGAAGTCCTGCGCGAGCTCTTCGGCGGCGTTCGCGTCGCGGCGCAGGGCGCGGCGGAGGAAGGCGCGGATCGGCTCGAGGTAGGCGTTCGCAAGCGTCTCCCAGGCGCGCGCTCGCTCGTCAGCTCCGGCTTGCGATCCGGGAGCGAGCAAGGACCAGCGGGTGCTGGGGAAGTCGGCGGTGCCGAACGGCGGAGGATTTTCTCGGGGAGCTTCCAAGAGCAGCGAGCGGAACGGCGTAAGGCTGACCAGAATAGCCCGCCCGGCGCCGGAGGACGCCAACCATGCTCACGCTCGCTCGTCTCTGCACCTCGCTCCTGCTCGCGGCCACCGCGCCTGCCGCGTTCCTCGTCCCGCCTCAGGAAAACGCACCCTTGCCCGACGCCGCCCAGCTCCTCGACGCCGCCGACGCCAAGATCGCGAGCTCCGCGGCGCGCGCGAAACTCGGCTCGTTCCGTTCCACCGGCAGCATGGAGATGATGGGCATGAAGATGAGTGTCGAGGCGCTACACCTCGGAGCCGAGCGCGCCTCACTCGTCGTACGCATCCCGAAGATGGCACCGATGTCCATGGGCATCGAGCCGCGCTTCGCTTGGACGACCGATCCCGCGATGGGGATCCTCACCGTCGCCGGTGGCGAAGCGGCCTCGGTCCGGCGCCTGATGGGTTTCGGTCGACTGGCGCCGTGGCGCGAGCTCTACGCGCGCGGGCGCACGGTGGGGGTGGAGACGCTCGAAGGCCAAGCTTGCTGGAAGCTCGAGATGCTCGGCGCCGAAGGAGCCACCGACCAGCTCTTCCTACGGCAGAGCGATGGGTTGCCGCTCTGCGTGGCGCTGTCGCTGCCGGATTTTCGCAAGGACTCGATCGCGATGCGCTTCTTCTTCGAGGACTGGAAGCCCGTCGGAGACGTGCTGTTCCCGCACAAGCGCAGGCAGGTCGTGGGCGACTACGACCTCGCGACGCGCTACGAGCGCATCGAGCCCGGTGCGAAGGTGGAGGAGAGCGAGGTCGCTCCGCCCGCCGAGGTGCTGCTGCACTGGGAGAAGAACGGCGCACTGCCGCGCACCAAAGCGCTGGCGCCCGGGGAATGCCGCACCGAGGAGGTCGAGGAGCGCCACGCGCTCGCGGTGCGCTTGGAGATCCGGGAGCAGGACGTCGCGAAAACCTTGGCGGTGATCCTGCCCGAAGTCATGCAGGTCTTGGGCGAGCAAGGCGCGACGCCGACGGGTCCGCCGTACTCTCGCTACCATCGCATCGCCGATGGCAAGATCGATCTCGAAGGCGGCATTCCCGTGCGCGAGCCGGTCGTGGGCCGCGGACGCGTGAAGCCCGTCGTCCTGCTCGGCGGGCTTACCGCGACGACCTGGCACCACGGCGACTATCAGCAGCTTGCGCAGTCGCATGCCCTCCTCGCGCGCTGGGTCGGCGAGCAGAAGCTCCGCACGCGCGGTGCGCTCTGCGAGATCTACTGGACTGATCCGGGCCTCGAGCCGGACCCCAAGCAGTGGCGCACGCAGCTCCTCTGGCCGGTCGAGAAGGGTTCGAAGTAGACGCACTCCGGACTCCGCGGCGGGGAACGAGCTCGATGGCGACGGACTAGGGACGAGGAGTCGTTCCTCGTACCATGCTCCGCCCTCGGGCTCCCCGCCTTGTCCGCCCTGTCCCCAAGACTGGCTGCCCTGTTCGGCAGCTTCCCGCGCAGCTTCTGGCTGCTGATCGCGGGCATGTTCGTGAACCGCCTCGGCGCGTTCGTGCTGCCGTTCCTCGCGATCTACCTCCGCGAGCACGAAGGCTTCGGAACCGCCGAGGTCGCGCGCATC
>JAEUHW010000076.1 GCA_016793245.1 Planctomycetota bacterium
AACGCCGGCACGCTCTCGTCGCTGGCGGTGTACCAAGAGCATGCGGAGCTGGGCTCGCTCACCGTCTTCCGCGGGACCGTCACCGGCCTCGGCGCCGAGCTCTGCGTCACCGACGGAACGCCGAGCGGCACCGGCTTGCTCGCGGACCTGAATCCCGGCAGCGCGACCTCGTCCCTCAGCGAGCTCACGGCCATGGACGGCTACGCGCTCTTCTTCGCGACGACGCCGACCTACGGCAACGAGCTCTGGCGCACGGACGGGACCACCGCGGGAACGACGCTGGTGAAGGACATCGTGCCAGGTGCTGGTTCGTACAACGGCAACAGCTTCGCCATCAGCGAGATCGTCAGGCTTGGTTCGCGCGCCTACTTCTTCGCCTTCTCCGCGGCGGAGGGTTTCGAGCTCTGGTCGAGCGACGGGACGACGGCGGGAACGCAGCTCGTGAAGGACATCCGTCCCGGCATCGGGAACAGCATCCCGCAGCTCAGCGGCGTGCGCTTCGCGGCCTCGGAGACCCACGTCTTCTTCGCCGCGGACGACGGCACCAATGGCCTCGAGCTCTGGCGCTCGAACGGGACCGCCGCGGGCACGCAGCTCGTCGCGAACCTCTCCGGCGGCAGCGCGAGCACTGCGTTCCAGGAGCTGCTCTGGCACGGCGGTCTGCTCTATTGCATCGCGACCACGCCGACGGCTGGAGGGCTCTTCAGCACCACGACCTCCGGCGCCACGGCCGCGCTCGTGCGCTCGTTCCCGGCGCTCGAGACCGATGTCGTCGGAGCCAGCAGCCTCACTTCGCTCGGAACGCGGCTCCTCTTCGCCGGCTACTCGAGCGCGAGCGGCTGGGAGCCGTGGATCAGCGATGGCACGAACGGCGGAACGCAGCTCTTGCGCGATGTCTTTCCTGGCGCCGAGTCGGGACTGAAGTCGCGCAGCGCAGGCTCCTACTTCTTTCACGACGGCGAGTTCTTCGTGCCGCCCGGCTCCGACATCGCGCTCTTCCCCGGCGCGCGCTCCGCAAACGGCTTCGAAGTATGGCGCACCAATGGCACGACCGTCAGCACCTCGCTGCACGCCGAGATCGAGCCCGGTCCTCACGGCTCCGACCCGCAAGGCTTCGCCTTCGCCGGGGACCGCGTGTGGTTCTCTGCGTTCACGAGCGCTACGGGTGTCGAGCCCTTCGCGATGGATCCGCCGGCGATGAGCCTCGCCTACGCCTATGGCTGCCCGGGCACGGCAGGCCTCGTGCCGAGGCTCCGCGCCCTGAACCCGCCGTACCTCGGCAACCGCTCGTTCACGCTGGCGCTGGAGGGCGCGCGCCCGTCCACGGCGGTGACCTGGAACGTCGGCTTCGGTCCGTGGAACATCCCCGTCGGCGGCGGCTGCAATCTGCTCGTCGACTTGGTGCTGCCCTACGCGCCCTTCACCGCGACGACGGATCTGCGCGGCGAAGCGCAGCTCGTGCTGCCCCTGCCGGATGATCCGCTGCTGCAAGGATTGAACTTCTACACGCAGGTGCTGGCGCTCGATCCGAACGGCGCCTTCGCGAACCTGCTCGCGTTCAGCGGCGGCTGGAGGGCGATCGTCCAGCCGCGCTGAGGGAGCGCGACTCAAGCTCCGAGACCTCCCCGGTCGAGAACTCCTCGATGCCCGAACTCCGCGCGACGTAGCCCCGCGGCGGCATCGAGGAGAGCGCTGCCGCCCTGCGTACCGTCGTCCGCTACTGGCTGAGCGAGCGCGCGACGGAGCTCTTCTATCGCGCGTGCTTCGCGCGTTGGCATGCGCCGCGACAGGCGCAGGTGCCGGGGATCTCGCTGCTCCTCACGGTGCCGCCGGATCTGCCGGTGTTCTTGGAGCTCGCCGTCGAGCTCTGCCGCCGACAAGACCCACGGCATCTGGTCGAGGGGCTCGTGATCCCCGATCAGCGCACGCGCGAGTTCCGCGCGCTCTTCGAGCAAGTGCGCTCGCGCTGGCCGGAGCTGCCGCTGCGTCTCGTGGAGCCTGGACCGATTGCACGCGGACTGCGCCCCTGGCTGCGCGTCGGCAGCGTGATCCATTGGTTGCAGCTCGTCGCCGGCGTGAACGCCGCCCGCGGGTCGCACGTGCTGCTGCACGACGTCGATCTCTTCGTGCGCGAGCGCGGGCTCTTCACGCGCCTCTACGAGCGCTGCCGCGACGAGCAGCTCGCGTGCGCCGGCATCGCGCGTCCTTCGGCCGACGCCGAATGGCAGGGCGCCGCGAGCTGCGCGCATCTCGTCGCCGTGCGCGATGTCCTCTTCGCGCAGAGCTGGCTACGCGAGCAGTCGCCGAATGCGCTGCGACCCCAGCTCGGCCAAGTGCCCGAAGGGCGCTTCTGGTTCGAGACGAGCTTGCTCGCGCAAGCGCGCTGCGCACCGGAGCGGATCGGCGGGCCCGAGCCGCTGGAGCAGGTGCACTTCGAATACGTGATCGGCACCTACCGCAAGTTCCAACGCACGCGCGGACCCTACGAGGACGCGAACTTCCGGCTGCTGCTGATCCGCCTCTTCATCGAGGCCTTCGCGCGCTTGCCGTGGAACTACGAGCTGCCGACGCTCGAGGAGCTCGCGCGCGGCCTCGAGGATCCAAGACAGCGCGTCTTCTACGGCGCGCGTGCACGCCAAGGCTACGAGCGATTCCGCGCCGAGCTCGCTCCGCTGCTCTCGAGCGCGCACGGCTTCGTCGACGAGCGCGCGGCCACGACGCTGCGCACCGCGCTCCAGCCCTTCGATGCAGCGTTCCTGGCGAGCTGCGCCTCACCCCACCTGCAACGAGCCCGAGCATGACGCCGCAGACCGCCCTCCGCCCCACCGTGGCGCCCGTCCTCGCCGACTTCCTCGCCTGGCGCGAGGCGATCGTGCGCGAGAACGCGTTCGCCTGCGAGCCGATCGACTTCGCCGACTCCGCGGAGTGGCGCTTCGAGAACGGCGCCCTGCGCCATCGCACCGGCGGCTTCTTCTCGCTGGTGGGCCTCCGCACGCGCGCGCGCTACGAGCCGCTGCACGCCAAGGAGCAGCTGATCATCTTGCAGCCCGAGATCGCCATCAACGGCTTCCTCGCACGGCGCCAGGCGAGCGGCGGGCTCGAGCTCTTGTTCAACGCGCGCGTCGAGCCGGGGAACGTCGGCGCGATGCAGCTCGCTCCCACGATGCAGTCGACCGAGGCTAACTACAAGCGGCTGCACGGCGGCAAGCCCACGCCGCTCGCAGAGTGGTTCCTCGAGGACGGCCGTGGCAAGGTGCTCTTCGACGAGCGCCAGTCCGAGGAAGCGACGCGTTACTACGGCAAGTACAACCGGAACGTCGTGATCGAGGTGCCGCGCGACGCGCAGATCGACCTCGGCAACGCCTTTCGTTGGTACGGCGTCCGCGAGCTGCGCGAGCTCGCGGTCCTCGAGAACGCGCTCAACACCGATGGACGCTCGGTGCTGTGCTGCCTCTCGTGGCACGAGCTCGCCGGACGCGGTCAGGCCTTCGCGGGCGGCGCACCGGGCTCCTTCCGCGCGGCGCTGCGCGATTCGCACGAATGCGCGAGCGAGCGCTGGCCGCACTCCAACTTCGAGCTCTTCCATTGGCTCACCAAGCTCCGCGTGCATGCCGCGGTGCGGCATCAGGTGATCCCGCTCGACCAACTCGCGAATTGGGTCGTCGAGCGCGATCGCATCCGCGAACGCGAGCGCGAGCACGGCTTCGCCGCGCGCCACTTCCGGATCCGCGCGCTGGGCCGCGAGGTCAAGGGTTGGGACCAGCCGCTGATCGACAGCCACGGCGTGGGACGCCTCACTCTCGTCTGCCAGCGCCGCAACGGGCTCCTCTGCTTCCTCCTGAAGGCCAGCTTCGAGATCGGCTACCTCGAGGGCGCCCAGCTCTCGACGACGCTCATGGTCGCGCCCGGCGAATCGCTCGATCGCAGCGACACGCTCGCCGCAGAGCTCGAGCGCCGCATCGAAGAGGGCCATCGCGCACGCACCCTGTTGCGCTGCCGCCAGTCGGAGGAAGGCGGGCGCTTCTACCAGGACGAGAACGACTACGAGCTCGTCGAGCTCGAGGAAGGCGTCGAGCTGCCGGACTCTGATCACTACCTCTGGCTGCCGCTCGCGCAGGTCAAGGAGCTCGTGCGGGTCTCGGGGATGCTCAGCATGGAGCTCCGCGGAACGCTCGCGCTGCTGTTGCACTATCTGTGAGAACTTCGAGCGGGGAGCGTCGGCTGCGCTGCGACATCTTCGAACGGTCCCGCAAAGCCTGACGCGCGCCTCGGCATCGCACGGCACCTCCGGCAGTCACCCGGCCGCGCCCGGCCTCGGGGTCACCGCGAACAACACCATCGGACGCGCATCGCGCGGAAGCGAGCGCTGAAGCCCATCGCAAGTCGCCGGGCCCTCCCCGCCCGCGTTGCTCGATGCCCAGCTCTCCAGTCCGCGAGCAGCGGCTCCAGCGTCCTCCTGCGATGAAGAAACCCGAAAGTCGCGCCGGCCGCGAGGAACAAGGCAGCGGCATGGCGTTTGCCTTCGACTTCGCGATCTCTAACGAGGACGAAGTCCATGTCGATGCTGCGTGAAGAAGCGGGCAAGGTGAAGACGGCTGCTCTCCTCTGGCTGATCGGTGTGCCCTTGCCGATCGTCTTGATCGTCGCGCTGCTCCGCGGATGCTGAGCAGGCGGCGGCGAGGCACCTTCGAGACGGATGTAGAGTCGAGCGTGCCATTCGAGCTGGCGGCTCCGCACGGCGTGTGGATGTTCCGCATCGACGTCTCCGGCGCAGCTCCATGACCGCGGCAGGCGCGCTCCGGGTATGGAGGAGACGTCCTTTCTACAAAGGACCGCTCTCGCGAAGCGCGCGGTTCTCTGGGTCTGAGCCCCACTAGACCGCCTCCGCCAGGCAGAGCGCGAGACACCCATGACACCGTGGACTGGAGCGCCGAACCACTCCACGGCACGTCGATTGCCTGGCTCCTCGGTGCCATGGTGTCACCGCATAAGCAGCCTCTCATCGACGCGCCCGTTATCACGTCCGCGCGGATCGACCACCGCCGCATTCCGCGCGCCGAGCTCGGGAGCCCACCTACCGCCGCGCTCGAGCCTCCTCGGAAGCGTCGAGGTGGACGCCCCATGCGGATCCTCCTCGGGACTCTCCTCGCCTCCGCGATCATCGTCGCCCTGCTCTGGTTCGTCGCCGCCCCCGTGCTGATCGTTCAGCGGGTCCGCACGGCGTTCGCGGAGCTCGGCTTCGAGGACGTGCAAGTGAAAGTCGAGAGCTTCGGCTTTCGTCACCTCACGCTCGTCGACTTAGAGCTCGGTCGAGACGAGCATCTGCGCGTCGAGCGGATCCACGTCGAGTTCCAGCTAGCCGAGATCCTCCGGGGTCGTGTGGGCACGGTGCAGCTCGAACGCGTGTACTGGGAGCCGCGCCTCGAGCCGAACGCAAACGAGTCTGCAGCGCCTCTCGCGGAAGCGCGGCCTCCCAGCGCACCGACCGCCACCACCGGGATCCCCGGCGCGCCCTTCGATCGACTCGAGCTGCGCGACTCTCGCGTCGTGATCGCTCGAGACGGCGTGCGCGAAGAGCTCAGCGCCGAGGGGATCCTCGAGGGCACGAGCCATGGCTGGTCCGGCCGCTGCACCGTGCGCGCCCGGGATCAGATGCTGCACGCGGCCTTCACCGCCGAGGAGATAGATGCAGCCTTGCGCGGTGAAGCGCAGGTGCGCGCCGGTCACGTCGACGCGCCCCTCGATCTGCAGGGGCCACTCGAGATCCGACGCGACGAGCGCGGATGGCGGTTCCGCATGGACCTGCAGGGAGGCGGCGCGTTCCGCGGGGGTTGGAGAGAGCGCGGTATCGCCGCTTCCTCGGCCATCGTCGCGCTCCACATCGATGCCGAGCAGCCGGTCGGGGGCGGCGGCCGGACGGAGTTGGTGTTGGATCTCGAGGTGCCGGAGCCGAGGGGCCTCACGCTCATCGGTTCGGCGCTGCCACCGAGCGTGCAGGAAATCGGAGTGAGCGGCGGGCTCAGCTTGCGAGCGACTCTTCTGTCCCAGAGCTTCGCCGCATCCGAGATCGATCTCGAGCTGCACCGCGTCGCGGTGCGCAGCACCCAGTGGCACATCGAAGGCTGTGAAGGCTCGTTCGCCGTGAGCGGCCTACCGCCGCTCTCATCTGCCGCCGCACAAGAACTGCGCTGGAAGCGCCTCGTCGTCGGCAAGATCGCCGGCGACGCAGGACGGATCTCCATCGCGCTGCGACCAGAGTCGATCGTGAACCTCTCCGCAGCACGCTGGCAAGTGGGAGACGGAGTGATCTCCGCGGAGTCCTTCGATCTCGATCCGAACGCAGCGCGCTTCGCGACGCGCGTGCATCTGGAGCAGGTCGCGCTCGCACCGTGGATGGACCTCTTCAGCGGAGGCCGAGCGGTGGGCACAGGCTTGCTCGACGGGCACTTCGCTCTCCGCTGCTCTCTCCGACCGCTCGACATCGCGCTCGGCGATGGCCGCCTACGGACGAGCGGCCCGGGCGAGCTGCGCTTGGCAGACACGCCCGAGGTCGATGACGTTCTGCGCGAGCATCTCGGGCCGGTGGCGGCGATCGACACCGCGGGGCGATACGACGCCCTCGTGCGCGATCGCATCGTGCAGAGCCTGAAGGACTTCGCCTACCGCGAGCTGACCTTGGACCTCGTGACCGCCGCGGACGACACGAACCTCCGCTTCCACCTCGTGGGCGAGGGACGCACGGTGCCGCAGGCGCTCGACGTGAAGCTCAACCTGAATGGCGCCAATGCCCTGATCGACCTCGCGCTCGGCATGCAAGGCGCTCTGAACAAGCAAGCTGACGAAGCCCGATTCGAAGGCGTCGGTGGTCGATGACGCGATCGTCACACACCGTCGCCGAGTCGTTCGGTCGAAGCCGCAACCTGAAGAGGACCCCATGAACCTTGCTCATCATGCTCGCGCCGGTCTCGTGTTGGCTCTCTTGCCACTCGCGTGCACCTCGCACCGCATCTCCGTCGATCCGATCGAGGTGAAGCCCATCTACGTCACCGTCGACGTGAACGTGAAAGTCCAGCGCGAGCTCGACGAGTTCTTCGAGTTCGAGGATGAGATCGCTCCCGAAGCCAAGCCAGACGAGTTGCCGGGCGAAGAGGCCGCCAGCTCTCCGGAGAAGACACGGGGAGGCCTGGGCTTCCTCAGCGGCGCGCGTTCCTCGATAGCCTTGCCGCTCCTCCTCATCGCGCTGAATCCCGCGACGAGCGCAGCGCAAGATCCGCCGAACCGCGACGCGCTGCAGGAGCGGATGAAGGGGCGGTATGCCGCCCTCCACTCCCTGCGCGACACGGGCAAGGTCGGCGAGACCTACGACGGCCTCGGCGCGGCAGTGAAGCCGGAGTTCGAGAAGGAGAAGGTCGATCCCAAGGTCGCTGACAGCCCGACCATCGGCGACCTGCTCCGCGCCGAGAACGCCGATCGACGCGCGCTCTACGCGCTGCTGGCCACCGAGCTGAAGATCAGCGTGGAAGAGGTCGGCAAGCAGAACGGCCTCCGCAACCTGAAGAAAGCCGCACCGACCCACTGGTTCCGACCGCAGACGAATGTCTGGGCTCAACGCAAGGACATCAAGGCGAGCGGTAGATGATGGAGCCGGTCGGCGCAGATACGCTCCGTCGATGAACGGGAGATGAGCGTTGCCGCCGATTGTAGAAACGCCAGGCACGGCACGCGGGCTTGGTTTCGTGGGAGAGTGAGCCTGCGCACATACCGCTTCTCTCACTTCGCTTCGAAAGAGTTCGCGTCGGCAACACCGGGTCCTCCGGATCGGAGGATCGCTTCGAACTCCTGCCAAGATCCATCTCCTCCGGTATCCCGCCACGCCCGGCACGCAAGTTGCCCCAAGCAGCGCGACGCAGGGCCGATCGGCCCAGCACTGACTCACTCGCATCCCGGAGCTGGATCATGAACAAGCGACAGGCGGACTTCCTTTGCCAAGCACTCGAAACCGAGCAAGGCGGCGTGCTGGTCTACGAGGCCGCGATCCTCTGCGCGAAAACGCCAGAGCTGAAGGAGGAGTGGCAGAAGTACCTGGACGAGACGAAGGAGCACGTGGGCATCTACACCGAGCTGATGCAGGAGCTGAACGTAGATCCCCTCACCGAATCTCCCGGTCGAACGATCGTGCGCGAGAAAGGGGCAGCCCTCGTCGCGTGCATGAAGCAGGCCCTGAAGGCGGGTGACGCCGCGGGCGCCGAGATCGTCGCGGCAGAGTGCGTCGTCGACGCCGAGACCAAGTGCCACATGAACTGGCATCTCGTCGGCGAGATGGCGAAGACGCTGAAGGGCGCTCACGCCAAGCGCCTCCAGACTGCGTACGACCAGGTCGAAGTGCAAGAGGACGAGCACCTCTATCACACGGCCGGATGGGCGCGAGAGCTCTGGATCCAGTACCTCGGCATGCCCGCCGTGATTCCGCCGCCGGAAGAAGCCAAGGACGTGAAGACGGCCATCGGAGCCGCTCGCGCCAAGCATTCTCGCGCATCCATGCTCTGAGCACACGGCAACCGAAGAGGAGCGAAGACATGGCGACCGAGAAAGGGCGTGCTCGCACGCCCGGTGCAAGAGAACTGCCCACCAAGGACGAGGCGCTGGAAGCTCACCGGGAACACCCGGAGGGCACGCACCTCACCACGGATCAGGGCGTAGGCGTCACGCACACGGACGACTCGCTGAAAGCCGGGCCGCGAGGCCCTACGCTGCTGCAAGACTTCCACCTGCGCGAGAAGATCACCCGCTTCGATCATGAGCGCATACCCGAGCGTGTGGTGCACGCGCGCGGCGCGGGCGCCCACGGCCATTTCCAAGCCTACGACGAAGCGCTCTCGAAGCACACCAAGGCCGCTTTCCTCACGACCCCCGGTCGAAGCACGCCGGTATTCGTCCGCTTTTCTACCGTAGTCGGGTCACGCGGATCCGCCGACACGGTTCGCGACGTGCGCGGCTTCGCGGTCAAGTTCTATACGGACGAAGGCAACTTCGATCTCGTCGGCAACAACATGCCCGTCTTCTTCATCCAGGACGGCGCCAAGTTCCCGGACCTGGTACATGCCGTGAAGCCGGAGCCGGATCGCGAGATACCGCAAGCCTCCTCCGCACACGACACCTTCTGGGACTTCGTGTCGCTGGTTCCCGAGACCACGCACATGGTCCTGTGGGTCATGTCCGACCGCGGTATCCCCCGCAGCTACCGGATGATGGAAGGCTTCGGCGTTCACACCTTTCGCCTCGTGAACGACGCCGGTGAATCCGTCTTCGTGAAGTTCCACTGGAAGCCGCTCCTCGGCGTGCACTCTCTCGCATGGGAGGAGGCGCAACTCCTCGCCGGTAAAGACGCGGACTTCCACCGCCGTGATCTGTGGGAAGCGATCGAAGCTGGCGCCTTCCCCGAGTGGGAGCTCGGGCTGCAGATCGTGCCCGAGACGGATGCGCTCGCGTATGGCTTCGACATGCTCGACCCCACGAAGCTCCTGCCGGAAGAGCTCGTCCCGGTGCAGCGTGTCGGGAAGCTCGTGCTGGACAGGAACCCCGACAACTACTTCGCCGAGGTCGAGCAAGTGGCCTTCTGCGTCAGCAACGTGGTACCCGGCATCGACTTCAGCAACGACCCTCTGATGCAGGCACGGCTCTTCTCGTACCTCGACACGCAGCTAACGCGTCTCGGCGGCCCCAACTTCGCGGAGCTCCCGATCAACCGCCCACGTTCTCCGGTACACAACCACCAGCAAGACGGCTTCGGTCGCCAGACCATCTCGACGGGCAAGGCGAACTATCATCCGAACTCGGTGGGTGACGGCCAGCCTGCGCTCGCTCCGCCGGAACGAGGCTTCGTGCCCTACCCGGGAGCCGTCGATGGGCACGCGACGCGTGAGCGCAGCGCCAGCTTCGACGATCACTTCAGCCAAGCGTCGCTCTTCTATCGCAGCTTGTCCGAGCCGGAGCGCGAGCATGTCGTCGACGCCCTCCGCTTCGAGCTCTGCAAGGTACAGCGACCCGAGATCCGCGAGCGTGTGCTCCGAGTCAATCTGTTCCCGGTCGATGAAGAGCTCGCGCACCTGGTCGCGGAGTCCCTCGGTATCGCTCTGGATGCGAAGGCCCCAAAGCAGCGAGGCAAGGCTCGTTCGGGAGCCACGAAGCCGAGCGCGGCTGAGCTCGATGCGCGCATCCGCAGCGGTTCGCTTGGCGGCGCGGCTGGCAAGCTCGCCAAGTCGCCTGCGCTGAGCCAGTCCCATTCTCCGCCGAACACCATCGCGACGCGCCGCATCGCGGCTCTCCTAAGCGAAGGCTTCTCCTCGCGCGACCTCTCCACCGTGCGCCTCGAGCTGGAAGCGGGCGGCGCCGTGCTCGAAGTGATCTCCACCCGCTTGGGCATGGTCACCGCCGCGGACGGTTCCTCCGTCGAGGCCCGGCACACCTTCCTCACCGCGTGCTCCACGAGCTACGACGCAGTGTATGTGCCGGGTGGCAACGAGCACGCCGAGACGCTGGCCGGCCTGGACGCCGCGCTCGACTTCCTCTGCGAAGCAGGCCGACACTGCAAGTCGATCGGCGCTACGGGGGACGGGGTCGACGTGCTTCTGGAAGCGGACTTCGTCGGGCTCGCCGGCGCGAAGGCGGACGGCCAGAAGGTCCTCTCCTCTCACGGCATCGTCAGCACGCGCGCGGAGAACGCCGTTGCATTCTCCAAGGCTTTCACCGCGGCGATCGCAGCACACCGACATTGGGATCGCCCGAGGTCATGACCAGGAACCTTCGTCGCGAGGAGCGCTTCTCGACGAAGGCGACGGAATCCCTGCTCGGCAGTTGTTCGAACTCCAGCAGCGAAACATCGCGTGAATGTCCGCCGAGCTCTCTCGCCGCCATTCGCGCCGCTCTTTGAGGCCCTGCTCCGGGCCTCTGCGATCGAGCACTGCGGGTCAGGAGTCTCTGCGATCTCGCTCCCGCGTGCGTGGTCCAGTGCAGGTGAGGGTCAAGGAGCAGAGACCCTCTCTTCGCACGGTATCCAGGAGGCGGAGCAGCCCAGCTGCTCCGCCTCGATCGCCCTTCCTCTCGCGTTCATCGTACATCCGTACGCTGCGCATCGTTCTCTTACGCAGAGCATTCACCAGACGGTAGACAACCATGACCATCGCACCTCCCTCTCCCAGCTCGGGCATCATCTCGACCTCCAAGGCTCACGCAGATCCCTCCGCCTACGACGGGCGGGCGCGCCACGTCTCGACCCACGCATGGGTCGGTCTCGGCGACCAGTGGGGCGCGATCGCGGCAGGCGCCATCGCCGGATTGGCGATCGCCGTCCTGATGGCGACGCTCGGCGTAGCGCTCGGACTGACGGCCTCCGCCGTGGCAGTCCCTGACGCGAACATGTCTGGAGTGTCCATGAACGACGCCCAGAACGTGGCCGTCGGCTTCGGCATCGGCGCCGGTGTCTGGATCCTCATCACGGCCGCGGCAGTAGGCCTCGCGGGTGGCGCCGTGCTCGCGAAGATGGCCCAGTGGGATCGTCCCTACTCCCCGTGGCTGCTCAGCATCGTCACGTGGGGACTCGGCATCGGCTTCGCAACCCTGCTCGCTTCCAGCGGTGCCGCCGGTCTGACCACGGCTCTCGGCGCAGGCTCGGTAGGTGCCACCGCCGCGGCGGCCGACAATGCGATGCGCCCGTTCCAACTGCCGAACGCAGGTGACTCGGCTGCCGTCCCGGAACGCGGAGCCAACGGGCAACCGATCACCGATGGACCGGAGCGAGCCGTCCGGACGTGGACGCCGGAGCAGCGCGCGGCCGCGATCAAGGCAGCCGAGGTGGCCACGGCCGCCGCAGCTACCGCGGCTTGGTTCGCGCTGGTCGCACAGCTGATCGCGCTGGGTGCAACCGTCTTGACGGCCAGCAGCGAGAAGTTCCGCTCGGCGCAGACGAAGCTGGTGCTGCCGCAGGTGTGATCTCCTGGGGCGTGGCGCGCATCCCACGGCGAACCTGCCGTGGCGAGCGCGCGCTTCAGCTGCCCAACGGCACGACGAGCGCGTTCGAGAGCTCGATCGATGCTCCGCTCGCAGGGTCGAGCGCCACTCCTTGCATCGCGACGCGCACACCGGCGAACACGGGCAAGTTGGGCACGGGGACGCCGAGGCGCGCCGGCATGCCATTCAGCAGGCCTTGACTCAGCATCAGCGGCTGAGGCTGCAACGCGAGCAGGAGCTCGCCGGCGCCGGGGAGGATCAAGCCGCAGCCGCGCGTATCCAGCCCGAGCTCGCCCCAAAGCAGAAGCGCGAAGCCGTTCGGAGTGCGGCTAGCTTCGAGCTCGAGCAGTAGGGTCGAGCCCAAGATCGCGCGCGGTGTGAGAGCGCGAAGCTGGGCGGGCTGCGCGGAGCAGCCCGATAGGCTCCGCGCGGTCGCGACGCCGAAGACGATGGAGATCATCTCGCTCGCGGTCGTGGTGGGAACGCGGCCGGCCAACGCGATCGCGTCTTCGGCGCCGTCGCGATTCAAGTCACCCGAGGTGGCCCAGAGCGCCTGCCCGCCGATGCCGAAGCGCAGCGGCGGGGCCAGCCGACCATCGCCCTGGTTCTTGAAGAGCACGAGGTCTTCGCCACCGCCGACGAGGACATCGGGTCGCGAGTCGTTGTCGAAGTCCGCGATGCGCAGGCCGTTCGTGCCGGTGTACCACAGCGAGTACGGCGCCGCACGGCCGCTCCAAGGGAAGAACGCGCCGGCGCCGTTGTTGCGCATGACGACGACGTGATCTTGACCTCCCCAAGTCCCGAGGCCCGCGCCGATGAGCTCGACGTAACCGTCGCCATCGAGGTCGGCGGCGCGGACGAGGCTGGGCTGGAGATACGGCGCGGGCGGATAGGCCACGGGGAGATCGAAGGTGCCGAAGCCTCGGCCGCGCAGGACCAGAAAGCCGTTGGTCGGCACTGGAGCTCCTCCGAACTGGGTCAGGCCCGAGCCGACGAGGTCCATCGCTCCATCGCGATCTACGTCCGCGGCGCTCAAGTCTCCGAGGCCCCAACCAAGCTTGTCCATCGTGGTCGGCGTCGCGAAAGTGCCGTTGCCTTGATTGGCCAAGAGGTAGATCTGCAGCGCGGGCTTCGAAGGGCAGCCGCCGGTTTCATTCGCGGCGACATCGAGGTCGCCGTCACCATCGAAGTCGAGGGTCGCGAACACGTAGACGCCGCAGGAGTTCGGCAAGGTCCAAGTCTGGTAAGGCGCGAAGGAGCCGCTGCCCAAGTTTCGACACGTGTAGAAGTGGTAGGGCGCCGAGATCGAATCCTTCACCATCAGGATCTCAGGCAGGCGATCTCCGTCCAGGTCGCGGAGCTGAAAGTTGCGGAACCGGCCACCGCCGGGGAAGAAGCTCGTGCGCGTGAACGCACCGCGCCCGTTGTTGCGGAAGACATAGATGTTCACTGCGAGCGCTACGAGATCGAGATCTCCGTCGCCATCGATGTCCGCGCTCTCGCAGCGATAGGAGTCGGCCACGTCGAGGTGCGTGAAGCCGGGGAAGATGCCACCTTCGTTGCGGTGGACCTGCAAGGTCATCGAGCCGTGGTTGGTGATCAGCACGTCCCGATCGCCATCGCGATCCAAGTCCGCCGCCGAGATCCAGCGTGACGCCTCGCCGCATACGAAGCTCTGTGGCGCCGCAAAGTTCCCGCTTCCTAGCCCGCGCAGAACCGACCACTGCGAGTGATTCAGCCGCGCGCAGCCGATGATGTCGTTCACCTGGTCTCCGGTGACATCGACGATCTGCAGCGAGAAGGGGCCGCCGAGCTCGTAGCCCGTGGAGATGCTCTGCACGGCGCCGAAGCTGCCGGCGCCGTTGTTCCTCCACAACCCGAGCGCGCTGGAACCCGGCACGCCGGTGGATGGCGCGTAGCCGTAGAGGAGGTCGAGGTCGCCGTCCTGGTCGACGTCACCGAGCGCGAGCGAAGGGATCTGCACGAAGCGCTGCGTGTCAGGCATCAGGATCGTCGGCGCCGAGAAGCCGCTCCCCGTGTTGCGTAGGATCCGCACCTCGTTGGCCGCTGCTCCGACATGCGCGCTGACGAGATCCGGGCGCCCATCTCCATCGAGGTCACCCGTCGCCAGCCGGTATGGCTCCGGTCCGACGGGAACGTCCGTACGCGTGAAGCCGCCGAGTCCGTTGTTCGTGAGGAGGCTCAGGTCGCTTTCGCCAGCAGCGCGGTTCGCCGTAGCGAGATCGATGAGGCCGTCGCCGTTCCAGTCGCCCGCGACGATGGCCAGGGGCCCGCGACCGCAGGCGAACTGCTGCGGCGCCCCGAAACGCCCCATGCCGTCGTTGCGATAGACGAGGACGCTCTGGCCCGAGCCGCCGCCTTCGGAGGAGCGAGAGAACGCGAGGTCGACATCTCCATCGCCATCCAGATCGGCGGCGACGACCGCCGCGGTTTCGCCGGGAGCGGGATAGTAGATCGGAGCGAGGAGCTCGCCGTCACCCGCGTTGAGCAGCACGGAGATCTGCGCCGAGGTGAAGTTGCCAAGATGAGAGAGTGCGACGTCGAGCGCGCCGTCGCCGTTCAAGTCGGCGACGACATGCTCGTTCGGTCGGTACGCGGTATTGGCGAGCTGCGCTCCCGCGCCGGTCTCGAAGGCACGTTGTGCGCCTGCGAGCGGCACTTGTTGGCCAACCGAGAGACTCGCGCTACCGATCGCGGCGAGGGCGCTGAAGAGGAGCAGACGTTGCGCTTCGTATTCGGGCATGACGTGGTACCGGTCCGAGCGGGGACCCGAGTTCCGAGCTGCGCAGCGTCGATTCGAGGCGGATCGCTTCGCTGGCGAACTCTGGAACTGCTCCTCCAAGCAACTGCGGTGCCACGGCACAGGGATGAGCGGCCGAGATGTGCCCCTCGGCATCTGCCGAGGCGTGGCTCGCGCGAGGAGTTCAGAATCGAGATCTCCAGTACCAGCCTTGGACTCGCCTGCTCCGTTCTCCTACATGCAGCCGATCACGACTTGCAAGCCGTTCGACAGGTGGTCTCCGGCAAGAGGTCCGCCGCTGGCCCAGACGAGCCCTTGCAAGACGAAACACTGACCCACGAGCACGTGGTCCAGAGGAATGGCGAACGAGAAGGTCCAATTGCCCGCAGCGTCGGTCATGTCCGAGAGGAGCGGCAGCAGCGTGGCAGGATCCAGGTAGACCGTGCAGGAGGTCCCCGGAACAGTCCACGGAGTCGCGCCGCACTCGCTGAGGAACAGCGTCACCATGGCCGCCGGGAACGCGCTGGAGATCGAGACGACCATCGTTCTGCCGACGATGAGCACCGTGCTCGTGAGGATCGGCGCCGCCGGCACACCGCAGCCAGGACCCAGGTCCGTGACCGTGGCCTGTACCGTGCAGCGGCATTCCGGCGCGACGGTGACCAGGTTCGAGTCCATGGTGACGGCGCCGTTCAAGGCGAAGACCCGGCCGTTCACATCGGTCCCGGTGGTCAACGTCACGCTCGCCAACGCCAGGATCGTGCCGACGAACGTCGTATCCGTGCCCAGAGTGGCCGAAGAGCCGACCTGCCAGAACACGTTGCAGAGGGTTCCGCCGTTGATGACCCGCACGTTGGCGTTCGACGACGTCGTGAGAGTGCTGCCGATCTGGAACACGAACACCGAGCCAGGGTCACCGAGCGCGTCGAGGACGAGCGTTCCCGTGAGCTGCGCCGATGAGGAGAAGCAGTAGACGCCGGGGATGAGCGTGAGCCCGCCGAGGTCTTGCCCCGTCAGGTTGAAGTTGCATGCCATGCCGGCGAAGTCGTTGTACGCGGTGTTGGCGTCTGCCTGAGCCTGGAGCGCCACACCGTTGCCGGCGTGGAAGGCTCCGACGATGATGCCGGGCGGGAAGCCGGTCAGCGCCAGACCCGGACTTACGCCCAAGTCGCCGGAGACGATGGTCGGCCCGGTATTGGTCACGGTCGAGGCGCCGAGAACTCCGAAGTTCTGAGCCGAGCCGAGGCTGACCTGAGCGGTGACCGAGGGTAGACAGAAGAAGGACAAGACAGAGGCC
>JAEUHW010000123.1 GCA_016793245.1 Planctomycetota bacterium
CGATCGTGGTGTTCGTGGATCGAGGCGTGAATGGGGCGGGAGAGCGTTCGTGAGATGGCGCGTCGTTCACGCCGCTTGTGTCGCCTCCGGGCGCGGCTGCGCTCCGGGCCGTGACGTTCGGGAGCGCGTTCCAGAGCCCCACGTGAGGGTGGGGGCTCTGGAACTTTGTGCTGGGGGGTGAGAGCGGGTCGAACGCGAATGAGAGCGAGCGAGCGCGAGGTCGGTCGCGTTCGTGCGAAGGACGTCGAAGTCGATTCGGCGACGTTGTCGCGAGTTCGGGGCGTTCGGACGTTGGTCGCGCCGCGACGCTTCGCCCGGCCCTGCGGCGAAACGAGCGGCTCGCCCGAAGTGCGAGTTCGGGCGAGTTGGCGCGTTCATTGGTTAATGCGCGAAGGTGGCGCGAAAGCACGGGGATGACTGCGAGTCGAAGGCCGCTGACATCGCCTGCAGGTGCGGCCGCGCTCATCGGAAGCGCTCCGTGGAAGCAGGGCGCATCCGCTTCGGAGGCGCATCCCAGGGCATTCTGTGAGATGCGCGAGGCGAAGAGCTCGAACTCCAGTTCGCCGATCGTAGCGTTACGCGGCGGAAGCGCGCTGGGATAGAAATCCTAACTTTACCCGAACCTTTCTGCCTCGATAAACGTTATGTAAATAGGATCGTCCCTCGCGTCATTCCTCACCGCAAGAAGGAGAGCCCGCCATGCATCATCAACTCGTTCTGCGCTGCTTCCTCCACGGCGGCAAGCGGAAGGGAGCCGGCCGCAAGCCGAAAGGGGCCGTCGCTTTGGTGTCGCACGTGCGGCGGTGCGCCGTGCGGCGCGATGTTCCGCTGCACATCACGGTTCGTCTGGCTGCTGGGTTGCCCAATCTGCGCGGCGCGGCGGAGATGGATGTGATTCGTGAGGCGCTCCGTGCGGCGCGGGGGCGGCACGGCATGCGGCTCATCCACTTCTGCGTACTGGCGAACCATCTGCACTTTATCGTGGAGGCTCCGAAGCGCCGCTGCGTCTCGCGCGGGATGAACGGCCTCCTCGTGCGCCTCGCCAAGGGCCTGAATCGCCTCTGGGGGCGCCGTGGCCAGGTGTTCCCCGATCGCTATCACGAGGAGCACATCACGACGCCGACACAGGCGCGCCATGCACTGCGTTACGTGCTCAACAACGCGAAGAAGCACGGCATCCTCGGGGCGAGCTCGATCGACCTCTGCTCCAGTGCCGTCGCCTTCGATGGGTGGAAACAAGCCTCCATCGTCCCACGACCTCTCGACACGGTTCTCGACCCCGAAGCCTGGCTGCTGCGGAGCGGGTGGCGAAAGCTGGGCCTGATCGATGTTCGCGAGGTTCCGCAGTCGAGATCGAGGTCGAGGGTGGTTCGCGGGGAAGGAACGCGCGCTCGCAAGTGAAGACGCGAAGGTGATACGCGATCAGGGCGCGATCGGGGCGAACCAGGGCGCATCCGGGCGCGACCTGAACGTGGACGGAGCGATCGTTCGGCGCATCGATTAGCCTTTCGCGGGTGGCCCTCTCGAGTGATCGCTGATCTCGCTGCTCTGTTCCCATGCCGCGTAACGGAGCCTTGCCGCTGACTACGTATCGGGCCTGCGCGGCGAGCTCGCGGTACGACCCATCAATGAAAACCTCGGACCCGCCCCGCGCGTCGCACTCGCTTCTACCGAACTCGGCCCGTCGTCGTCTCTATAACGTCGCCGAATCGAGTTCTCCAAGAGCGACCGTTCGCGCTCGCGCCCGATTCGTTACCCGCGTCCGATTCGCCCTCCGACCCCGCAACAGAAAGTTCCAGAGCCCCCACCCTCAAGTGGGGCTCTGGAACGCGCTCCCGCATCAAACGACGCGGAGCGAAGCCGCGCCCGTAGGCGCAGCAAGCGACGTGAACGACGCGCCCTCACTCGAACGCACGCGTGCTTTCTTCACGCGTCGACGACGGAACGCTCGAGTCGCCCCAACACGCGCGTCGGGCGCGTCGCTTGCTACGCCGTAGGGCCGGGCGTAGCGCCGTGGCCCGACCCGCTCACGATCGCCTCGAATTCGCCTAGCGCGTCGCACCAGCTCCGACCGCGCTCGCTCCGTCGTCGCCTCGGCAACGTCGCCGAATCGACTTCGCACGAGCGCTCGTTCGCGCTGACGCTCGATTCGTTACGCGCGTCCGATTCGCTCTCCGACCCCGCAACGGAAAGTTCCAGAGCCCCCATCCTCAAGTGGGGCTCTGGAACGCGCTCCCGCATCAAACGACGCGGAGCGAAGCCGCGCCCGCAGGCGCAGCATGCGACGTGAACGACGCACGCGCGCACGAACGCGCGCGCTCTCTCTTCATGCGTCGGCGACCCAGCGCTCGCAACGCCCGAACACGCGCGTCGGGCGCGTCGCTTGCTACGCCGTAGGGCCGGGCGCAGCGCCGTGGCCCGACCCGCTCACGAACGCCTCGAACTCGCTTCTCGCGTCGTACTCGCATTCACCGGCTTCTGTTCGTCGTCATCGCGTCGACAACGTCGCCGAATCGACTTCGCACGAGCGCTCGTTCGCGCTCACGCTCGATTCGTTACCGCGTCCGATTCGCTCTCCGACCCCGCAACAGAAAGTTCCAGAGCCCCCACCCTCAAGTGGGGCTCTGGAACGCGCTCCCGCATCGAACGACGCGGAGCGAAGCCGCGCCCGCAGACGCAGCAAGCGACGTGAACGACGCGCCCCCGCTCGAACCTACGCGCGCATCCTTCGCGCGTCGGCGACCGAACGCTCGTGTCACGCGAACACGCGCGTCGGGCGCGTCGCTTGCTACGCCGTAGGGCCGGGCGAAGCGCCGTAGCTCGACCCGCTCACGAACGCCTCGAATTCGTCTCGGGCGTCACACTCGATCCGACCGCGTTCGGTCCGTCGTCGCGCCGTCAACGTCGCCGAATCGAGCTCGCCAAGAGCGACCGAGCGCGCCCGCGTCCGACCCGCCCCTCGCGGATCCACGCCACGGCGGCGCGGAGCCGCGCCGGCAGGCGCCGCACGGGCGGGAAGGGCGCCTGCGAGTGCGCGGGCGAGTGCTACTCCTTCGGCCGCAGCACGCGCGCGACAGCCTTCGGAGCGATGCGATTGCCGCGCGCCGAGACGCCCTTCTCCTCGACCGAGTCGAGATCGAAGTAGGCTTCGTGCACGCGCTGGCGCGGGGAGGGGGCGAACTTCACCAGGACCTTGCCGCCGTTGATGCCGGGCTCCAGCAAGTCGACCTTGCCGGCGCGGTCCTTGATTAGCTCGTACTCCTTCTCCTTGATGAAGCTCTTGATGGTGAACTTCTTCGCCCAGGCGATGCGCTGCTTGTCGCGGTAGACCAGCGTGAACGCGGCGCCGACCTCGGGGTCGAGGATCTGGGCGTGGAGGAGCTTGCCCGGGACGAGCAGCTTCTCGATGTCGCCGACGACGCGGTAGCTGCCGTCGTCGGAGATCAGCAGCACCTTGTCGAACTCCGAGATGTGGAGCGGGAACTCCTCGCCGCGCACCTTGGTGCCGAAGAAGCCGCTCTCGCGGTCGTACGACATCTTGATGTTGGCGTTGGCGACCTCGCGCTTGTCGACGGCCTGGATCTTCCGGATCTGCGTGCGGCGCGGGTAGCTCGCGCCGTACTTCGCGACGAGGCCGCGGAGGTAGGCGATCGTCGTCTTCTTCATGTCGGCGAGCTTCTGCTCGCGCTCCGCGATGTTCGCGAGGACCTCTTCCAGGTCCTTCTTGTGCTTCTCGATGTCGAAGGCCGAGATCCTGCGGATCTGGATCTTCAGCAGGTGCTCGACGTCTTCCTTCACCATCGGCCGCGCGAAGAGCTTCGCGTGCTCGTGCATGCCGTCCCAGACGGCCTTGTCCACGGCCTCCTGCGTCTTCGCCGTCTCGATGCGCTTGTAGACCGCCTTCTCGATGAAGAGGCGCTCCAGGGTCATCCAGTGCTGCTTGTCGCGGAGCTGCGAGAGCTCGTAGCGGAGCTCGGCCTCCAGGATCTGCTTCAGTCGCTCGGTGAGGAGATGCAGCACCTCGCTCACGCCCAGCTCGGCCGGCCGCCCGTCCGCGATCGCCGTGATCGAGGAGGAGATCGAGACCTCGCAGTCGGTGTACGCGTAGAGCTGCGGGATCACTTCCTTGGCGTAGGCCCCGCGCTGCAGCACGAGCTCGATCTCGACGCGATCGGTCGTGAAGTCGTTGATCTCCGAGATCTTGACCTTCCCCGACTGCGCGGCGGCTTCGATCGAAGAGATCAGGCTCTCCGTCGTCGTGCTCGGCGGCAGCTCGGTGATGACGATGCGCTTCTCGTCGCGGGCCTCCAAGCGCGCGCGCACGGTGACCTTGCCCTTCCCGTCCTGGTACTCCGCGACGTCCATCTGGCCGCCCTGCGCGAAGTCCGGGAAGAGCTCGAAGGGCTCCTTGCGGAGGATCGCGATCTGCGCCTCCAGGAGCTCCTTCAGATTGTGCGGCAGGATCTTCGTCGCCATGCCGACGGCGATGCCCTCGGTGCCGAGCAGGAGCAGCACCGGCAGCTTCGTGGGCAGGACGACCGGCTCCTCCTTGCGCCCGTCATAGCTGGGGATGAACTCGGTGATCGCCTTGTTGAAGAGCGTGTCGAGCGCGAGCGGGGTCAACCGGCACTCGATGTAGCGCGCCGCGGCCGCCGCGTGCCCGGTGAAGAGGTTACCGAAGTTCCCCTGCCGCTCGATGAAGTAGTCCTTGTTCGCCAGCACCACGAGGGCGTCGCCGATCGCGGCGTCGCCGTGCGGATGCAGCTTCATCGTCTCGCCGATGACGTTCGCCACCTTGTGGAAGCGGCCATCGTTCATGCCGAAGAGCGTCGTCAGGATGCGCCGCTGCACGGGCTTCAAGCCGTCGCGCAGATCGGGGATGGCGCGGTCGAGCACGACGTAGCTCGCGTACTCGAGGAAGTTCTTCTGCATCAAGGGCTCGAGCTGAGCCATACGGGGCGATTCCTGTCGTCTCGAGTTGCGGTCGGAGGGAGGGGCAGGTGGGGGACGCGCGAGCGCCCGCGGAGGCGCGAGCGGCGAGCTCCTCTGGTCTCGAGGGCGTCAGCCGTCGAGCCCGGGGCTATCGGGTCTCAACGGCGTCAGCCGTTGAACCCGGGGCTATCGGGTCTCAACGGCGTCAGCCGTCGAACCCAGCTATCATCGGGTCTCAACGGCGTCAGCCGTCGAACCCAGCTATCATCGGGTCTCAACGGCGTCAGCCGTTGAACCCAGCTATCACAGCAGGACCTCGGTCACGAGGTTGTCGACGATGAACTGCTTCCGCTTCGGCGTGTTCTTCCCCATGAAGAACTCGAGCGAGCGGCCGATCGAGCTCAGGCTGTCGACGACGACGCGCTCCAGCCGGATGTCGTTGCCGATGAACTGGCCGAACTCCTTCGGATTGATCTCGCCGAGGCCCTTGAAGCGCGTGATCTCGACCTTGCCGAGGCGCCGCTGCGCGCGGTCGCGCTCCGCCTCGGAGTAGCAGTAGACGGTCTCCTGCTTGTTGCGCACGCGGAAGAGCGGGGTCTCCAGGACGTACACGTGCCCCTTCGTCACCAGCTCCTCGAAGTAGCGCAGGAAGTAGGTGAGCAGGAGATTGCGGATGTGCATGCCGTCGACGTCGGCGTCGGTGGCGATCACGACCCGGTTGTAGCGCAGGCCCTCGAGACCATTCTCGATCCCGAGCGCGCGCATGATGTTGTAGAGCTCTTCGTTCTTGTAGACCGTGTCGCGCTTCAGTCCGTGGCAGTTCAAGGGCTTCCCGCGCAGCGAGAAGATCGCCTGCGTGTAGACGTCGCGGCACTGCACCATCGTGCCGCCCGCCGAGTCGCCTTCGGCGAGGAAGATCGTGCTCTCCTCCGCGCGCTCGCCGCCCTCGTCGTAGTGCAGCTTGCAGTCGATGAGCTTTGGGATGCGGATCGCGGTCTTCTTCGCGCGCTCGCGGGCCTCCTTCTTGATCGAGGCGAGCTCCTTGCGGATGCGCTCGTTGGTCTTCACCTTCTCGAGCAGCTTGTCGGCCTCGGCCTTGTGCTTGTGCAGCCACAGCACCACCGCGGTCTGGACCTCGCGCACGATGTCGGTGCGGATGCCGGTGTTGCCGAGCTTGTTCTTCGTCTGGCTCTCGAAGACGGGGTCCTTCAGCTTGATCGCGATCGCGCCGAGCAGGCCGTCGCGCACGTCCTCGCCGGCGAAGCTGGCGTTGGCGTACTCGTTGACGCCTTTCAGCACGCCTTCGCGGAAGGCGCTCTGGTGCGTGCCGCCGTCGTTCGTGTACTGCCCGTTCACGAACGAGAAGTAGTTCTCGCCGTAGTTGTGCGTGTGCGTGAAGGCGAACTCGAGCTTCTCGGCGCGGCAGTGCACCACGTCGTAGATCGGGCTCTCGTCGCCCAGCTCCCGCTTCAGGAGGTCGGCCAGGCCCTCGCGGCTCTTGAAGGAGCGCCCGTTGTAGACGATCTCGAGGCCGGCATTGAGGTAGGCGTAGTACGAGAGGCGGTGGTCGAGGAAGGTCTCCTGGTAGGTGTAGTTGCCGAAGATCTCGGGGTCCGGCGTGAAGATCACCTCCGTGCCGGTCTTCGCGTCCTCGTCCTTGCCCTTCTTCTCCTCGAGGAGGCGCCCGCGCTCGAACTTCGCGCGCACGAACTTGCCCTCGCGCCAGGAGGTCACCTGGAAGCTCTGGGAGAGGGCGTTCACCGCCTTCGTGCCGACGCCGTTCAGGCCGACGGAGTACTGGAAGACGTCGTCGTTGTACTTGCCGCCGGTGTTGATCTGCGAGACGCAGTCGACGACCTTGCCGAGCGGGATGCCGCGGCCGTAGTCGCGCACGCGCAGGGTGGCGTCCGTGCGCTCGACCTCGATCTTCCGGCCCTGGCCCATGATGAACTCGTCGATCGAGTTGTCGATCACCTCCTTCAGCATCACGTAGATGCCGTCGGAGGGGTTCGAGCCGTCGCCGAGCCGCCCGATGTACATGCCGGAGCGCAGCCGGATGTGCTCGAGGGCGTCGAGGGTCTTGATCGCTTCGTCGTCGTACGCTCGCTTCGCCTTGAAGCCGTCGCCTTCGCCGCCCGACCCGTTCGGGTTCTTCGCCACGCCCACCTCCACCGCCGCGCGACGCACGAGAGCCATCGCGGGCCGGAGGATAGCGAAAGCGCCGCGGCGAATCCAAGCGCGCGACCCCCAGCGCTGGCGCCGTCGCGGATGGGGCGGCACAATGGGCCGCGTTCCGTCCCCCGCCTCCGCCATGAACCGCCCTGCAGTCGAGCTGCGCGAGACCGTGCTCTCCGACGGCCTCGTCGGCAGCGGACTCACTCCTCCGGCCGAGCTGCGCACGCAGCTCGTCGATCTCCTCGCCGACGCGGGCTTGCCCTACGTCGAGGTCGCGGCGCTCGACGTGCGCGACGGCTCGGAGCAACCGAGCGATCCCGAGGCGCTGAGCTGCGCCCAGGTCTTGCCCGAGCGCGCCGAGCAGACCTTCGCCGCGATGGTGCGCCGGCACGACGTCTTCTCCATCTTTCGCCAGACCGCCCTCGACGCGATCTCGATCCGCCTCTGCTTGCGCTGCGTATCCGCCGGTCCCGGCTGGGAGCTCACCGAGGCCGCGCTCGCCGTCGATCGGCTGGAGCTCTGGCTGCCCGAGCTCGTCGATGGCGGCTATCGCATCCGGGCGGTCCTCGTCGATGGCCTGCAGGCGCTGGAGTCGGAGAACGGCGAGCTCGAGCGCTTGATGGAGGCGTTCTTCGAAGAGGGCTTGGAGGAGATCGCGGTCGGCGATGCCGTCGGCAACGTGCCGCCGACGTCGATCCGCCGCGCGGCCAAGCGCTGGGTCGCGAGCTTCGGCGCCGACAAGGTGGCGCTGAAGCCCGGCGATTCCCTGGGCCGCGGCTTGGTGCAGCTCTGCGCGGGCTACGACGGCGGACTCCGCCGTTTCGACACGGCGCTCGCCGGACTCGGCGGTTCGCTGAGCTCCGGCTGCGGTGCGGCGCTGGCGACGGAGGACGCCGTCGCCCTCCTCGCCGACGAGGGGATCGCGACGGGCATCGACCTCCGCCAGCTCGTCCGCTGCTCCCGCCTCGCCTGCGAACAACTGGGAGTCACCGGCCGCAGCCGCTATGCTGCCGCCTGCGATCGCGAAGGGCGCCCGGTCTGGTAGCAGCAGCCCTGCGCGCCGAGCCCGACATCGCAGGTCGCTGCGTCGAGCTACGTCGCGAGGTCTCTCGCGGTGGATGCACCGCCCAGTCAAACCCCGGGCGCGGCTCTCCCTACTTCTCCAGGACCGCACCCAAGACATGAGCGCCTCCACGTCCACCCAGGCTTCGCAGCAGGAGCTGGTCACCCTACGTCGCGAAGGCCAGATCGCGATCGTCACGCTGCAGCGCCCCGACGTGCTGAATTGCCTCTCCTTCGAGACGCTGGTGCAGCTCCGCGCGCACGTCGCGGCCCTCGCGCGCGACGAGCAGCTCCGCGTGGTGATCTTCACCGGCGCGGGCGAGCGCGCGTTCTGCGCCGGAGCGGATCTGAAGGAGCGGAAGACCATGCCGCTCGAGAAGGTGCCGCTCTTCGTGAACCACATCCGCAGCGCGTTCGACGAGATCGAAGCGCTGCCGATGCCGACGGTCGCCGCGATGAACGGCGTCGCGTTCGGCGGAGGGGTCGAGCTCGCGCTGGCCTGCGATCTGCGCATCCTCGCCGCGAACGCGCAGCTCGGCTTGACCGAGGTGACGCTGGCGATCATCCCCGGCGCCGGCGGAACCCAGCGCTTGCCGCGCTTGATCGGCAAGGCGCGCGCGAAGGAGCTGATCCTCACCGGCCGCAAGATCACGCCGCAGTACGCGCTCGAGATCGGCCTCGCGAACCACGTCGCCGGTCCCGGCGAGGTGATGGGGGTGGCGCTCCACTGGGCCGAGGAGATCGCTTCGAACGGCCCCGTCGCCGTGCGCGCGGCGAAGGCGGCGATCGACCAAGGGTGCGAGCTGCCGCTGCGCGAGGGCCTGGCTCTCGAGAACCGCTGCTACGAGCGCGTGATCCCGACGCGCGATCGTCTGGAAGCCCTCGCGGCCTTCGCCGAGAAGAGGAAGCCCGTCTACGAAGGGCGCTGAACGGAGATGGACTTCGCGCGCGGAGAACGCCTGCGCTCCGGCCTGGCGATCGCGCTCGTCGCGGCCCTCGCGTCGGTCGGAGGCTTCGCGTTCCTCCGGGCGCGAGAGGCGCTGGCCTCGAGCGAGCCCGAGGCTTCCGCGGAGCTCAGCTTCGCCATCGATCTGCTCGCGGGTGCGCTTTTCGCGCTCGCCTCACTCGGCATCTTCGGGATCGTCATCGCGCAGCGCGCTTGGCGGGCGCAGCGCCACTCCTCGCGCCTCGATCCGCTGACGGGGCTCTACGGTCGCCGCCTCTTCCACGAGCTCTTGAGCGAAGAAGTGGCGCAGGCCGCGCGCTACGGGCGCGCCTTGAGCTTGGCGATCGTCGACCTCGACGCGTTCAAGACGATCAACGACAGCCTCGGCCATCGCGCAGGCGACCGCGTGCTGCAAGGGGCCGCCGAGGTGTTGCGCGCGAGCGTGCGGAAGAGCGACTACGTCTTCCGCTACGGCGGCGAGGAATTCGCGATCCTGATGCCGGAGACCGACGAGGTCGCGGCGGCGGTCGCGCTGGAACGCGTGCGGCGCGAGCTCGCCGAGGCGAAGCTCTCCTATGGGCGCGGCGAGGTGCAGGTGCGCTGCTCGATCGGCGTCACCGCGTATCGAACGCCGGAGAGCGAGGAGGAGCTCGTCGTGCGGGCGGACCGAGCCTGCTACGCCGCGAAGCGCCGCGGTCGGGATCAAGTGGTGTTGGAGCGGGTGGTCGATGGCGAGACGCGCGAGCTCAGCCTCGCCGAGCTCGCGCCGATCACGACGAGTGGAGGTGTTGCATGAGCGCGAAGGCGATCTTTCCCGGGTCCTTCGACCCGCCGACGTTGGGCCATCTCGATCTCGTGCGCCGCGCCTGCGCGATCTTCGGTCGCGTCACCGTGGCCATCGGCGTGAACTCCGCGAAGTCGGGGGCCTTCGCGCTGCCGGAGCGCCTGGACATGCTGCGCGAGCTCTGCGCCGGCCTGCCCGTCGAGGTCGCGACCTACGAAGGTCTCCTCGTCGAGGCGTGCCGCCGCGGCGGCTTCACCGTCGTCGTGCGGGGGCTACGGAACTCCACCGACTTCCTCTACGAGTACGACCTCGGGCTCACGAACAAGAAGCTGGCCCCCGAGATCGAGACGCTCTTCCTGCTCACCGATGAACGCTACGCTTACGTCTCCTCGCGCCTCTTGAAGGAGATCGTGGCCCACGGCGGTTCTGCCGCCGCGTTCCTGGACCCCCGCATCGAGCAGCGCTTGCGCGAGCGCCTCCTCGCACCGAAGGAATCGCCATGACCCGTCACTCCGTGCACTCCGACGCGGCGCCCGCCGCGATCGGCCCCTACTCGCAGGCCGTCGTCGTCGATGGCTGGGTCTACACCTCGGGACAGATCGCGCTCGATCCCGCGACCGGCGCGCTCGTGCCCGGCGACATCGAAGCGCAGACGACGCGCGTGCTGGAGAACCTGCGCGCCGTGCTCTTCGCCGCCGACTGCGGCTTCCACGAGGTCGTGAAGACGACGGTGTATCTCGCCGACATGCGCGACTTCGCGCGCATGAACGCGGTCTACGAGCGTTTCTTCGGCGACGCGAAGCCCGCGCGCTCGACGGTGCAGGCCGCGGGGCTACCGCGCGGCGCCGCCGTCGAGATCGACGTCGTCGCGCGCCAGCAGAGCTGAGACCTGCCGTGCGCCTCGCGCGTCGCCACGGAACACGATGAGCGCGCCGCGCGGAAGCTCCCGCGCGCTGCTCCGCGCGCTCGCGCGCGGCGGCGCGCGCATCGCCTCGCTCTCCGCCACGCTGCTCTGCCTGCTCGCGGCGGTCTTCCTCGCGCTTCACGCCATCCCGCGCGCACCGCAGCCGCTCCACGCGGAGGCGAACGAAGCGCCGCAGAGGCGCCGCGCCGCCGAGCGCGCGCAGCGCGAGGCGCTCCGCGACGAGAGCGAGCTGCCGCTCTTCGCCGCGTGGCCGCCGCTCGCGCGTGGCGCGTTCGTCGCGCGTCAGATCGAGCGCTTGCGCGCAGACGAGACGCGCGCGCTAGGCCTCGCCTGGCTCACGTGGCTCGGCGGTGCCGCGCGCGCGGAGTGGACGCGCGAGAGCGCGCCACTCCTCGCCGCGGAGGGCCTCGCCGTCGACGAGCTCGGGCTGCCCGCCGATCCCGCGCGCTGGGGCGCCAAGGCTCTCGCGGCGCGGGTGGCGGAGGCCGTGGCGACCTTCCGCTTCGGCGCCGAATCCGATCGCCTCGCCGCGCACGACGCCGAAGTCGAAGCGCTCGGCTTGCTGCTCGTGGAGCCGATCGTCGCGGCGCTCGACGCCGACCCGAGCGCCGCGGAAGCCGAGCGCTTGCTCGTCGGCGCGGAGCGCTTGGCCGGAGTCGGTCTTCCCGCGCACGGCACCTTGCACGATCGCCGCGCGCGGCTCGGCGCATGGTGGGACGCGCACGCGGTCTATCTCGCGAGCGAACCTCCGCGCTCGGTCTCGCTCGCGGTGTTCCAAGAGACGCGCTTCGCGCGCTGGATCGCGCGCGCGCTGCGCGGCGACCTCGGCCGCGACCGCCAGGATCGCGCGATCGCCGTCGAGATCGCGCAGCGCCTGAGCGTCACCTTGCCGCTCGCCGCCGTCGCCTTGCTCCTCGCGTTTGGTACGGCGTTGCCCGCGAGTGCCTTCCTCGCGCTGCGGCGGACCGCGGGCCGCGGGCGCTGGCTCGAGCGCTCGCTCTTGGCGCTGCACGCCGCGCCGGCGTTCTGGATCGCGTTGCTCTTGCTCGCGCTCTTCGCTTCCGGCGGGCCGCTCGGTTGCCTGCCGGGCTCGTGGAGCAGCACGGAAGCACCCGACGGCGCGCTCCCGCGCCTCCTCCATACCTGCGCGCGCGCGGCGCTCCCGGTGCTCGCGCTCGCGCTGCCGGCCTGGGCCTATCTCGTGCGTCAGCGCAGCGCCGCGCTGCGCGAGGCGCTCGCGTCGCCGTTCGCCCGTGCGGCGCGCGCGAAGGGGCTCGATGACGCCACCGTGTTGCGCGCGCACGCCGCGCCGCATGCGCGCTTCGTGCTGCTGACGCTGATCGGCGCGGCGTTCCCCGCGTTGGTCACGGGCTCGGTGGTGGTGGAGACGCTCTTCGAGGTGCCCGGTATCGGGCTCTACGCGTACGAGGGCCTGCTCGCGCGCGATGTGCCGCGCGTGCTCGCGCTGACCGCGCTCGCCGGCGTCGCGACGTGGCTCGGCTGGGAGCTCGCGGAAGCGCTGCTCCGGCGCGCCGATCCGCGCCGCCGCTCCGCGGAGGTGCAGCCATGAGCGATCGCGTGCGAGCGCGCGCGCTCTCCCGCGCGGCGCGCCCGTTGCTCTTCCTCGTGCTGCTTTCGCTCGCCGCGCCTTGGCTGGCGAGCGATCAGCCGCTGTGGGTGCGCGGCGCCTCGCGTGCGGCATGGGAGCGCTGCGAGGAGCAGCTCGTACGCGCGTTGCTCGCGCGCGACCCGTCGAGCTTCGCCCGCGCGCGCGAAGAGGCGCTCCTCTTGCACCTCGCGGAAGACGATGCGCTGCGCCGGCTCCTCGCCGCGGACGATGGCAGCGTGCCTGAAGAGCCCGCGGGTTTCCGCGAGCGCGACCATGCGCTCGCGGCGCGCCGCCCCGAGGTGCTCGCCGAAGGCGTGTTCGCGGCGCTGGACGCGGAACGAGCGTTGCTCGATCTCGCGCTCGAGCCGGCACTGCGCCGACTTCCGCGACCGGAGGAGCTGCTCGTGTTCGCCGCGCGCATCGAAGCTTCGCTGCCGCGCCTCGGCGTCGGCGCGCTCTCGGACGCCGCGCGCGCGGTCGCGGTCTCGGCCCGCGATGCCGCCTCGCGCGGCGAGCGCCGCTTGACCGACTCCGCGGCGGAGGAGAGCTGGCGCGCGCTGCGCGACGGGCTCGATCGCTGGCGCGCGGCGAGCGCCAGCGAACGCCGTGCTCTGCTCGGAGCGAGCGAGCCAGCGGCGGTGTCGCTGCGTTCGCATGTCGCGTTGCCGGCGTTCGCGCGCGCGGCGCGCGCCGAGGTGCTGCTCTGGGGCGGTCTCTGCGGCTTCGCGATCGCCGCGT
>JAEUHW010000160.1 GCA_016793245.1 Planctomycetota bacterium
TGCTCGGGGACCTCGGCGGCCTTCGCGGGCGCGCTCTCGGGAGCCGTGCGGCAGGCGCCGAGCAGGAACGCGAGGCCGAGCGCGAGCGCGCGCGTGGTGATGGCAGCGAAGCTCACTCGAAGATCCTCACCTCGAAGCGGCCCGAAGCATTAGCGAAGCCGCGGTACATGCCTTCGGTGTTGTAGCTCGCGAGCAGCCGTCCCGCGGCGTCCACGCCGATCACGCCGCCGTCTCCGGGTCGCATCACTTCATGCACGACCTCGTGCGCCGCGCGCTGCAGACTCTCGCCCGCGAGCTCCATGCGCGCCGCGATCGACTTCGCGACTTGGTGGCGCAAGAACACCTCGCCCGTGCCCGTGCCGCTGATCGCGGCGTAGCGATCGGCGTAGTTCCCCGCTCCGGGAATCGGAGAATCGCCGACGCGGCCCCAGCGCTTGCCGGTGAGGCCGCCTGTGCTCGTCGCGGCCGCGAGGCGCCCTTCGCGATCGAGGACGACGCAGCCCACGGTTCCATAGTTGGATGCGCGCGCCGTCTTCGGCGCGGTCGCGCTCGTGGCCGCGCGCTCGCGCAGCACCTCGTCCAACATGCGCCGCCGCGGCTCCGTGTCGAACCACGCGTTCTCCACACGCTCCACGCCGACCATCGAGGCGAACTGCTCCGCGCCATCGCCCATCAGCAGGACGTGGTTCGTGCGCTCCATCACGAGGCGCGCGAGCGAGATCGGGTTCTTCACCGTGCGCACGCCCGCGACCGCGCCGCACGCGAGCGTGCTGCCATCCATGATCGACGCGTCGAGCTCGTGTTGGCCCTGCTCGTTGAACGCGGCGCCGCGACCCGCGTTGAAGTGCGGATCGTCCTCGAGCGCGCGCACCACTGCTTCGCACACGTCGAGCGCGCTCTCGCCGCGTGCGAGGCGCGTTCGCCCTTCCTCGAGCGCCGCGCGCAGCGCGTCGAGGTACTCCTGCTGCTCGGCGGACGAAGCGCTCCGCTCCAGCGTGCCGACGCCCCCGTGGATCGCGAGCGCCCAGGAACCCGGGGCGTGCGGGGGCGGATCGGCGCGGCGCGGAGCGGTGCAGCCCACCAGCAGAGCGAGAGGGCAGAGCAGCAGGCGGAGGAGCGAGACAGAAGGCATGGGCGGTCTCTCCGAAGGAGACGAACGACGGCCCATGGTAGCGACGTGCGCACTCTCCGTTGAGCGCGGAAGAGAGCTCGCTAGCTCTCGGGCGCGCGGAAGCTGCGCCCGGCTTCCCCTCGCGATCTCCAGCGCTCTTTCCTCCGAACGTTCGGCACGCCAGCATCGCGGAGGGGAGTCCTCTATCTACTGGAGCCAAACCTCGAGCCCGTTCGTGAGGGAGAAGCCGTCGATCGCGCCGGCATCGAGCACGAGCGCTTGGAAGTTGAGGCTCGTCCCGCGGGCGCTTGGCTCCACGGGCAGCGTGAAAGGGAAGGCGAGCGTGCCGACTCCCGAGCTGCCGCTCGGCCCAGAGGTGATCCCGCCGATCACGGTGAGCGGCCCTTGCACGAGCCACTCCCCGGCACCGAGTGGAATCCTCGTCGCGCCGCTAAGAGATACGGCGAAGCACACCGGAGCGCCGCCGATCGCCCGATCTATCGATGGTGCGATGCGATGTCCAAGTAGCGCGCCGGCGGCGTTCTGCAGCATCGGCGCGATTCCCGAACTTCCGGGCGCACCGACTCCGTAGGTCTGAGAGCCGTAGAGCAGCGCTCCGTACAACGAGTAGAGCCACGGTGCCTGGACGATCAACGCGAGGCCCTCACGGATGGGAGCCAAGTGCGAGGTGCCCGGCGCGTGCGTGGATACGGAGTGTGCTTGCTCGTTCCACGTGCGCCCCATGTTCGTCGTCGCCCACGTTTGCATTGGCCTCGCGGTGCAAAGTCGTGGGAGTCCAGGCGAGCAGAGCGATGAGCTCGCGTGGAACACCAGCGTCGGCGGTCGGAAATGCATCTCCCAGTTGCGGTGCCATTCCTGACCCAAGCTGCACGTCGCGTCCAGGGTCAAGTGCGCTGCGTTCCACGTCGCGCCTCGATCCGACGTGATCGCGGCGTGGAATTGGGTCGTCGTCATAGGACAGAACTCGAGGTCTTGGCCGATCAACGCGACCGAGCCGTTCGCGGCGGAGATGCGGAAGGAGTCCGAGACGATCGGGCTCGCATGCGTCGTCCAAGTGGCACCGCGGTCGGTCGAATGCAGGAGCTCCACCCTCGTGCGATACCCGCCAGCTGCTACGTAGATCACCCCGCCGTCGCGATCGAGATCGAGCAGGGAGCTCCCGCTCGTGAGCTGCGTGGCAGAGGACGGAAAGGAGCCTCCGCCGTCCGTCGAGCGCTTGATCCACGTGCCCCGAGCGACAGGATCGACGTAGCAGAGGAGGACGACATCCCCATCGGCGTGGAACCTCCATGCGTCAGGCTGCCAGGCCATTCCAGGCAGGACGAGGACGCGAGGCAGCCAATGGCGCCCGTAGTCCGCGGAGCTCTGTAGCCATAGGTTCGACCCCTCGCGGGTGAGCACGTGAACGCGGGCGGAGTCGATGTGCATCGCGATCCTCGAGCCATCCAAGAGCGCCGTCGTCGTCCAGGTCGCGCCCGTATCGACCGAGATCGAATAGGCGAGATCACCTGAGGCAACGTGGTTCACGAGAACGGCGAGGAACGATCCCGCCTGGCTCGCGATCAATTGGCCGCTCGTTCCCGTGCAGACCGTGACGGGAGCGTTCCAGGTCTGCCCTCGATCTGGAGACGTCCGACAGGTGACGTCTTGATCGGAGGATGCGAACACGTGCACGTGCGTTCCGGCAGCCATGAGTTCGTAGTACACCCTCCCGCTCGCTACCGGTGGATAGAGGCGGGTGCTCGTCCAGGTGCGTCCTGCATCCGTCGATCGCGCATAGTCGAGCGCGGAGTGAGTCGCGTACTCCGCCCGATACTGGGCGACATGAATCACCTCCTCGGTCGATGCGACTTGGGTGAAGCCGTCGGCGCTGAACGGAGACGCGGCATTCGGTATGAGCACCGCCGGACTCTGCGCGTACGCGTTCGAAGCGATGAGAAACAAGATCGCGCAGCTGGCGATGTAGCGGTGCATCGAGAGTGCCTTCGGTCCGAGGGAGCGATTCGCGCTCGGCAAAAGTCGTTCCGCCGTGGAATCGAGGCCGGACGCGACCTCGTGCTTCTCCGGGTGGGAGGACATCGTAACGCCAGGTTACGGCGCCGCGCCGGATGGAGCAGGGCTGCTCTCGCCGAGGACGCGTCGCGGTCTCCTTCCCGACCTCTGACCCTTCTGCCACCTCCGTGCCGCGCCGCGCGCGTGGCTCAACGCTGCACGAACTTCCCGCCGTGCTCGGTGGCGAGCTGCTGGAGGAACGGGGCGTTCAGGCCGGAGCCGATGCCGATGCAGTGGATCGTGACGCGGCGGAACGGGTTCCACTCGCGCGCGGCCTGGAGGATCTTCTCGGTCGAGTCGGGCGAGCTATCGGGCTTGGTCGGCGAGCCGTCGGTGAGCAGGAAGATCGTGTCGATCTCGGCGGTGTAGTAGCGGTCGCGTACACCGCGTCCGCCGCATCCGAACGCCATGCCGAGCGCGTCGTGGATGTTCGTCACGGTCTTTGCGTCGAGCTTCGCGATCCACTCCTGGGCGGCCTTCACGCTCGGCGCGGACGCCACGGACATCTGCTCCTGATATCTCCAGACCGTGTAGTTGAACGCGACGATGTTGAACTTGGTGCCCTCGGCGAGCTCGCCGATCGCCTTCGAGAGCTCCGCCTTGCATGCTTCGATCCGGCTCTCTCGCGGGTCTTTCGGCGGCACGGGCTGGCCGATCTCGTCGTACTGCGGGTCCTTGAAGCTGATGATCATCGAGCCGGAGCAGTCGATCACGTAGACCAGCGCGCCGCCTTCCTGTGGGATGCCGTGGTAGTAACCGCTGGTGCTGCGGGCGGAGGTGGAAGAGCTCTCCCCGCCCCCGAGCTCCACCGCGCCCGACGCGTACTTCGTGCCCTCGACCGACCACCAGCGCTTCCACGCCGAGGCGCTCTGGCCGAGTCGTTGCCTGGTGAGCACCTCCAGCGCTATGCAGAGCTTGCGTTGGGTGCGGTCCTCTTCCTTCTCGAGACGCGCGACGAGGGGGCCGATGCCTTCGGGTGCGGCGATCTGCGAGAGCGCCCAGGCGGCGCGCTCGCGCACACCGCTATCTCCGTGATCGAGCAGCTTCACGATCGCCGGGGTCGCCGCCTGCGCTGGCTTTCCGATGTTCCCGAGGCTGTCGATCAAAACCAGGATCTCCTCCGGGCGCTTCGCTTTCTGCAGCGCGGCGAGCATCGCGGGGACCAGCGGAGGGCCGATCTTCAACGCGGCGCGCGCGATCGAGAGCTTCAGCGTGAAGGGCTGGTCCTCGTCGCCGATCACCTTCGCCAGAAGCCAATCCAGCGCCGCCGGCGCGCGGAGCGCGGAGAGTCGCTCTCGGAGCGCTTCGCGAAGGCCTTCGAGCTCGAGGGGCGCTGTCGGGATCTTCGCGAGCTGACTCTGTAGCTCCAGGTAGCGAGGGTACTTCGGTGGCATTCCCTTCTTGAACGGCGGCTGTTGGTTGGCGAGGTCCAGCTCGATCTCGAGCTTCTTGAACTCGGCTTCGTCCTGAGCACGCTGCGAGAGGGCGGTCTCGATCTCCTCGGTCACGACTTGGTAGGCCTCGACCAGCGTTTGGGCCGCGGCCTTCGAGTCGTAGCTTGCGATCGCGGCGATCGCGGCGCGGCGGTCCTCGAGGCTCGGCGCGCCCTTAGGACTCGGCTGGAAGAGCTTCTCGAAGCGGGAGAGGTCCTTCGCTTCGCTCTGGGCGAGCAGCGCGCTGGGCCACGTGCCGAGGAAACAGAGGAACGCAGCGAGGAGTCGGAGCATCGCGGGAGGAGGCAGGAGTGACGGAGCAGGGCGTGCGGTGTGGTTCCGCGCGCGCACGCGCGCGCTTACGCGCGGAGCAAACCTCTTCCTCCCCTCTCGACGGACTTCTCTTCTAGAGTGCGGCTGCGTGGTCCCAGCGAGCGGGGAGCGCAGGGACGGACGGATCGCGCGACGAGGAGGGCGATTGCGCTCGCCCGTTCTGCGCAATGGGAGGCTCGAGCTCTCGATCCACGCTGGCACCTCGCCCTGCTGAGGCGCCGGACGTCCGGACAGGATCGTCCCGGAGGCTTTGGCGAGAACAGGGCCTGCTAACGAATGGGGACCCCACCCGGAGGGAGCCGAAACGAGCGAACCCGCGGTCGCTCGCTCGAGCAACCGCGGGTTCGCTACGCCATCCTCGCGCGTCTTGCATGCGAGGACGTCGACGAAGAACTCGAGCCTACGGCGAGATGAGCACCGCGCCGTTCGAGAGGTGCGCCACCTGGTTCGGCGCCGCCGGGTCGAAGATCAGACCCGACATGTAGATGTTGAGGCCGGGGGGCAGGCCCGGGCTCGCGAACTCGAAGCGGAAGAAGCCGCAGCGGTCCGTGGAGAACAAGGGCACGAGCAGGCCATCGATCAGCACGGCGAACGAGGGCGTGAGACCGAGGTGGATCGGACCGAAGTTCGGCACCAGCGTCGGGCCGGGCAGCACGTCGATCATCACCCACACCGGCTTGTTCTCGACGCCGACGAGCGAGATGCCGATCGTGGAGCCGAGCGAACCGTTGCCCGTGACGCTGAGCTGCGCGGTCTGGGGGAAGGTCGAGTCGTAGGTGTGCGTGCGGCCCGCGATCACCGAGCCCGGCGTGTTGAAGCCGGCCGAGAAGCCGCTCGTGCCGTCCGGAGCTTCGATGCCGATCGACGCGCTCGCACCGCCACGGCTGGTCGAGCGCCACGACATCGTGATCTTGTTCGTGGTCTCGTCGAGGATGATGCAGAAGGTCTCGCGATCGGTGGTCGGGCCGGAGGCGAACGCGACGTTGTTCCACATCGCGACGAAGCGGCGGTTCGGCGCGGCGCCGATGGTCTGGTAGCGGATCGTGCCGCCGACCGCGGGGTTCAGATCGTCCCAGTAGGCGCAGATCTGACCGACGGGGGCGCCGCCGCCGGGCACGGCGGTGTTGTTGGAGTGCGAGCCGGTTTGCCCCGTGAGGTGGAGCTGGCCGTTCGAGTTCAACGTGAGGCTGCTGATCACCCTCCCGTAGTAGTTGAAGTTGAAGCCGAGGTTCGCCGTCACGCTGCCGTTGTCCGACGTCGGGCCGTTGCTGCCGGTGGCCGAGATGTCGACGAAGTCGTAGGGGGCGTTCAGGTTCTGGAAGTAGGCGACGGAAGGACCACTGCCGGTGATGCCGCCGAGCGGGCAGGGGAAGGTGCTGAGCGGCACGCTGATCACCGGGTTCGCACCCGGTTTGAAGAGCTCGAGCTCGATCGTGGTCGGAACGGCACTGGCTTCGAAGGAGAAGCTGTAGGTCGTGCCCCAGCGGAGCGCGTTGGCGGCGGAGTTCTGCGCGAAGGTCGCGGTCTCCCACGAGGCGCTGTCGCCCACGATGCTCCCGGTCCAGTCGGTCGAGTTCCACACTTCGCTGGTGTGGTAGTTCACGTCGCGGAAGCGCAGGTTCGAGATGTTGGCACCTGGCGCCATCGGCACCGTGAAGCGGCGCACGCTGCGATCCGAGTTCAGGTTGTGCACCGCGTACTCGAAGCGGTAGCGCCCGTTCAGGAGGTCGATCGCGCGGAGGCCGACGTGTAGGCGGCCGTCACCCGGGATGTTGATCGTCTGCATCACGACGCGCGAGTCCAAGTCCTGCCAAGCTTGGATGGCGGGCTTCGTGCGTTGGGTGGAGCCGATCAAGGCGATGGTGTAGCTGCTGCCGTTCGGCGTGACCCGCACTTCGCGGTAGGAGGCGTTGTTCCAGCCGTTCCCCGCCATCGCGTCGTCGGGCGTCACGTACTGACCTTCGACGAAGTAGCGGGCACCCGGATTGAGCGCGGGGTCGAGGTCGGCGTGGCTCACCTGGATGCGCTTTCCGATCGTCGCCGGGTAGCTCGGCATGTTCTGCGGCGGATAGAGGAAGAAGCCCGTCGCGGCGTTCACCTCGCTGCGCGGTCCGAGGGAGCCCTGGCTGCCGTTCAAGCTGGCGCCGTAAGGGTCGGAGCAGCCGACGCCGAGCGCCGAGCCGCCGACGCCGTTGCAGGAACCGCAGAGGCTCTGGGTAAGCGCAGTGAAGCCGTGCTTCAGCCACGACATGCCGATCTGCTCGATCCGGCCGTTCGCGACCTTGTACATGTTGAGGCCGATCACCGGGTGCTGGTTCGTGCTCGCGATCCAGAGCAGGTTCGCAGAGCCGACGTTGCAGGACACGGTGCCGACCGAGAAGGCGGCGATGCTGCCGACGCTGCCGTGGCTCAACGTGTCGTGCAGGTCACCGACGATGACGTCGGCCTGCGCCGAGACGAGCGAGGGCAAGCTGCCGGCGAGGCAGAGCGCGAGGCCGAGAGCGGTTCTCGAATGCATGGGCGGGAACCCGCGTGGGAGCGGGATGTGAGGGAGACGGCCGTCGATGGGGAGAGTACCCAGCCTAGCAAGGTCGGGCTGGCGCCGCGTACGCCGTCGGAAACAAAAAGCCGACAGCGAGCAGCGCTCCGATTTCGCAGAGCGCGCGCGGACCATCGGCAGCCATCGAGGAGTCCTACGGGCTCATCGAGCCGCGGGGGACTTTGGAGCGTCAACCGGGTGCGTTTCGAATGCGCTCAGCGCACCTTCTACGCGGGCCCGCGCGAAGCTGCGACCGGCGCCTCCGCAGGTCGCGCTCGTGGAGCGATGGCCGTTCGAGATCCAGCCAGCCGCTCTACGAGAGTTCCCCGGGACAATGCCGAGGGCGCACCCGAAACGAGCGAACCCGCGATCGCTCGAGCGAGCAATCGCGGGTTCGCCACTCCGTCCTCGCGCGTCTTGCATGCGAGGACGTCGATCAGGAACTCGAGCCTACGGCGTGATCAACACCGCGCCGTTCGAGAGGTGCGCCACCTGGTTCGGCGCCGCCGGGTCGAAGATGAGACCCGACATGAAGATGTTGAGGCCGGGCGGCAGACCCGGGCTCGCGAACTCGAAGCGGAAGACGCCGCAGCCGTTCGTGGAGAAGAAGGGCACGAGCAGACCATCGATCAGCACGGCGAACGCGGGCGTCAGTCCGAGATGGACCGTGCCGAAGTTCGGCACCAGCGTCGGGCCGGGCAGCACGTCGATCATCACCCACACCGGCTTGTTCTCGACACCGATCAGGGAGATCCCGATCGTCGAGCCGAGCGAGCCGTTGCCCGTGACCGCGAGCTGCGCCGTCTCGGGGAACGCGGTGCTGTAGGTGTGGGTGCGGCCCGCGACCACCGAGCCCGGCGTGTTGAAGCCGGCCGAGAAGCCGGTCGTGCCGTCCGGGGCCTCGATGCCGAGGGAGGCGTCGGCGCCCCCGCGGCTCGTGGAGCGCCACGACATCGTGATCTTGTTCGTGGTCTCGTCGAGGATGATGCAGAAGGTCTCGCGGTCGCTGCTCGGGCCCGAGTAGAACGCGACGTCATTCCACATCGCGACGAAGCGGCGCGTCGGGGCCGAGCCGATGGTCTGGTAGCGGATTGTGCCGCCGTTCGCGGGGTTCAGATCGTCCCAGTAGGCGCAGATCTGACCGACGGGGGCGCCGCCGCCGGGGACGGTCGAGTTGTCGAAGTGCGCGCCGCTCTGCCCGTTCAGGTAGAGGTGGCCGTTCGAGTTCAAGGTGATGCTGTTGATCACCGTCCCGTAGTAGTTGAAGTTGAAGCCGAGGTTCGCCGTCACGTTGCCGTCGTCGCTGGTCGGGCCGGCGTTGCCGGTGGCCGAGATATCGACGAAGTCATACGGCGCGTTTAGATTCTGGAAGTAGGGGCCGGAGTTACCGCCGCCGTTGCTGCCGCCGCCGAGAGGGCAGGGGAAGGCGCTGAGCGGCACGCTGATCACCGGGTTGGCACCCGGCTTGAAGAGCTCGAGCTCGACGGTGGTCGGGATCGCGCTCGCTTCGAAGGAGAAGCTGTAGGTCGTGCCCCAGCGGAGCGCGTTGGCGAAGCTGTTCTGCGCGAAGGTCGCCGTCTCCCACGAGGCGTTGCCGCTCGCGGTGCTGCCCGTCCAGTCGCTCGAGTTCCACACTTCGCTGGTGTGGTAGTTCACATCGCGGAAGCGCAGGTTCGAGATGTTGGCACCCGGCGCCATCGGCACCGTGAAGCGGCGCACGCTGCGATCCGAGTTCAGGTTGTGCACCGCATACTCGAAGCGGTAGCGCCCGTTCAGGAGGTCGATCGCGCGGAGGCCGACGTGCAGGCGCCCATCGCCCGGGATGTTGATCGTCTGCATGACGACGCGCGAGTCGAGGTCCTGCCAAGCTTGGATGGCGGGCTTCGTGCGCTGGGTGGAGCCGATCAGGGCGATCGTGTAGCTGCCGCCGTTCGGCGTGACCGACACTTCGCGGTAGGAGGCGTTGTTCCAGCCGTTCCCCGCCATGGCATCGTCGGGCGTCACGTACTGACCTTCGACGAAGTAGCGGGCACCCGGATTGAGCGCGGGGTCGAGGTCGGCGTGGCTCACCTGGATGCGCTTCCCGATCGTCGCCGGGTAGCTGGGCATGTGCTGCGGCGGATAGAGGAAGAAGCCCGTCGCGGCGTTCACCTCGCTGCGCGGTCCGAGGGAGCCCTGGTTGCCGTTCAGACCGGCGCCGTAGGGGTCCGAGCAGCCGACGCCGAGCGCCGAGCCGCCGACGCCGTTGCAGGAACCGCAGAGGCTCTGGGTCAGCGCAGTGAAGCCGTGCTTCAGCCACGACATGCCGATCTGCTCGACCCGGCCGTTCGCGACCTTGTACATGTTGAGGCCGATCACCGGGTGCTGGTTCGTGCTCGCGATCCAGAGCAGGTTCGCGGTGCCGACGTTGCAGGAAACGGTGCCGACCGAGAATGCGGCGATGCTGCCGACGCTGCCGTGGCTCAAGGTATCGGACAGGTCACCGACGATGACGTCGGCCTGAGCCGAGGCGAGCGAGGGCAAGCTGCCGGCGAGGCAGAGCGCGAGGCCGAGGGCGATTCTCGAATGCATGGGCGGGACCCCGCGTGGGAGCGGGAAGTGGGGGAGACGGCCGTCGAGGGGAGAGTACCCAGGCTAGCAAGCGCGGGCAGGCGCCGCGTACGCCGCTCGGAACAAATGGCCGGTCGAGCGCCGCGAGATCGAGGGGAAGGACGAAGCACGCGACGCCGAGGTTCCCCGAGCGGCGCCTTGACTCGCGGCGGTTTTGGGCGGAACACTCCCTCCGCCGGAAACGCCGGCATCCCCTTCACGCCGTCCCCTGCGAATGCCGGAGAACTCATGAGCCGCGACGGGCGCGCTGCCTGCGCGCACCCGGTTCCGCCCTCTCGTCCAGCGCGCGGCGTCGCTCCCGAGCTCGTGCGCCGTGGCGAGCTCGCGCCTTCGGGCGTCTCGAAATGGCGGGCGGGCGTGCTGATCGGGATCCACGTCCTCGCGGCGCTGCACATCGCGCACTGGCTGAGCCGCGGCGAGACGGTCTCGCCGCTCGAGCCCTCGGAGGCGATGTACACGGTCGCCGACGGGGCGATCAACGCCGGGGTGATCCTCCTGGGCCTGGCCCTGCTCTCGACGGCGGTGCTCGGACGCTGGTTCTGCGGCTGGGCCTGTCATCTCGTCGCCCTGCAGGATCTTTGCGCGCACCTACTGCGGAAGCTCGGCATCCGCCCGCGACCGCTGCGCTCGCGCGTGCTGATGTGGATCCCCCTCTTCGCCGGCCTCTATCTCTTCGGTTGGCCCGCGATCTTGCGGCTCTGGCGCGGCGCCGCGGCGCCCGAGCTCCATCTCGAGCTGACGAAGAGCGGCTTCTGGGACACCTTCCCCGGCTGGGGGGTGGCACTCTTCACCTTCTTCGTCTGCGGCTTCGCCGCGGTCTACTTCCTGGGTGCGAAGGGCTTCTGTACTTACGCTTGCCCTTACGGCGGCCTCTTCGCGCTGGTGGAGCCGCTCTCGCCGCTGCGGATCCGCGTCACGGATGCATGTAAGCAGTGCGGCCACTGCTCCGCGGCCTGCACCTCGAACGTCGACGTCGCGACCGAGGTGCATCGCTTCGGCATGGTGGTCGATCCCGGCTGCATGAAGTGCAGCGACTGCGTCTCGGTCTGCCCCGAGAACGCGCTCTATTGGGGTCCGGGCAGGCCCGCCGCGCTGGCGCGGCCGCGCGTCCGTAAGCCTTATGCCAAGGTTCGCCATTACAGCCTGGGCGAAGAGCTGCTGATGCTCGCGGTCTTCCTCGCGAGCCTCGCCGTGCTGCACGGACTGCCCGAGCTCCCGTATCCCGAGCTCGCGTGGCTTTACGAGGACGTACAGCTCTACGCGCGCATGCCGTTGCTCTTGGCGCTCGCGCTGTCCGGGCTCGCGGCCTTCTGCGTCGTGCATTGGCTGCGCCTCGTGCGGCGCTCTCCCGCCGAGCAGAGCTTCCAGGATCGCCCGCTCTTCGATGCACGCTACCGCTTCACGCGCGCGGGTCGCATCGCGCTCGCCGTGACCAGCGCGCTCTTGCTCCTGCTCGCGCACGCCGCGTGGGTGCAGCTCCACATGTTCGCGGGCGGGCGCTCGTTCCACGCGACGGCGCCGCTCGGCAATGCGCCGTGGCAGCAAGCGCCGGGAAACCCGCTCGCGTTGACCCCGGCGCTGCGCACCGCGTTGCAGGACAGCGAAGCGCATCTCGCTCGCGCCGAGCAGCTCTCCTTGCTGCCCGATGTGCGCATCCCCGCGCGGCGCGCGTGGATCGCGCTCTGCCGCGGTGATCTCGCCGGCGCGCAGGCGCACTTGGCTCACGCGATCGAACGCGAGCCGAGCTGGCCGAAGCTGCACCACGAGCGCGCGCGCCTCTTCCTCCTGCAAGGAGAGCTCGCCTCGGCCGAGCGCTCCGCGCAGGAGGCCAGCGCGCTGGACCAGCACTACGCGCCGTCGCGCTACCTGCTCGCGGGCCTGCAGATGCAGCGGCGGGCTCCGCTCGAGGCGGCCGCGACGCTGCGCGAGCTGATCGCCGCGAACCCGCGCGCGCTGGAGGCCCGTGCCCAGCTCGTCACCTGCCTCGAGGTCGCGGAGCAACCGCGCGCGGCGGAGCTCGAAGCACTCGTCACCGCGGTGCGCGAGGCGCCGCTCTCGCCTGCGCCTCCCGAGCTCCGCGCCGCCGAGCTCTTGCTGCAGAGCAGCGCCGTGCGCACGGCGATCGAGCTGCTCGAGCGCTACGCCGCGGCGCAGCCGCGCGAGCGGCGGGCGGCCGAGCTTCTCTCGGCGGCCTACGGTCTCGCGGGCGATGCCGCGCGTGCCGCCGAGTGGCAGCGTCGGGCGACGGCGAAGTGAGCGCCGTGCTTACGGTGTTGCAACGGGCCGGGCGCGCTGGATAGCTTCTCCTCCGCACCCGCGGGTCCGCGGGACGAGGAACCTATGTCCGACGGCGATCCCCCCGACGCGCGCGGCAATGGCTTCGATCAGCGCTTCACGGCGATGTACGACGAGCTGCGTCGGCTCGCGGGTCGCTGCATCGTGCGCGATCTCGATACCCTGCACCCCACCGCGTTGGTGCACGAGGCGTATCTGCGCTGCCGGAAGACGCTCGCCGATCCCGACGACGGGCACCTGCGAGCGCTGCTCGTCACGGCGATGCGGCACATCCTCGTCGATCACGCGCGCCGTCGCCGGGCCGAGAAGCGCGGGGGCGATGCCCTTGCAACGCATTGCGAGCTCGCGGAGCTCGCGGCCCGACCGCTCGATCTCGTCGAGTTCGAGGACGCGCTCACGAGTCTGCAGGGCGCGAACGCGCGCATGGCGCGCATCGTCGAGCTCCGGGTCCTCGGCGGCTTCACGATCGAGGAAGTGGCCCACGAGCTCTCGATCTCGACGACCACGGTGAGCCGCGAATGGACCTTCGCGCGCGCCTGGCTCTCGCGCCGCTTGCTGCCGGGGGGCGGCGGAACGGAGAAGGAGGAGGTCGATGGCTGACGAGCGACCGCTGGACGCTTCTCGCCTCTCGCGCCTGGAAGCGCTGTTCACGGCCGCGCGGGAGATCGCGCCCGCCGAGCGCTCCGCGTGGCTCGCGCGCGAGCTCCCCGCAGATCTCGCGCTGCGCCGCGAGGTCGAGGAGCTGCTCTCCTGCGATCGGCCGACCGGCGCGCTCGAGCGCGGCGTTCTCGGAGATCTGCGCGAGTTCGCGAGCGACGCCGAGGAGTGTCCCGCGGCGATCGCCGGCCATCGCGTGCTGCGGCGGATCGGCATGGGCGGCATGGGCGTCGTCTTCGAGGTGGAGCAGAGCGAGCCCCGCCGTCGCATCGCGCTCAAGCTGATGCGCGGCTGGCTCGCGCCGAGCGCGCGCGAGCGCTTCGCCCGCGAGATCGAGCTCCTGGCGCGCCTCGATCACCCGCACATCGCGAAGATCCTCTTCGCGGGGCGCACGGAGAGCGACCAGCCCTATCTGGCGATGGAGCTCGTCGAGGGGCCGACGCTCGCGGCCTGGGCCGGGAGCGGGCCTTCGCGCACGCGGCGCCTCGAGCTCCTGGAGAAGCTTGCGCGCGCGGTGGAGCACGCGCATCAGCGCGGCGTGCTGCATCGCGATCTCAAGCCCGCGAACATCCTCGTCGCGGCGAACGACGAGCCGAAGATCATCGACTTCGGCGTCGCGCGCCTGGTCGAGGAGAGCTCGGGGACGCAGCTCACGGCCGATCGCGAGCTCGTGGGGACGCTGCCGTACATGAGCCCCGAGCGCTTCCAAGGGCCCGGCGCGACGGTCGACACGCGCGCCGACGTCTACGCGCTCGGCGTCATCGGCTACGAGCTGCTCTGCGGCAGGCTCCCCTACGACTTCGAGGGCAAGGGCTTGACCGAGGTCGTGCGCATGCTGCTCCACGCCGAGCCCGTGCCGCTCTCGCGCCGCGACCCCGCGCTGCGCGGCGACCTCGAGGCGATCATCGCGCGCGCCTGCGCGCCCGAGCCGGAGCGGCGCTATCCCTCGGCCTCGCTCCTGGCCCTCGATCTCGAGCATCTGCGTCGCGACGAGCCAGTCAGCGCGAGCTCGACGACGCGCTTCTACCTGCTGCGGAAGCTCGTGCGGCGCCACCGCGGCCTGGCCGCAGGGGTCCTGGTCGCTGCGCTCTCGCTCGTCGCGGGCCTCGTGGTGGCGCTCCTCGCTCTCGAAGACGCTCGGCGCGCGGAGTCCGAGGCGCGTGCGGCGGAAGCGCGAGCGGACCGCGAGCGCCAGACGGCGGTGCTCGAGGCGCAAGCGGCCGACGAAGTCTCGCGCCGCCTCGCCTTCGTGCTCGAAACTCCTGCTTCCGCGGGCTTGTCGGGGGACTTGCGTTTCGCCGACGTGCTGGATCTGGCCACGGTGCAGCTCGGGAGCGAGCTCGAGGTGCGACCGGAGATCGAAGCTCGCGTGCGCGGCGCTCTGGCTCGCGCGTTCCTCTTGGTCGGTCGGATCGCGCAAGCGGAGGCGCAGCTGGATCGGCTCCGCGCGAGCGGCGTGCTGGAGAGCGCGGAATGGCGCCAGCGCCTGAAGCTACGTCTCACGAGCATCGAGCTGCATTTCCGAAGCCAGCGCTTCGCCGCCGCCGAGGACGAAGCTCGCCGCTTGCTTGCCGAGAAGACCCTCGCAGAGCATCCCGCGTCGGACGAAGCGCTGCTGACGAGAGACCTCGCCTGGAGGAGCGCCTGCGCGCAGGGGAAGGCGCGGGAGGTCACCGAGGAAGCGCGTCGATTCCTCGCGCTGGCGCAGGAGCTCGGAGGCAACACGGTCGCGGATCGGCTATTCGGTGCGAGCCAGTTCGGTCTCGCCACCGCGGAGCTCGCCCTCCAGAACTACGCGGGCGCGAAGGCGGCGATGGATCGGGCGCTCGTCCCCAATGTCATGCGCGCGCTGCTCCAGCACGAGTACTGGAAGCGGCGCGATGTCGAGCTGCGTGGGGGAGTGGTCGATGCGCGGCTCGCGTTGCGGGATGCCGGTCGTCCTCTCGAGACGCGCAGCCTCTTCGGCCTGGCGCGGGCGCTGTGCGATCTCGATCAACCCGCGCGCGCGGTACCTCTCCTCGTCGAAGCTCTGGAGCAGGTGCGTGCTCGCGAGCCGTTGAACTCGGACGAGCTCGCGACGGGGGCGACGCAGCTGGGCCTGGCGTTGAGGGCGCTGGGACGCGAGGACGAGGTGTTGCCGTGGATGGAGGAGGCGCTCGCCGCGGCGCAGCGGAGCATGCGCGAAGATCGCATCCTGAATGCGCGGGTGAACGTGACGATCGCCCTCCATCGCGCGCAGCGCTTCGAGGAGATGCTGGAGCGCAGCGAAGGCCTGGATCGCGACCTGGAGCGCGCCAAGCTCGGGCCGCAGCTCTACGATGTGGTGCGGATGCGTGGTATTGCCCTGGGGCGCCTCCAGCGCTTCGAGGAAGGAGAGGCATCGCTGCTCCGCGCCGTGCGCCTCGCGGAAGCGAATGGGCGCCAGATCCGTGTGATGCCCGAGCTCGTGGAGCTCTACGAAGCCTGGGGGAAGCCGGAGGAAGCGGGGCGATGGCGGGCGGCCGGGCGCTGACCCGGAGCGCAGCGCGCGCGTTTTTTTTTGGAGAGCTCGGGGCGGGGAATGCGCTGTGGACCGGTGAGGCTCCGTCGTCCCGTCCCTCGCGTCGATGTCCCGGTACCGTGCCGGGCGCCGTGAGGCGCGTGCTGCCTCTCCTCTGCTCCGAGGTATTCATCCATGCTCCGACGCATGCTAGGGCTTATCGCCTTCGGCGCCCTCTCCCTTCCCGCCGCACACGCGCAGTACTCCGAGGTCGAGCCCAACGAGACTCGAGCCCTGGCGATCGCCGCGGGCGCGTTCGTAATGAGCGCGGGCAGCACGATCACCGGGGTGACGACCGGTACAACGAGCACTCCCGGAGCGCCCAACTCCGCGGATGTCCACCTGATCGAGCTGGCTCCGTTGCCGCTAGGGATCTACCGGCATCGCCTCACGATCGGGTCCGCGAACCCTCGCCAGACGATGTCCCTTCTGATTTCCGACTACGGCGCGACTGTTCCAGATAGCACGAGCTTGGCCGGCATCTTTGCCTCGGCAGCGGTTCCGCAGTACTCGTGGTACGGCTTCGGCGACAGCGAGAGAATCCTGATTCGGGTCACTGGAGTGACGAGCACCTCGAATCCGCTGCTGACCTCGAGCGCACCGTACGTGCTCACCCTCCAGTCCACGCCCGTCGCGGCGCAGGCTGTCCCTGGAACCTTCGCGCCCGGGCAGATCACTCTTTCCGCCGTCGGACTCTCGACGGTCGATAGCGAGATCCATGTGTTCGACGCCGCCCTGCGGGAGATCTTCGACTACCAGAACGATGATCAGTACGGCGCTCCTCTGAACGTGCCGCATTTCGTGCGACCCTATGCAGCGGGGGTCTACTACATCGCGATCGGACGTTTCAACCTCATCTCCTCGTATCCGTCGGCGAGCGGCATCGCCAACGACCCCCTCCACTACTACCCGGGTAGCCTCGGAGGGGAGGACTACCGAGAGAGGGACATCCTCCCGTACCCCGGCTCGATCCTCTCCACGTTCACCAACACCACGATCTCGCCGGTCCCCTTCTCCGTCACCGACGCAACGGCGCAGTCGGTGTCCGTCGCGGCCGCGGTGGGATGGCGCGAGATCGCTTGGTACCGCATGCAGGTAGGCTCGACCTGCACCGCACCCTCGATCACGAGCTCTCCGACGAACCTCGAAGCGTGCTACGGCAACAGCGTCTCGCTCACCGCGACCGCGACCGGCACCGAGCCGCTGAGCTACCAGTGGTACTGGAACGGCAGCCCGATCCCCGTCGTGGGCCAAGCGGCGACGCTGAGCATCCCGGTCGTCGACTTCAGCTACGCCGGTAGCTACACCTGCACGGTGACCAACGCCTGCGGCAGCGCGACGACGACTCCCGCTCTGCTGCACGTGCATCCCGCGGGCCCCGAGATCACGCAGCAACCCGCGCCGCAGACGCTTTGCGTCGGCGAGATGGCGAGCTTCACCGTCGCGGCGACCGGGCGCATGCACAGCGGCCTCGAGTACCAGTGGCTGAAGGACGGAAACCCCATCCTCGGCGCGACCTCCGCGACGCTGAGCTTCGTCGTGAGCGGCCTCGCCGACGGCGGGAGCTATCTCTGCCGCGTGAACGAGCCCGGCTGCGGCAGCGCCGACAGCGATGCGGCGGCGCTCACGGTGCGGAACGCCGCGCCCACCATCGCGCTCGTCGGCGACGCGATCGTGAACCTGGAGTGCGGGCACGACAGCTACGTCGAGCTCGGCGCCAGCGTCAGCGATGACTGCGACCAAGGGCTCCTGGCCACGATCGGCGGCGACACCGTCGATCCTCACCAGCTCGGCCACTACGTCGTCACCTACGACGCCGTGGACTCGCTCGGCAACCCCGCGGTGCGCGTCGAGCGCCACGTGTTCGTCGTGGATACCGAGCCGCCGGTGCTGCAGGCCTCCGTCGCGACGAGCGTGCTCTGGTCGCCGCAGCACGAGCTGGTGAACGTCGGTCTCGCCGTGCAGGCCAGCGATCACTGCACTCCGCAGGCCGCGGTCGAGAACGTCTCGGTGCAGGTCTGGTGCGACGAGATCGAGCTGCCCGACACCGGCGACGGCACGGGTCGGCACTCCCCGGACGCGAAGGACATCGGCGCGGGGACGCTGCGCCTGCGCTCGGAGCGACGCGGCTCGAGCGACGGCCGCATCTATGTCCTCGTCGTGCGCACGCAGGATGCTTCGGGCAATGCGGCGTATGCGTTCCCGACCGTCGTCTGCCCGAGCAACCAGAACCAGACCGCGCTGAGCGTCGTGCAGACCCAAGCGCTCTCGGTGACCGCGCAGCTCATCGCGGTGGCCGGCACCACCGAGCGCGCCGAGGACCTCGAGTCGACCCTCGCGAGCCTGGGCTTCCGCAAGCACGGTCTCGAAGCGGAGAACGGCCCCCACCAGTGAGCTGAGGATCGGCGGCTCCCGAGCGAGCGATCGACCTGCGCGGGCCGGGGACGGAAGTCTCCGGCCCGCGCCTTTGTATTCGGCGCGAAGCGCGCGCTCCCGCGATCGCACCTGACCTGGCTACCATAGGGCAGGCACGACGCTCCTCGCCCGGAGCGCCGCGTGCGCAAAGATGAGCACCTACGTCCTCCTGCTGAGCCTCCACCTCCTCGCCGCCTGCGTGTGGACCGGCGGCCACCTCGTCCTCGCGCTCTCCGTGCTGCCGCGTGCGCTGCGCCGCCGCGACGTGACCGTGATCACGCAGTACGAGGCGCTCTTCGAGCGCGTCGGGTTACCGGCGCTGCTGGTGCAGGTAGGGACCGGGCTCTGGCTCGCGCACTACCGTGTGGAGGACGTGGCGCTGTGGTTCGACTTCGACCTGCCGTACGCGCGGCCGATCGGCTACAAGCTGATCCTGCTCGCGGCGACGGTGGCGCTGGCGTTGCACGCGCGCTTGCGCTTGATCCCTGGGCTCCACGCCGCGCGCCTGCCCCTGCTCGCGCTGCACATCGTCGCGGTGACGGTACTCGGTATCCTCTTCGTTCTCGTCGGGATGAACCTGCGTCTCGGACTCGGCTGGTAAGTCGCATGCGCACGCGCTCCTTCGCCCTGCTCTTCCTCGTCGCTCTCGGTGGCCTTCTTCGCGCGGAGGTCCGGCATCGACCGGGGCTCCCGCAGGAACCCGCTCCCGCGCAGGCGCCCGCGATCGTCCTGCTGCTCGCGCAGCCCCGCGTCCTCGATGTCGAGCGCTTCCGCGCCCGGCTCGCCGAGGTGCTGGAGGCGCAGGTCGCCTCCGAGCCGACGGCGAAGGGTGTTTGGCTCCAGGGCGATGCTTCGGCCTTCCGCGGCGGGCGCGACACGCAGCGTTGGAGCTTGCGTGCGACAACGGTGCTGCCGCTCCGCGACGAGGAGATGCCGCATCTCGACGCCGAGCAACGCGACGCGCTGCGCGCGCATCGCTCACGCCTGCTGATCTCGACGGATCCGGCGATCGGTGACGAGGCGCTGGTCGCGGCGTATCGCTTGCTCGGCGGCGTCGCCGCTGCCGCGCTCGGCGGCGACGTGCTCGGGATCGGTGCGGCGCATCACGGCACCTTCGATGCCTACGACGGCGACGAAGAGGGCTTGCATCAAGACCTGCTCGGCAAGAATCCTCTCCAGGCGCTCGCGCCGCGGATGATGTCGAGCTTGGTGGTCTTGCTCACGGCTCCGCGGAAGCTCGAAGAGGCCGAGCTGCGGAAGCGCCTCGGCGCGGAGCTGAAGTCGGAGTTCGCCGGCCTCGACGAAGCGAAGGACAGCGATCGCTACATCGTCGTCAGCGATCCGCTCGCGGCGATCTCGCTCGGCGAGCAGATGGTGTTCGCGACCATGGGGCCGCGTTGGGAAGGATCGTTGGAGACGGTCGAGGCGGCGCGCAATCTCCCCGCGCTCGCCGCCATCGAGCGCCACCAGGCGGTGCTGCATCTCGCGACCTCCGGCGCTCCGGGCGACGCCGCGGAGCTCGAGCGGCGCCGGCTCCTCGCGCGCTGTGCCGCGGCGCTCTGGGGCGACGACGTGCTCGCCTTGAACTGGCATTGCCATCCCGCGTGGATCATCCCCAGCGCCGAGCTGCCGGCGCAGCTCCGCGCCGAGGACCCCGTCGCGGCGACGCTCGGCGAGCTCTCGGTGGCGGTCGTGCAGCCCGACGACGATGCCGCGATGGAGCGCGCGATCGCCGCAGCGCGCGCGACGTGGAAGCAGGGCGCCGCGCATCACGCCGCGGGCGGCGAACTCTCGGCGAAGTTCCCGTTCCGCACGCGGAAGGGCGGACAGGAGCACATCTGGATCCAGGTGACCGCGATCGAAGGCGATCTCGTGCGCGGGACGCTGGCCAACGAGCCGCGCGACTTGGAGGGCCTGAAGCTCGGCAGCGCCGTGAGCTGCAAGCTCTCCGAGCTCAGCGACTGGTTCTACGAGCAGGACGGCAAGATGGTCGGCGGGAC